>CALBJC010000172.1 GCA_937892655.1 uncultured Clostridia bacterium | reverse complement strand
AGGTGTTGAGTATATCGGTCAAGCACTCGAGGGAGCAAAGACCTTTAAGGTTTTGGCAAAGCGTGCTGACAAGAAATTTCCAATGTCATCACCTGAGATCATGCGTGAGCTCGGCGGCGAGATATTATCAAAATATCATCACTTAAAGGTTGATGTTCACAACCCTGAGGTGACAGTAACGGTTGAAATCAGAGATAAAAACGCATTTATCCACGCCGACCAGATCGACGGTGCGGGCGGTATGCCTGTTGGCAGCTCAGGCAAAGCGCTTTTGATGCTCTCGGGCGGTATCGACTCACCTGTTGCAGGCTACATGATGGCAAAGCGTGGCGTTGAGGTTTCATGCGTTCACTTTGAGTCACCGCCTTACACATCAGAACGCGCGAGAATGAAGGTTGAAAAGCTCGCCCAGATCATGTCTGACTACTGCGGCAGAATCAATTTTCACTGCGTACCTTTCACAAAAATTCAGGAAGAAATCAAAAACAACTGTCCTGAGGAATATTTTACCATCATTATGCGCAGACTTATGATGGAGATAGCTCAGATGATAGCTCAAAAGGAAGGCATCTCAGCCCTCGTTACAGGCGAGAGCATCGGTCAGGTTGCAAGCCAGACTATGGCAGCTATGGTTTGTACCGACGCTGTATGCCACTGCCCTGTTTTCAGACCTTGTATCGGTATGGACAAAAACGAGATCATCCTCATTTCGAGAAAAATCGGTACATTTGAAACATCAATCGAGCCTTATGAAGACTGCTGCACAGTTTTCACTCCAAAGCACCCTAAGACAAAGCCGATTCTTTCAGATGTAGAAAAAGCTCAGAGCAGGTTTGATTTTACACAGCTTCTGGAAGAAAGCTTTAAAAACACAAAGACCTATGTAATCCACAGATAAAAGAACAAAGGAAAGCTTATTAAAAAGCAGGTAGATAAAATATGTCAATGCTAAATGAAATAGGCAGAAGCGGCAAAAAGCGTGATGAAACAAACTTCTTTGTCAGAATTTTCAAGTTTTTACTTCCCTGGAAGGGTGACAGCTTTCAGGATGTTCTGAGAAAATTTGTTTTCATAGGCTCATGCGTTGCGTTTTGCTATGCGGGCGTTTTACTCTTTGAATACGGCTTTGGCTCTCAGGAGGATAACGCTTTGGAAAACTCAATACTTGACATCATGGCGGGTAACCCTGATGATTCTCGAGATACCTCGCAGAACAATCAGCCTTCTGTGAACCCCGATGATGACACATATGTGCCAAGAGAAATACTTGGCAAATACGAACAGCTTTTGGAGATAAACCCTGATACTGTTGGTATGATAAAAATCCCGGGGCTTTTGAATCCCGATGGCGTATGCTATGTTGAATACCCTGTTGTTCAGGGGCCTGACAATGTTTTTTACGCTGAACACAATTTCACAAAAGAGCCAAGTCAGGGCGGATGGGTTTTTGCAGACTACAAGGCAATACTCACAGACACCTACGTTTCTGATAACATAACCCTTTACGGTCACAACCTGGCAAGCGGCAGAATGTTTCGGCATGTCAATGACTACAAGTCAGGCTTTAACACATATTCATCCGTTTACTACCCTGAGGGCGGACTTGAGGTTTTAAAGGCGGCAAACCTCGTTCAGTTTGACACTCTCTGGCAGGAATCAGACTATGTGATATTTGCCGTATTTGTAACGGGCATTTACGATTATCAGGATGACGGTCACCTTTTTGAATATTTCAAGACACGTGAGATAACTACTCAGGAGGATTTTGATTATTTCTACGATAACGTTATGAAGCGTTCGCTGTTTTTAAGCGACATCGAGGTTGAATTTGGTGAAGATTTACTTACTCTCTCAACCTGCTCTGCAGTTTTTGAAGACTCAAGATGCGTTGTTGTAGCAAGAAAGCTAAGACCCGGTGAGACCGCTGAGCAGTATATCGACAGCTATACGCTCAACCCTGACCCGTGGCTTCCATACGCTTTGTATGAAACGTATGGCGGTATGCTCGATGAGCCTAACCATTAACCACTTTATATAGTATATATGATAGTTTTGAGGCACAACTTTGAAATTTACAGTTCATATTATTTACAGAAATTGGAAAAAAGTATGGTGAATATATGCTAAAAGAAGAATATAAAGCGCCACATTTTGCGAATAATCACGATTTAATACGCAATTATCTTGACAGAACCGCCAATAATGTTATAAAATATTTGTACAATAGTGCTATTACGCTATCTTGCGCTGAAAGCTGTACGGGAGGGCTTTTATCACAGATGATAACCTCCATAAGCGGTGCGTCAGCGATATTCGAGCTAGGGTTATGCACCTATTCAAATAACATCAAAGAAAAAATTCTCGGTGTTAATAAAAGTATTATCGAGACTCACGGCGCTGTGAGCGCTCAGACGGCTGTTGAAATGGCAAAAAGAGCGAGAGCTTTATCAGGCGCTATGATCGGTATCGGTATAACAGGCTCTGCGGGTCCCGGGCTTTGTGAGGGTAAGCCGGCGGGTACAGTATACGTTGGCATTTCATCAGACGTAGGAGAGTATACATACAATATGGAGCTTGATAAAATAGACGGTATTGACAGAGAGTCAATAAGGCTTTTAACAGTACTGAGCGTTTTTGACGACATTTTGACAACAGCTGAAAAATATACAGAAAAAAGCTAAAAAGAAAGGAAAAACCATTATGGCAATGACAAATGAATTACACAACAACAAAAAGCCAAAGAAAGAAGGCAATGCTGTTATGAACTTTTTAAAATCAATTCTCCCTTGGAAGGGCGATTCAACAGGCGATGTAATCAGAAAGTGCGTTCTGATTGCAGCTATCATCACATTTATCGTTGTAGGCGTTATCCTCTGCCACCACTTCTTTGGTGATCCAAAGCAGGATAAGCTTCAGGACAGTCTTTTAGACCTTATGTCAGACCCAAGCTCTGAGGTTACAACAACTACCCCTACAACTGAACAGTCATCACCTGACATCATCATCGAGGTAGCACCACCTCAGATCATGGACAAGTATGACCAGCTTTTAGAGATAAACTCAGATACTATCGGCTTTATCAGAGTACCTGGCAACGTTGACAGCGAGGGCAAGCCTTACATCGAATACCCTGTTTTACAGACAACTGACAACTCATTCTATGTAGATAAGGACTTCAACAAGGAATACAGCGCTGCAGGCTGGATCTTTGCAGACTACAAGATTCCTATCACAGCTGAAGGCCACGCTGACAACATCGTTTTGCACGGTCACAACATGGCAAACGGCTCAATGTTCAGACATTTGAATGACTACAAGTCAGGCTACGGTACATATACTTCTCTTTACGACCCTGCATCAGGTCTTGAAGTATTAAAGGATGCAAATATGGTTGAATTTGATACTCTCTGGGAAGAAAATGATTATGTAATCTTCGGTATCTTCCTCACAGGTATCTATGATTACCAGGATAACGGCAACCTCTTCAAGTATCATACAGTAAGAAACTTTGAAGATGAAGCTGCATTCAATGACTACTACGACAACGTTATGAAGCGTTCAATGTTCTTGAGCGATATCGAGGTTGAATACGGCGATGAGCTTATCACACTCTCTACATGTACAGGCTGCTTTGACAACTCAAGACTTGTAGTTGTTGCAAGAAAGCTCAGAGACGGTGAAACTGCAGAGCAGTATATCGACTCATATAAGGTAAATCCAAACCCATGGCTCCCATACGCTCTTTACGAAGTATACCCATGGCTCGGTTCACCTAACCACTAATTTTTGAAAATCCGATAACAGCCTAACCCACTGTATCTGATTAATATATTGCAAATTGCAAAACAGGTTAACATCAATATAGTTTACAGCAGTTGCAAAAAAGGAAGGTTAATAAGATGAAGCAAAGACTACCACTGAAAAGTATAGCTGCTATCATGTCGGTTGCATTATTGTATACTCTTATGATTGCTCTTGTCGACAAATGTGGTGATTTTTACGACAACGGTTTGTTTATCGCCGATGCTACTCCTGAGGCTACAGACAGCGTTTATGCTGAAGACTCAGACCTTACAGCTCCTGACGATATCACAAACATCTACACTCAGATTGACTGGTGGAAAGCAGGTATTGAAGAGTACGGCTATATGTTTGATGAGGTAAATGTCAATGATGAAGCATCTGACACTATCTCAAAGGCACCTGAAACTTCTGTAACAACTCAGACAGAGGATTCAACTACAGGTACAACCTCAGACACAACAACTCCATCCCAGACAACAACAACCGCACCTGAAACTACAACTACTACGACAGAAGAAACAACAACTACTACAACTACTCCTACTACTACAACAACTACCCCACCAACTACTACAACCACTCATTCAACCACTCAGAAGGTTGAGGAGACTACAACTACTACAACAAGACCTGCTGATACAACAAGCGGCGGCGTTGTAATCATTATTCCAGGTACAGAGGCTACAACTACAACCCCTGCACCATCAGGCAATAATACAGTTATCCCACCACACGACCTCACAGGCGAAACTCTTACAGTTTATGACCTTGTTACAGGTCAGTACGTTACTGATGACGCTCTGACGATCCTGATCCAGACTACATGGAATGAGGTTGGTAACTTCCATGAAGAAGCTATCAAGGCTCAGGCAGTTGCGGCTTATACTTACATCAAGTACTGCAATACCTACGGCATCAAGGCTTCAGTTGCACTCAAAAACGGTGCATCACAGAAGAGCATCAACGCTGTAAAGAGCGTTGCAGGTCAGGCAATGTACTACAACGATAAGTTCATTCAGGCTACCTACTGCGCTGCAACAGGCGGCACTACCGCTTCAAGTAAGTCAGTATGGGGCAACTCTTACCCTTACCTTGTAAGTGTTCCTTCTGCATTTGACGCTGAAGGCGGCGCTTACTACGGCAAGCAGAAAACTTATACAGTAGACCAGATAAGAAATATGATCGAGTCAAAGACAAACATTACTTTGTCAGATGACCCAGAAAACTGGTTTACAGTAGTTTCTTACATCGATGGTAAGTATGTAAACGAGCTTTTGATTGATGGTAACTCATCATGTGTATTATCATCAAACGGCAGAACAAGAAAGATCACAGGCGCTCTCTTGCGTGAATCTATCATGGGTCAGTCAAAGCTCTTGTCATCACAGTTTGAGGTTTCATACTCAGATGGCGTATTCACATTCACAACCTACGGCTACGGCCACGGTGTTGGTATGTCACAGTATGGTGCTCAGTACTACGCTACAATGGGCGGCTGGAGCTACCTTGATATCTTAAACCACTACTACACAGGTGTAACAATCAAGTAATTCAAAACGGGCTTTCTTTTAGAGAAGGCTCGTTTTTTATGCCCTCTTTTCTCTTGACTATTGAGAGAAAATAATATATAATAATTGTAATACATCATTTGGAGGTAATTACAATGGGATTTTTTGATAACATTGGTAACAAGATTCAGGAAGGCGCAAACGCACTTGGCGCTAAGACTAAGGATTTTACAGAAACAGCTAAGCTCAACAGCCAGATAAGCGAAGATACAAAGGCAATTACTGCTAAGTTTACTGAAATCGGTAAGACTATGTTTGAAAAGTACGCTGATGACCAGTCAAACGAATTTGCTCAGGCGTTTGCTGATATCAAGGCTTTGGAAGCAAAAATTGCTGAAGCTAAGGCTACGATCCAGAAGATCAAGGGCGTTAAGACTTGCTCAAACTGCGGTGCTGAAATTGATGCTTCAACATCATTCTGTTCAGCTTGCGGTGCTAAGGTAGAAACAGCTGTAGAGGCTGCTCCTGCTGAGGCTGCTCCTGCAGCAGATGTTTTCTGCTCAAACTGCGGCAGCAAGGAAAAGGCTGGCACAAAGTTCTGCTCAGCTTGCGGCAACCAGATCGGTTAATAAAAATACACTACGCCGATAAGTTATCTTATCGGCGTAATTTTTTGAGGAAGCATTATGGATTTTAAAAATACTCAGATCATTCTCGCCTCGCAGTCACCTCGCAGAAAAGAGCTTTTATCGCTCATTGCCGACAGCTTTGAGATAATCCCTGCAGATATCGACGAAACGCTGCCCCAGAATACAGATGTATTCTCAGCTGCTGAAATACTCGCTGCAAAAAAAGCACAGCATATCGCAAAGGATAATTCCGACAAGCTTGTTATCGGCTGTGATACCGTTGTTATATGTGAAGGCAGAATTCTCGGCAAGCCAAAAACAAAGACTGAGGCGTTTGAGATGCTAACGCTTTTGTCAGGTAAGGCTCATAAGGTTTTGAGCGGCGTGAGCCTTTGCAAGAATGGTAAAACACATTCATTTACACAAAGCTCAGATGTATACTTTTACCCTCTGACAGAAGATGAGATAAACGCATATATCGCTACCGGCGACCCGTTTGACAAGGCGGGCGGCTACGGTATTCAGACACAGGGCTTTTTTATGGTAGAAAAGATTGACGGTGACTATAATAATATCGTGGGGCTGCCGATAGCAAGGCTAAGACGTGAAATGATCAGTTTTTTAGGCGGTGAAAAATAATGGGCTTATTTTCAAAAAAGAAAAAGTATACAAAGCTTTCAGATATGAAAAAATTTCACCGCAAAAGGATAAAGCAGGCGGTTTTGAGAAAGGGCGTAAACTCTCAGGATGAGGTAATACTCGGTAAAAACGGCGGTATCTCGGTTACGGATGATGAGATTATACTCCTTTGTGACGGTCACGAGGTTTTTCGCTGCTCAACAAAGCGCACCATTATGGCAGAGCTTATGAGCCTCGACGGCGTTGACATCAGAGCCTATGACGATAACGATGAGCTTAAAAGCCATGTTATCGCATATTATGAATACTACAACAAAGCTATAAAAAGATAAAGCCTTAGCAGAAATTTCTGCCAAGGCTTTTTGTTTTATGTGCTATTTTTTCTTTTTAGATGCTATAAATGCGGTAGATACAGCAAGGAGCAACACTGAGAATGCAGGCTTTACACCCATATCAGGGTTTGTGTCTTCATTATCAGGAGTTGTGCTGTCTGTTGTATCACTATCGGTTGCAGTATCATCGCCATCAGGAGTGATAACAACATCACCGCTTGGAGTTACAACTACATCGCCGCCTGTTGCAGCATCGTTGTTGCCTGAAGGGCCTGAAGGAATAATTACACTCTTAACCCTTACAGGATAGATAAATTCACCGTTTTCATCATAGAAACCAAACGATCCCTTCTCATCGAACATTTCCTTGATTTCATCGGTCATATTTCCCTGATACAAAAGCTTCATATCAGCATCATATACTGCGAAAACTCCGCTGAGGGATACATCATAGCCTGCGATAATATCATATTCACCATTTGGATTATTGAAAAACAGATTATATGTTACATTCTTAAGCTCTATCTTACCGCAGTCTGATTCAAGGCAGTTTTCAGCTGAATCAATCTCAAGACTACCGCCTGAAATTATAATATCATCGTATGAATATATGCCCTCTTCATCATCGGTATAAAGCTCTGTTTTACAGCTTTCAAGCACTACATCTCCGATATAGCTCTGAATAACTTCTTCGCCTGATGATAAATCAAGAGTTGAGTTTTTGATAGTAATATTGATTTTTTCGTCAGGTTCATCAGACATATAGTCGACAAGAATACATTCCTCTTCTGTATCGGCTACTACCTTACAGTTTTCAATAGTTACAGATCCGAGTACTGTAGCGATACCCTCATAGCCTGTCATCTCAAGGTCAACGTTTTTGATAACAATAGCATTGTCTTTTTCAACGATATCCTCTTCATCCTCGTAATAAGAAGCAACACGGATACCTGTTTGTAAAGCTGAGGTTTTGAGTTTTGCCCCATCAGCACCTGTTACTGAAATTGTACCTGACGGAGTATAGATACCGTTGTAGCCCTCAAGATAAAGCTTTGCATTTTCTGAAAGCTCAACATCAATATCGCCAAAAGCATAGACAGCGCCAGCACCTGAACCAAGCGATACAACCTCTGCATTACCCTCAACTACTACTGTAGCCTCATCAGGCAGAACTATCGAACTCGCTGCGGTTTTAATCTTAAAGCCATTCTTTAAGATGAGCGTGTTTGTAGCAGAGTTATAATCCCACTTGTTAT
>CALBJC010000171.1 GCA_937892655.1 uncultured Clostridia bacterium | reverse complement strand
ACTTGAGAAGCTGAGCGAGCATTGAAGGCTTTGTAAGGTCGTTGATAGCAACTACTTCATAACCTTCAGCACCAAACATCTGTCTGAATGCGAGACGACCGATACGGCCAAAACCATTGATTGCAACTTTAACTGCCATTTTATTTTCCTCCTAAAAAGAGATTATATTTAGGTGTTTTTTCATATCAACACCACATACATTTATTTTACCCTACTTTCACAAATTTTGCAATACCTTTTGATAAAAAAATAACAGATTATTTTCACTCCTTTTTTATATAAAATAACGATACCATATAAATTATGCCAAAAATTTCTTCTCAATTATTTTTTCAAAAATATGTATATTACACTTTACAAGTAAACATTTTAAAGTTATAATTATACTATAAAATTCAGCTGATGCGTGGATTTGTTTGGGGGAGACAGAGTTGGAAAAATTTACAAAAATATTAAATCAGAACAAAAATCTTGGCAGAGATATTTTAGCAAAGCTTTGCTTTTTTGATAAAAACGGCGTTTTTTCATCTTCAAGTGACACTGACTTTTTTGGTAATGACAGCGAGATCTCACTCGTTGACATAAATGGTGAAAAGCTTTCGTTTCCATGCGATAAGAAACAAAATGCTTATATTTTTATTGCAAACAGCAGATATTCAGCCTCTGTTACTCCTCTGAGCGACGGCGGCGCGTGTGTAACTGTATTCGATGACGATTGTATGCTAAGTATCCTCTCAAACGGCGCTATCAGCGAAAATATCACAGCAGTTATCAAAAGTATGCGCGATAATGTTATGACGATAAACACAGGGCTTGACGCTGTTGGCTTTATGCTCGAGGATAAGGAGCTTTATGATGAAATGGAGCTTCTTTCATCACCCCTTGACAGTTGTATTTCAATACTCGGCTCAATGAATGCTTTATCAGAGCTTGGTTATTATGCAAAGGGTGAGATCTCGGCAGTAGCGCTTGATATGTCTGACATTCTCTCAAACCTTACTGCCGATATGCCAAGAAAGCTTGGCAAAAAGGATATAAAGCTTACAACTAAAATCGACAAGGGTATAGTTGTAAAGCTCAATGCCAACCGCTTTATCGCTATGCTTATGACTCTCATTTACAAGGTTGTTTTAAGACTTAAGACAATATCCGAGCGCACTATTGATATAAAGCTCACAAAATCGGCTGACAATGCCATACTCACGATTTCAGCAGCCGACGCGCTCACAAGGGATAACGCGCCGTTCAAAAAGCCTGATGATATTTCAGATATGGTAATTAAGAGCTTCTGTCAAAGCTATAATGCTGTTATTATGGAGAGCGACATCGACAACAAATACAATATAACTCTCAGACTCAAGGCAACTGACGAAAATGCTCTGCAGGCATTCCGCCCATCTTATGCTGACAGCAGGTTTTCAGTTTACAACACATATATGCACAAGATTTTATCAGAGATATAATACTTTCAAAGGCAGCTCTTTCTGAGTTGCCTTTTTTCTTTTGTCTGCTACTTGAAAAATGCCTTGTTATATAGTATAATTATAATGAATAAGTATGTAGTTTTTTTATGATTTAATTTACAGAAATTAAATACTGAAAAATTAAAGTTTATTTTAAGGAAATGATTTATGATTTATCTTGACCATACCGCTACTGCTCCCGTATGCGATGAGGCGAAAAGGGCGCTGATTGCCGCTCTGGAGGTTTTTGGCAACCCTTCATCACTTCACCGTTTAGGAATTGACGCACAGCTTTTGGTTTCAAAGGCAAGGCAGAGTATTGCAAACGCTATTAAAGCCGATGAGGACAGTATATATTTTACATCCTGCGCTACCGAGAGCAACAACACCGCATTTTTCGGTGTAGCTTCAGCACTCGGCAGGCGTAAGAAAAAGGTAGTTATTTCAGGTATCGAGCACCCCTCTGCGCTTGAATGTGCGCTGAGGCTTGAGGCTGAGGGCTTTGAGGTCGTTAAAATTTTACCCGACGAAAACGGCGAGATTTCTGCAAAGGCTGTATTTGACGCAGTTGATGAGAAGACCTTACTTGTTTCAATGATGCTAGTAAATAACGAAACGGGCTATATCCTCCCCGTATCGAAGGCTTTTTCGATGATAAAGAAAAAGTATCCCGACGTTG
The DNA here is from genome assembly GCA_937892655.1 of uncultured Clostridia bacterium. Taxonomy (GTDB): domain Bacteria; phylum Bacillota; class Clostridia; order Oscillospirales; family Ruminococcaceae; genus CALBJC01. Next base: position 463 of record CALBJC010000171.1, on the reverse strand, counting down.
TTACTCATTGTGACGCAGTACAGGGCTTTTTAAAAATTCCTTTTACTGTAAAGAATCTTTGCGCTGACCTTATCTCTGTAAGCGGTCATAAGGTAGGGGCGCCTAAGGGCGTAGGCGCTTTATATATTAAAAAAGGTACAAGGATAAATCCTTTTATCGTTGGCGGCGGTCAGGAAAAGAATATGCGCTCGGGAACTGAGAACGTTACGCTTATAAGCGCATTTGGTGCAGCTGTTGACTTTTTAGCGCCTACTGTAAAAGAAAGACTGCAAAAGACAGAAGATACAAAGGCTTATCTTTTGCAAAAGCTTGAAAATGTAAACGGTGCTTACGCTCACAGCTTTAGCGAAAGCTCTCCTTATATCGTGAGCATTACCGCTGAAAATATAAAATCAGAAACCCTTCTTCACTACTTAGAGTCAAAGGAGATTTACGTTTCAAGCGGCTCGGCGTGTTCAAAGGG
>CALBJC010000170.1 GCA_937892655.1 uncultured Clostridia bacterium | reverse complement strand
AAACAGAAGCGGTCTTTTTTACTTTTTTATTTTGTCATAACCTTTTTGTGATAGCCCTTTTTGTTACATTCAGGGCAACGCAGCAGACGGGTTGAGCCAAAATGGATTGCAAGCAGAACTGCCCATACTGACGGGCGGTGTCTGTTATGGCAATTTGGGCATTCATAGTAGCCAGACTCTTGCTCGAGCACTACACAGTATACCATACCAGATACTACTATCGCAGCACCCAGACAGCAAAGAATTGCACCTATAATTTCGCTCATAGGGGCTAGTAAGCACCCTGCCACAACAAGTAAAAATGACGATATAACCGATGTTATCGCTAAAGCCCTTGTAGCACCCTCAAGCTTTTTGTTTGCATCCTCTTCGTTTTTTCTCATCTCAATGAGATTTTGTTCGGCGATTTCCTTGTAATTATCCATAATGATATGTTCTCCTGTCAGGAGCTCGTTTGCATTGATTTTCAGAAGCTCACACAAAGACAGCATTATAGAAGCGTCAGGCATACTTTTACCGGTTTCCCATTTTGAAACAGCACGGTCTGAAATACCAAGCTTTTCTGCGAGCGTTGCCTGAGTATATCCGTTTTCTTTTCTGCACCTAGCAATAAACCTTCCGATTTTCTCCTGATTCACCAAAAGAACCCTCCTTTCACTACCGATTATACAAAAATGCCTTGATGTTTACCACGAACTGACAGTTGATATTTGAGTTTTTTACTCAACCGATAGTTGAATATATTATTAAAATACAATATTTCAAAGAATACGTCAAGAGAAAACGATACACTATAATATAAAAACAAAAGGCCTGCACATTAGTGCAAGCCTTTTTTATGTTTATGATGTAATTTAAGTTTAAATTACTTGAGCTCAACTGTTGCGCCAGCTTCTTCGAGCTTCTTCTTGATTTCTTCAGCTTCAGCCTTAGCAACGCCTTCCTTAAGAGCCTTAGGTGCAGCTTCAACAGCTTCCTTAGCTTCCTTAAGGCCAAGACCGCAGATATCCTTAACAGCCTTGATAACGTTCATCTTAGCATCGCCGAATGAAACGAGAACTACGTCAAATTCTGACTTTTCTTCTGCAGCAGCAGCGCCTGCGCCACCTGCAGCTGGAGCAGCAGCGATAGCAGCTGTTACGCCAAATTCTTCCTGGATAGCTTCAACGAGTTCAGCGAGTTCGAGAACTGTGAGAGCCTTAACGTCTTCAACAAATTTTAAAATCTTTTCAGAAGCCATGATTAAAAATCTCCTTTAAATTAAATATCGTGTGGCTTTGTTTGTATGCTTTACGCCACGCCACTTATGAGGCAAAGCATTTTGTGTGAATGATTGGAATTAAGCCTCTGCCTGTTCCTTGTCTGCAACTGCCTGAATTGTAGCTGCGAGCTTCTGCATTGGGCCCTGGAGTGAACCAACGAGCTGAGCGAGAAGTACTTCTCTTGATGGAATCTTAGCGAGCTTCTTTACACCGTACTGGTCATAAACGTCACCGTCAACGAAACCAGCCTTGAGTGCGAATGTCTTACCTTCCTTTGGCTGATCAGCGTAAGCACCGAGGATACGGGCTGGAGCTGTCTGGTCGCCAGAAGTAAGAGCGATAGCTGTTGTGCCTTCGAGAGTGTAAGTAAGACCTTCAAGACCTACGTTTCTCATAGCAAAACGTAAGATTGAGTTCTTTTCTACAAAGTAAGTAACGCCTGCTTCACGGAGCTCTTTTCTGAGCTTAGTGTCGTCTTCAACAGTGATACCCTTGTAATCAACGATAACACCTGCTGTTGCGTTCTTGAGAAGTTCGGTAATCTGTTCAACCTTAGCCTTCTTTGACTCAAGAATCTTTGCACTTGCCATTTTTATTTCACCTCTTTGAAAAATATTTAGTCAGGTTTTTACCCTGACCTTCGTATCTTCAAATAGAAAAACCCTCTATCTTACAAAAGACAAAGGGCTACAAAGTTCATTATTAAAAACCTTGCGTTCCTCCTCGGCTGGACTTACGGCTTACGCCACCAGCTGTCTTAAGATACGAATGCTTGATTATTATACCATTTATGCAAGGGGTTGTCAAGAAATACAGTTGTAAACATTTTGTGAATCAAAGTGCGGCTGTTTTTTCTTTCCCCTGCCTTACTATAATATACTGTAAAAGTGCGTTTGTCAAGATAATCAAGAGTATTTCAATATAATGCTGATACGTTCTTAAAACGGCGTAGATACGTGATTTTAGCTGTAAACGTTTACCCTTCTTTTTGTAATCGGTTACTGAACAAATATGTCAAATTACAGATTAAAAGAAGGAAAAATCTTCGTATTTCGTCAATTTACACAGTTTGAAATTTTGGGTATAATTAGTATAGTGAACAAATGTTGTTTGTATTTATGTATGAATGTAAGCGGAGGATTTTTATGCTGTCTAAAATCAGAAATATCGGTATTGCTCAGTCAGGTGGCCCTACTTGTGTTATCAACTCAACTCTGGCAGGCGCTTTCAAGCGTGCTTCAGTATGTGGCTCCTTCAAGGAAATCTATGGCTTCCGTCACGGTGTTGACGGTATCTTAAACAGAAATGCCGTTAATCTGAGAGATAAGATCACCTCCCCTATCGAACTTGCCCTTTTGCGTCAGACTCCTGCTGCAGCGCTCGGCTCATGCAGAACAAAGCTGCCTGATTATGACAGCGCTGAGGGTCAGAAGATTTACGAAGAGCTTGTTCAGTCAATGCAGTATTTCGGTATCGGCGCATTTTTATACATCGGCGGTAACGACTCTATGGATACAGCATGGAAGCTTTCACAGTATGTAAAGAAAACGGGGCGTGAGGACGCTATCACAGTTATCGGCGTTCCGAAGACTATTGACAATGACATTATCATTACCGACCATACCCCTGGTTTTGGCTCGGCTGCTAAATACATCGCCTGCTGTATGCAGGAGATCACCCGTGACGCTGAGGTTTACGCAGTAGACAGCGTTACAATCGTTGAAATCATGGGTAGAGACGCAGGCTGGCTTGCAGCATCATCTGCAGTTATCAAGGCAAACGGCGAAACTGCTCCTCACCTTATCTATTTACCTGAGGCTGTTTTTGACAAGGATAAATTCCTCGACGACGTAAAGACAGCTATCAGACGTTACAGAAACGTTATCGTTGCAGTATCAGAGGGTATCAAGACCGCTGACGGTGAGTATGCCGCAAAGAGTGCGCTATCAGGCGTTGTTGACGTATTCGGTCACTCATACCTTGCAGGTGCGGGCAAGTATCTTGAAGATATTGTAAGAACTGAAATCGGCTGTAAGGTACGTTCAGTTGAGCTCAACGTTTCACAGAGAGCCGCTTCACATATTTCATCGCTCAGAGATTTAGACGAGGCTGAAATGGTAGGCGCTGAGGCTGTAAACCTCGCTATGGACAAGCAAAACGGCAAGATGGTTGTTATCAGAAGAACATCTTTATCACCTTATATGTCATGCGCTGATACAGTTGATTTGAATACTGTTGCAAACAAGGCAAAGCCTTTCCCAAAAGAATGGATAAACGCTGACGAAAACGGCGTTACTCAGGAGGCTATTGACTATATTCTCCCTCTCATTCAGGGCGAGCCTAACAACATTTTAGTAAACGGCTTACCAAAGCATTTCTATTTAGTTTAGTTTTCAAGGAAATTTCATATATAAAATCCCAAAACCGGAAAACCGCTTGCAGAGAAATCTGTAGGCGGTTTTCCGGTTTTATATGGTTTATTCTTCAATTGTCTGTGGGTTATATGCCTGAGAGATCATTGTTACAGTTTCAATAGGCTCATAGGCAGGGGTATTAACACCTTCTCCGTATGTTGTGACAGCCTCATCAGGATTGTAGCCGGGAGTTGACATACCCTCACCGCCTGAAACTATAGGCTCATTTACAATGGTATTCTCCGCTGTAATCTTACCGTTTTTAGAAACGTAATCTACAAACGCCTGCACCTTATCCTTGCCGATATAGAAGGATTTGCCCGTTGCAAAAATATTTGTCTGCAGATATCCTTCTTCATTTACAGCAAGAGAGATATTTGAAAATCCGAGCACATCAGAGCTTATTGAAATGCCCATAACATCAACGCCATAGTGGGTATCGCCCTCGTTTTTTGTGTCAAGGTCTGACAGGAGCATATCCCATATAACTTCGCTTTCAATAGGGGCATAGGTTATCATATGATAGGTCATATTTTCATCAAAATAATCGTGGTGGATGTTGCCGAATGTCAGATTCTCTCTTAAATTCAGGGTGTTTACCAAATCGCCCAGAGTTTCAAACTCGTAAGAATGGTTTTCATAGATATAGTATTCATCATCATGCTTTACAGCTAAAGCGCAGTCGCTTGCAATGCCCTCAACGCAAAACGCCTCTTTTACAACAGTTTTTGATGTATCGGTGTAAATATCATACCCTTCGAGCACTACGTTGCCGACAGACTCACCGATATTAGCGCTGTCGGTTTTGCCCGAAATGGCAAAGTAGTAATTTTCATCTAATATCCTCAGATACCTTTCAGCGTCGGTCATTTCATCCCACTTTTTAATAATCTCTACGCAGTCTTCCTGTATATCAGGCTTTGTTGCGATTTCAGTCATAAAGGCTTGGTTTGTGATAGCAAGCCCCGTTTCTTCATCTGACAAAGAACCGTTTATGCCAAAGCCTACAGCTACCGCTACACACGCTACTGCCGCTGTACAAACAGACGGGATAACAAAACGCTTTTTGTCGCCTTTCTTTTGCTCTACATTTTCTTTTTCTATATTTTCAATATTCTTACTCAGCTTTTCAAAAGCGTTTTCTGACGGGGTTAGCTGTGTTTTGATCTCATCAAAAATCTTATTCATCAAAATACTCCTTTCCTAAAATTTCTCTTAAGGCTTCCCTTGCCCTTTTTAAATTCATTCTGACAGCAGATGGCTTCATAGATAAAATCTTTGAGATCTCATCAGATGAATAACCTTGTATGTAATAAAGCTCAATACATATCTTCTGCTTATGCGGCAGACGGGTTATAGCCTCAAATACCTGACCTTGCTCTGTTGTATCAAAAGTAACGCCTTCATCATCAAGCTCACTTTCATTATCAAGCGTTTTTGCTCTTTTTGACAAAGCCTTTTTTGTAAGCTTTAAGGTAACATTTATAAGCCATGCCTTTAAATGCTCATCATCTGAAAAATCTTTGTTTTTTCTGTAGAGGGTTAAAAATACATCCTGAAAAACATCCTCGGCGTCAGTTTTACTCAAAAGGCGTGAGTATGCAACAGAATATACAAGCGATGAGTAATTTTTCACAACAGAATTAAAATCAGCTATCATCTTAAAAAACCTCCTTTCATATATAACTGCCCAAAAATCTTCATTTTGTCACATTCATTATAAAAGTTTTTATATAAAAATTCAAGCCGCAGGTTTACCTGCGGCTTTTTTGTTGTATTGATTTAGTTTTCTTTTGAAAGTGTGTCTTTATTTTTATTGTAGATAGCCATAAGCCCCTTGAGCAAGAGGTCGTCATCGAGAATAATGTTGTTGCGGCAAAACGGGGTTACAACTGCTGCCAGACCACCTGTTGCAACGATAGTGCATTCACCGATTTCTTCCTGGATTCTGTCGATAAGACCGTCGAGCGCACCTGCCGAACCATAGATAAGACCTGATTTCATACAGTCTACAGTTTCAGTACCTATAACCTTACGAGGCGGTTCAAGAGCAATCTTGCGCAAAAGAGAGGTTCTTGTAATAAGCGCATCGTGAGAGATAGCAACGCCCGGTAAAATCATACCGCCAAGATAAGCGTTATTCTTGTCAACAACCGATAAAGTTGTAGCTGTACCCATATCTATCAGGATAAGCGGAGCTTTGTAGTAGGTAATACCTGCAACTGCGCCTACAACAAGGTCAGACCCCAGCTGAGCGGGGTTGTCGATCTTTATTGAAAGGCCTGTCTTTATACCAGGGCCTACAACTAAAATATCGGTTTTTGTAAGCTTTGCAAGCGCTGATTTTACGTTGCCTGTAACCTGAGGTACAACCGATGAGATAACGCACGCTTCAATTGAAGTTCTCTCAATACCGTGCATATCAAATGCCGTATCAAACAAAGCGGCATATTCAAGGGTAGTAGCGTTATGATTTGTAGAAATACGCTCGCAGAAAAGGATTTTATCGTTTTCACAGCAGCCTATTACAATATTTGTATTGCCAATATCTATAGCTAAAATCATTTATTTCACCACTTTTACTTTTTAACGATGTTTATTACTCTGTAAAGAGCAGGGCTTATTATGATATTTGCGATAAGCTCAAATACAAAGTTTAAGCCCACAAAGAAAATAATCAGGTAACCGCCTACTGACATACCTTCAGCCGCCGCACCTGCATTGATAGTATCTGTAAAGAAGATAAGACAGCCGATAAGGAATATACCTGTATTCACAACAGGGGCAACGATAGCCGCCGCAATAATTGCAACATAGCGGTTGAAGTTTTCAAGCAGCTTGTAAACAAGACCTGCCGCAAAGCCTGCCATAGCACCCTTTATAAGTACTGTGATAACTGTACCCACAACGCTCAGACCAAACCAGAATGCCGCATCAGCTGTTGCAAAGAATACTATACCTGAAACAGCGCCTAAGAATGCGCCAGCCCACGGAGCGATAACAACACTGCCGAGTACAACAGGGATAAGGGTGAGCGAGATTGATGCAAGACCGCCGATTTTGATAAAACCGCCTAAGTAGGAAAGCACCGCTACGAGCGCTGTTAAAAGCGCTAAGAGAGCAAGCTGTCTTGTCTTTTCTCTTGTGTTTGTTTTGTTCATATTAAATTCCTCCTTGTTATTATTCCCCAAAGGGATACAATACAACACGCACAAAAAAGTTTTTTTACAAACGTCAGATTCCAAAGGGATATCTGCATAATTTTGCAACCTTGCTTTTTTATGCAACTCAATTATAACATACTCAAACCCCATTTGTATACATTTTTTAGAATATTTTTTTGGATATTCTATTAACTCATCTTTTGAGTACTCAAAAAAGATAAGTTAATATTTTAATACTATCCCATTATTTTCCTACTTCCAGATATGTATTATCTGCCCTTTGTGTCAATAACGGGTGGTTTATGCTGTTAAGTAAATGTGTGCTGTATTTTCATTCAAAAATTTAAATAATATTCATTTATTGGGAGAATAAATGCGTAAAAATCTATTGCATTTGTGATTTATTTTTGGTAAAATTAAATAGGTATTTTTCAGAATTTATAATAAGGTATATTTATACCTTGTTTTTCAGTTTTTTTGAAAGGACATTTTTGTTATGAAGAGTTTTACAAAAAAGGTTAGTGCGCTCGTTTTGAGTCTTGGCATTACTCTGACAACACTCAGCGGCTGTTATTTTCTCCCTGATGAAGAAGAAATTCTGCCGCCGCCAACTGTAAAGCAGAGCGAGGTTACTTATTCAACAGTTACCGCAAAGGTAAAGGATCTAGCAAAGCAGATTATCTCTTCAGGCTCTATTGCATCTGCAAGCGTTGATGAACAGTCATTCTCAGCGCAGGGCGGCGTTTTAAAGGAAATTTATGTTTTCCCCGGCGACATTGTTGAAGAAGGTCAGCTTATCGCAGAGCTTGAAACATATGATTTGGACGAGAAAATATCAACTCAGGAATTATATGTAAAAAGAGCACAGCTTACACATCAGATAGCTGTTGAAAAGGAATACTCTCAGGCTGAGATAGACAAGGCGGCTCTTGACATCGAGCTTGAAAAGAACGATTTAAACAAGCTCTATGAGCAGAAAAATGATGCAAAGCTCTATGCTACAAGCTCAGGTACAGTTTCAGCTATCACATCAAAGAGTATAGGCGAATATGTAAATGTAGGCGAGAGTATCGCTACTCTTATCGACGTTACAGACCTTTATATCACTATCTATCCGAATGATCTTACAGTATTCAAGCTTGATACTCCTGTTCAGATAAGAATTGACGGCGTATTCTATGACGGCTACGTTTCACTTTCTGCGGATATGCTCACATCTGATATGGTTGAAAATCTCAAGTATTATGCTCAGGTAAAGTTTACAGACGCTACTGATATCGGTCTTATGGTTGGTAACCTTGCAGACGTAATTTTAGTTTTAGACAAGCGAGAGGACGTTGTTGTTGTTTCAAACAACCTCATAAAGACTGTTGACGGCAAGCAGGTAGTATATGTTTTAGAGGACGGCAAGAAGGTTGCAAGAGAGGTTGAAATCGGCTTGCAGACTGGCTCAGAGTCAGAAATCATCAGCGGTGTTTCTGAGGGCGAAGAAATTGTTATCCGTTAAATTATAAGTTAGGAGAAAACGTATGCTCACTTTATTGTTCCGTAAGATGCGCAATACAAAGTGGATGGTTATCTGCCTGCTTGTAGGCTTTATTATGGCTTCAGCCATGATGAGTACCGTTCCTATCTATATGAACGCATCGCTGCAGAGAATGCTCACAAAGGATATGGAAGCATTCCAGCTACAAAATGATGTTTACCCCGGTATTTACTCTACCTCACAGCAGTTTACCTTCGGTCTTTCCGCTAACAGACAGCGTGACAGAATTGAAAAGACCTCGGCTAAGATCTATGAGCGTTTTAAAGAGTTAAACTCTCCTATGAGCTCATCAAAGGAAGTTGCCTTTGACGATTATCTTTACGTTTCATCTATCGATATTTCCGCTTCAAACTCAGCCTCACGTTTAAAGCTTGGCTATATGACGGGCATTGAAGACCATATCAAGATCACAGACGGTAAGATGTTTTCAGCGGGTCAAAAGGACGGCGTTTATGAAGTAATCGCTACAGAACGTGCGCTCAAAACATCAGAGCTGACGCTCGGCTCTACCTATGAGATTAAGAATGTTTTTGGCGAGTCTGACGCATCAATAAATATCAAAATCGTTGGTATCTTTGAGATGTCAAACGCTAATGATGCTTACTGGTCAGACGGCATTGATACATATTTAAACCATTTCTTTATGGACAGAAATACCCTTTTAAACGATGTTTTGAATTCAGGGGCAGTTTCTATCACAAATGTTACATACCGCTATATTATCGACTACCCTAATATGTCGATGCAGAATATTGACGGCATTTATGAAACTATAAACGCACAGCTCAAGGCTTACAAGTCAGACGGCTTGAAGCTTGAAGTTCCTGCTATGGAGATATTCAAAAACTACGCTGAGCGTTCTTCACAGCTAAAGCTCATTTTGTGGCTTTTACAGATTCCTGTAATGCTGATGCTTGTGTTCTACTTATTTATGGTTTCACAGCTCAATGTAGAGCAGGAGAAAAACGAAATTGCGGTATTCAAATCCCGTGGCGCATCTTCAAGACAGATTTTATATATGTATGGTCTTGAATCGATAATCTTAGGTGTCGCTTCAGCGCTTACAGGTCCGTTTGTAGGTCTTTTACTCTGTAAAATCCTCGGCGTTTCAAACGGCTTTCTGGAGTTTGTAAACAGACCTGCACTCCCTGCAAAGCTCACCCTCGATGCGTTTATCTACTCACTTGCGGCAGTAGTGGTATTCTTTGTTACAACTATGGCGCCTATCATCCCTGCCACAAAGACCTCTATCGTTGAGAGAAAGAGAAAAACAAAGAAGAAAAAGGCGTCATTCTGGCAGAAAACAGGCCTTGACTTTATTTTAATCTTAGGCTCTGTAGGCTGGCTTATCTACTATAACTATCAGCAGAATCAGCTTATCGAGCAGGGGCTTACAGATACAACCGCTACTGTAAATCCGCTTATGTTTGTAGCGTCAACTGCGTTTATGCTCGGCTGCGGACTTTTGTTTATAAGAATTTATCCTGCTATCCTGCGCCTTATCTACAAGATTGGCGCTAAGGCTTGGTCACCGGCGGCATACATCTCACTCAACAACGTATCCCGTTCATCAAGCGGCAGAGAAAACTTCCTGATTTTATTCCTTATCCTGACAGTTTCTCTCGGTCTTTACTCTGCAAATACTGCAAGAGCCTTGAACAGAAGCTCTGAGGAGCGTATCCGTTACGATATCGGCGCTGATGTTGTTATGGCTGAAGAATGGCGCTCGTCAGGCAGCGTTACTGTTGATGAAAACGGTGAAGAAACCTCATCTGCAACCTACGAAGAGCCTGTATTTGAACGCTTTGAACAGCTTTCGGGCGTAGAAACGGCAACAAAGGTTTTCAAGCGCTCAAACATCACAATCTCATCATCTATTGCATCTTTAAAACGCAATAAGGTTGAGTTTATGACAGTTATTCCGTCAGAGTTTTCAGAGGTCGTATGGAGCGATGACAGCATTTTGCCTGTTCATATCAATAACTACTTAAACGCTCTGGCAACTGTTCAGGACGGTGTAATCTTATCATCATCCTTTAAGGATATGGGCGTTTCGCTCGGTGATGTTGTTTCAGTTTCGTGGGGCGATAACGCAGAGTTTTCAGCAACAGTTTTAGCGTTTGTTGACTACTGGCCTTCTATAAACCCATATCAGCAGAAGGAAAACGGCGATTATATCGACTTTGCTATTATGAACTTCAACTATGTTCAGGTAATGTCAAATATCGAGCCATATCAGGTATGGATCTCGCTCAAGGAAGATGCAACCGTAGCGGCTCTCTATTCAGATATTGAAGAGCAGAAGATGAACCCTTCAATACTCAGAGTAGCAAGCCAGGAAATAGTTGCAGATAAAAACGACCCTATGCTTCAGGGTATGAACGGCGCTTTAACACTCGGCTTTATCATCATAATGATAATGTGTATCATAGGTTTCTTAATTTACTGGATATTGTCGATAAAATCAAGGACCTTGCAGTTTGGTATTTTAAGAGCTATGGGTATGTCATTCAGAGAGATCATAGCAATGCTCTTGTATGAACAGCTTATGACATCGGGTGCGGCTATATTTATGGCGGTTATCATCGGTTCAGCGTCATCTGACCTGTTTGTACCGCTCTTCCAGTCGCTTTACTCAGCGCTCGAGCGTGTACCGCCGTTCAAGGTTGTACCACTCAGAGCCGACTACATAAAGGTTTATATCATCATAGCCCTTATGCTGATTGCAGGCTTTGCAGTTTTAGGCAGACTTATCTCAAAGATCAAGATAAATCAGGCTCTAAAGCTCGGCGAAGACTAATAATAACAATAAAATCCCCTGACTTTAGTCGGGTAGTCATATAGAAGTTTTGAAAAAACAAGGCTAAGACTAATTACAGCGGATATGACAAAGCCATCGTATCGTTTGATACGATGGCTTTTGCTTTTAATTAAAGAATATAGTCGGTAATGCAATCATACCAGTGGACATAAACCTCACCGTTCACGGTAATACGTTCATTTTCAGGGAGAATTTCCGACCAGTTTTTCTTATAGCGGTCTTTTGCCCAATCGTTACGGTTAAACCTTCTCCAAAGAATAGTTCTGCCGTTCTTATCGAGATACTGTTCACTAACAACACCGCCATCA
>CALBJC010000169.1 GCA_937892655.1 uncultured Clostridia bacterium | reverse complement strand
TTAATTTCTACATCCGTGATATTGAGCTTATTTTACAGTCAAATGTAATTGATAAATCTATCCGTCATATCAACGAGGTTCTTTTAAGTGGCTATCCTTTTGAAGAATGCTACGGCGCTACATACTGGGATAAGATTCCTTACATCTTTATTAAGGGTAAATATTATGATGATGTTTTAGAGGATTTTGACAAGATTGCCGATATTAAGGCATATTGCTTTCAGATCGTTAAGGCTTATGATAAGGATAAGATATTTACAATGGATAATTTCAAAATCTGTATCGAAAGCTATGACATCTACCGTGATTTAGGCGGCTACGGCTACTTCAACAGTGACCGTATGAAGGAATGCCCGATGTACTAAACTAAATAAAAATTTGCAGAGAGCTTTATGCTCTCTGTTTTTTATGCCTTTTTTCAGAAAAGGTATTGACAAGTGTGTATATCGGTGTTACAATGTGTATAATGTATATATACAATTATGAGGTGCAGTATCAGTATGAACATTATCCTATCAAACTCATCAAATGAGCCTATCTATCAGCAGATAATTACTCAGATAAAGGCTCAGATAAGAACAGGTGAGCTCAAAGCGGGGGACGCCCTGCCATCAATGAGAACGCTTGCAACAAAACTGAGAATAAGCGTTATAACAACAAAGCGCGCGTATGAAGAATTAGAGCGTGACGGCTATATTGAAAATTTTGTAGGCCGTGGCAGCTTTGTAAAGTCGCAGAATCAGGAGTTTTTGCGTGAAGAGAGCTATCTTCTGGCGCAGGGGTATCTTGAAAAGGCGTGTGAATGCGCAAAGATGAGTGATATTTCGCTCTCAGAGCTTATTTCGATGCTCGAAATTGTATACGGAGGAAACGACAATGAGTGAAACTATTGATTACAAAAACGCAATAGAGATTAAAAATCTCACAAAAAAGTATGACGGCTTTTGTCTTGACGGTATATCATTTTCTCTGCCAAAGGGCAGTATTATGGGCTTTATCGGGCAAAACGGCTCAGGTAAGACCACAACTATCAAATCAATACTCAATATCATTAAGCGTGACAGCGGTGAGATTAAGATTTTAGGGCTTGATAATATAGCTGATGAGTATGAAATAAAGGAGAATTTAGCGGCTGTTTTTGATGAAATTCCATTTCACGACAGCTTTAATGCAATAAAGCTCAACAAAATGTTTCGGGGTCTTTACAGAAACTGGAATGAAGAGCAGTTCTGGGCTTATGTTGACAGATTTTCACTCCCTCGCAAGAAAAAGATTGCAAAGCTTTCAAAGGGTATGAAAATGAAGCTTCAGATCGCAACAGCGCTTTCACATAACGCAAAGCTTTTAGTAATGGATGAAGCTACAACAGGTCTTGACCCGGTTGTCAGAAACGAAATTCTTGACATTTTCAGAGAATACATAATGGCTGATGAACAAAGAAGTATTCTTATGTCATCCCATATCACAAGTGATTTGGAAAAGATTGCCGACAGCGTTGCATTTATAGATAAAGGAAAGCTTTTGCTCTGTGGCTACAAGGATGAAATACTCGACAGCTACGGTCTTATCAAATGCACAAGAGAAGACTATCAGTCTATTGACAAGGCTGATATTATAAGCGCCCGTATCAGCGATTTCGGCGTTGAAGCGCTTGTTTGCGATAGAGAGGCTACGGCTTCAAAATACTCAGGTCTTTTAATCGAAAAAACAACTCTTGAAGAGATTATGCTTTTCTATGTAAATAAAGAGATTTTCCACTTAAATGAATTTATCAATAGTTAAGAATTGTTAATTTTTTGTTGCTATCTTACTTAATTGTCTGTATATTTTTATTATTAGTTTAATAGTATGTTTTTCTCTTATTAAGAGTAGCTGAGGGA
>CALBJC010000168.1 GCA_937892655.1 uncultured Clostridia bacterium | reverse complement strand
ATATGCCTGGCGTATTATGGCCTAAATTTGAGGATAAAGTAACTGGCGAACGTCTTGCGTTTACCGGTGCAGTCCGTGATGAGATAATGGATTTAGAGCACCTTGCGTGCAGACTTATTCAGTTTTTAACAGTCAGCTATCCTGATGCACTGACTGAAAGATATTCAATAAATATTGAAGAGGAAGATGACAGCTTTACAATTCTTGAAAAGATTGGCAAAAAGCGTGGATTCCTTGTTTCAGGCGGTCAGATAAATACAGAGAGAGCAGCGATTACTTTACTTGATGAATTCAGAGGCGGAAAGCTTGGAAAAATCAGTTTTGAAAAGCCATCTGATTTATAAAAAGGTGATGACGATATGACATTATTTGAATATGATAAGGTCGTTAGAGAAACTTTTCCTGTATTTTGTGGTGTTGATGAAGCGGGAAGGGGTCCTCTTGCAGGTGATGTTTATGCTGCGGCGGTTGTTTTTGATGATGATGTAATTATTGAAGGCATCAACGACAGCAAAAAGCTATCCGAAAAGAAACGTGAAGCTTTGTATGATGAAATCATAAGCAAAGCCAGAGCTTATTGCATTGCTACAGCATCAATTGAAGAAATTGAAGAAATAAACATACTCAATGCCGCTATGCTTGCTATGAAACGCGCTGTTGATGGTTTGGGTATGAATCTTGACTGTGCTTTAATTGATGGAAATAAATCACCAGCCGATTTACCGTGCAGGGCTGCACCGATTGTCAAGGGTGACGCTACTTCGCAGTCAATTGCGGCGGCATCAATACTTGCTAAGGTTGCAAGAGACAGATATATGAAGGAGATTGCCATTAAGTATCCGCAATATGAATTTCAAAAACACAAGGGTTATGGTACAAAGCTTCATTATGAAAAGATTAAAGAATTTGGGATTTCTGATGTTCACAGACCTAGTTTCTTAAAGAAGATGAAATAATATGACAACTCGTGAAATTGGGAATAAAGGCGAAAATGCTGTATGTTGGTATCTGCGCTTAAGAGGTTATAGAATTCTTGACAGAAACTATACCATAAAAGGTGGAGAAATTGATATTGTAGCATATAAGCACAAGACGCTGCATTTTGTTGAGGTTAAAACGAGAAAAGAAAATTCTCTCACTACGGGAGAAGAAGCAATAACTTCAGCAAAGCGCGCACATATAATTAAAACTGCAAAACATTATTGTGCTACTCAGCATAAAAAATATGAAAGTGTTAAATTTGATGTTGCGGTTGTTACTCACAAAAACAATAGAGTATCTGATATAGTTTACTATAAAGATGCTTTTAAAGTTAGATAAATACATTCAGAAAGGAATTTTTATATGTATTACAAAAGCACACGAAACAGTAATGTAAATGTATCTTCAGCACAGGCGATTGCTCAGGGTATTTCGAAGGATGGCGGTTTATTTGTTCCATCTGAAATTCCGTCTTTGTCTATTGAAGAGATCAAAGCTCTTGGAGGAATGAACTATGCACAGCGTGCAGCGCTCGTTTTTTCAAAGTATCTTACAGACTTTACATCAGATGAGATTAAGTATTGTGTGGAAAACGCATATAATACCAAAGCGTTTGATACAGAAAACATTGCTGAACTTGCACATTTATTTGATGGAACATATATGCTTGAGTTGTGGCATGGTCCTACTTGTGCGTTCAAGGATATGGCTTTACAGATTCTGCCTTATCTTTTAACAACATCTGCAAAGAAGATAGATCTTGATAAGAAGATTGTTATTCTTGTAGCTACTTCGGGTGATACAGGTAAGGCTGCTCTTGAAGGCTTCAGAGATGTTGAAGGTACATCAATTTTAGTTTTTTATCCTGAAGATGGCGTATCTGCAATGCAGAAAAAGCAGATGACAACTCAGGATGGTGAAAACGTTGGAGTATGCGCTATCAAGGGTAATTTTGATGATGCTCAGAATGGTGTAAAAGCTATATTTACTAATCCTGAAATTGCTGCAAAGCTTGATGAAAATCAGATGATTTTCTCCAGCGCAAACTCTATCAACTGGGGTAGACTTGCTCCACAGATTATTTACTATGTATCATCATATGCTCAGCTTGTTGCTGATGGTGAGATTGAACTTGGTGACAAGATCAATATTGTTGTTCCAACAGGTAACTTTGGTAATATTCTTGCCGGTTATTATGCAAAGCTTATGGGTATACCTGTAAATAAGCTTATCTGCGCTTCAAATTCAAATAATGTTTTGACAGATTTTATAAATACTGGTATCTACGACAGAAACAGAAAGTTCTTTACAACTATTTCACCTTCAATGGACATTCTTATTTCTTCAAACCTTGAAAGACTTCTTTATCATCTCTGCGGTGAAAATGACGAGACAATCAGAGAATGGTTTGGCAAGCTCGCTTCAGAAGGTAAGTATGAAGTTTCTGCTGATGTAAAGACAAAGCTTTCTGAGTCATTCTATGCAGGATGCTGTGATGATGAAGATACTAAGAAGACAATAAAGAATATTTTTGATAAGTATTCATATGTTTGTGATACTCATACAGCTGTTGCAGTGAAGGTATACAATGATTACAGAGAAGCAACAGGCGACAATACAAAGACTGTAATTGCATCAACTGCAAGCCCTTATAAGTTCAATGCGGCTGTTCTTGAAGCACTTGGCGTTGCAACTGAAGGTATTGATGAGTTTGAATTAGTAGACAAGCTAGCTGAAATTTCAAATCTCGAAATTCCTGAATCACTTTCATGCCTTAAAAACAAGGAAATCAGATTTACCGGTTCAATCGAAAAGTCTGCAATGACCGAATATGTGTTTGGAGCATTAGGTATCTAATAGTCTGATATATGTATCGGCTTATAAAAGCCATTTGACTTTTATAAGCCGATTTTTTAATCTCTTGATTTAAAGGTTTTGCACGCTGTTTCGTTACAACAGTCAGGTTTTGCGCATGTGCATACAACATCGATTGTGCCAGCTACGCAATCGCAAGCGTTTCTGTTATAAACGCAGTTTGCTACGTCGCACTTGATACCGTAGATTCTTTCTTTTTCCATGATTGATTCTCCTTGGATAATTATATTGAAGAGGAATTCTTCACAAATAGTATATCCTCATCAATGCGGTATTATTATGGTAAAAACTGGAGGTGAAATTTTGTCTTTATTTGTTATAGCTGATTTGCATTTATCACTCGGTACTGATAAGCCAATGGATATATTCTTTGGATGGGATGATTATGTTGAAAAGCTTAAAAATAATTGGCAGAAGCTTGTTTCACCCGAAGATACTGTTGTTATACCCGGTGATATTTCCTGGGGAATGAGTCTTGAAGATTCGTTGACTGATTTTAAATTTTTAAATGAACTCAATGGAAAAAAGATCATTATGAAGGGTAACCATGATTATTGGTGGAATACAAAAACGAAAATGGAAGAGTTTTTCAAAAACAATAATCTTGATACATTGTGTATACTAAATAATAATCATTTTGCATACGAAAATATTGGGATATGCGGCTCAAGAGGATGGTTTAATGAAACAGGTGATGACGCAGATAAAAAGGTGCTTTTGAGAGAAGCCGGTCGACTTGAAATGTCAATAAAATCTGCTTTGTCAGAAGGTCTTGACCCTGTAGTATTCTTGCATTATCCGCCAATTTTTGGATACGGAATAAACGAAGAGCTTATGGATGTTTTATATCGATATAAGATTAAACATTGCTTTTATGGCCATATCCACGGAAAAGGTTCTGTAAATGCAATAAATGGTGAAAAGAATGGTATAATTTTCAGGTTGATATCTAGTGATTATTTACAATTTGTTCCACTGAATATAAATGATGTTGTGCAATATTACAAAAAATAAGATATCTCTAGAAATTATATCAAATATATGTTATAATAGCTAAGATATATTTAAAATATTGGAGGTTCAAAATAATGAGCTTAAAGTCAAATAACAAAGTAGAAACAAATAAGTATGAATTGGAGATAGATGTTACTGCTGAAGCTTTTGAAGCTGCTGTAGAACGTGCTTTCCAGAAGGCTAAGAAGAACATTACTGTTCAGGGCTTCAGAAAGGGTAAGGCTCCTAGAAAGTTTATTGAAAAGGTATACGGTGAAGGCGTTTTCTATGAGGATGCAGTTAATGATTTAATTCCAGAAGCTTTGGATGAAGCTATTAAGGAAGCAAACCTTACTCTTGTTGCTCGTCCTGACATCGAAGTAACTGAAGTTAATAAGGAAACAGGCGTTGTTTTCAAGGCTATCTGTATCACAAAGCCAGAAGTTGAAATTGAAGGCTACAAGGGTATAGAAGTTGAAAAGATTGTCAACACTGTAACTGAAGAAGATATCAATGCTGAAGTTGCTAAGCTTCAGAAGAAGGCTGAAAGAATTGCTACAGTTGAAGGCAGAGCAGCTGCTCTTGGCGATGATGTTATAATCGACTTTGAAGGTTTTAAGGATGGCGTTGCATTTGAAGGCGGTAAGGCTGAAGGCTTTACACTTACTCTTGGTAGCGGTCAGTTTATTCCTGGCTTTGAAGATCAGGTTGTTGGTCACAACATTGATGATGAGTTTGATATCAATGTATCATTCCCAGAAAACTATCAGGTTGAAGAACTTGCTGGTCAGCCAGTAGTATTCAAGATCAAGCTTCACGAAATCAAGGAACACCAGATTCCTGATGCAGATGATGAATTTGTTAAGGATACAACAGATTTCGATACACTTGACGAGCTTAAGGCAGATTTGAAGGCTAAGCTTGAAGAAGATGCTCAGAAGAAGGCTGATGTTGAATTTGAAACTAAGCTTCTCGATACAATCATCAACAGCGTTAAGGCTGAAATTCCTGAGGTAATGTACGAAAACAGAGTAAACGATATGGTTGAAGAATTCAGACAGCGTCTTGCTCCACAGGGTATTGATATCAATCTTTACCTCCAGTACACAGGTATGACAATGGATTCTCTCAAGAAATCATACAGAGACCAGGCTGAAAAGCAGGTTAAGCTCAGACTTGCTCTTGAAAAGATTATTGAACTCGAAAACATTACTGCTACAGATGATGAACTCGAAACAGAGTTTGGTAAGATTGCTGAACAGTACAAGATGGAAGTTGATGAAGTTAAGAAGTATATCAGAAACGAAGATCTTGCTAAGGATGTTTGCATCGGTAAGGCTGTTGAACTTATCAAGTCATCAGCAGTTGTAAAGTAATACAAAACTAAAGATTTTAAGAGGTGTATTTAAATACGCCTCTTAATTATATTATAAGATATTTAGAATTATGTCGAATAAAGGGGAGGCAATTATATGGCAACAATTCCTTATGTAGTAGAACAGACAAATCGTGGCGAAAGAAGCTATGATATTTATTCAAGACTTCTTAATGACAGAATCATTATGCTTTCAGAAGAAGTGAATGATGTTACAGCAAGTCTTGTAGTCGCACAGTTGCTTTATCTTGAAAGCCA
>CALBJC010000167.1 GCA_937892655.1 uncultured Clostridia bacterium | reverse complement strand
GCAGGAGTAATCCTGCGGTTTTTTTAATCCTTTTGTGAAATATCGTCAAGCGACATTGTTGCAACGGCGTTTAGCTCTGCACCTGCCCTTTTGCCTGCAAGGTAATCGTAATAACCCTGACAGCCTATCATTGCGGCATTGTCACCGCAGTATTTGAATTCAGGCACATAAAGCTGACAGCCCTTTTTTGAGCAAAGGCGCTTTATTTCTTCTCTGACTCCTGAGTTTGCAGAAACGCCGCCCGCTACGCATACGGTTTTGTAGCCTGTAGCGTCAATGGCAAGAGAGAGCTTCTGCGCTAAAATCTCGCATACGGTTTTCTGGAATGATGCGGCAACGTCATCACGGTTGAGCGCCTCGCCCTTCTGCTGCGCGTTATGAACTAAGTTTATGACAGCAGTTTTAAGCCCTGAAAAGCTGAAATCATATTCACTGCCTGCAACCTTTGGATGAGGGAGCTTGAACGCATCAGGGTTACCCCTCTTTGATGCTTCATCGATATGCTTACCGCCCGGGTATTCAAAGCCAAGACTGCGCGCTGCCTTATCAAAACACTCACCTGCGGCATCATCGCGCGTTCTGCCGATAACACGGTAGTTTGTATAATCGAGCACCTCAACGATATGGCTGTGACCACCGCTTACTACAAGGCAGAGATATGGCGGCTTTAGCTCGGGGTGAGAGATATAGTTTGCGGCAATATGCCCTGCTATATGATGAACAGGGATAAGCGGTAAGCCCCTTGAAAGGCACAAGCCTTTTGCAAATGAAACGCCGACCAGCAATGCGCCGATAAGCCCTGGGGCATAGGTTACAGCAACTGCATCAATATCGTCAAGGGTGCATTTTGCTTCTTCGAGCGCCTCTGTCACTACGGGCAGAATGTTTTCAGCGTGACGGCGTGAGGCTATTTCAGGCACAACACCGCCATATAATTTATGCTCATCGATCTGAGATGAAACTATGTTTGACAAAACCTTTACGCCATCTTCAACTATGGCGCAGGCTGTTTCATCGCAGGATGATTCAATAGCTAAAATCTTCATAAAAATACCTCTATCTCAAATTTTTTGTCATCAAAAGCGCATCCTCTGTCGGCTTTGAGTAAAAATTCTTTCTTATACCTACCTGAATAAAGCCAAGCTTTTTATAAAGGCTCTGCGCTATCTCGTTTGATGCTCTGACCTCAAGGGTTATAAACTCTGCGCTTTCCCTAACGCTTTCGATAAGAGAAGAGAGCAGGGCCTTTCCTATCCCCTTGCCCCTTGCAGAAGCGGTTACGGCGATATTGTTGATATAACATTCACCGCATAGAACTCGTGCGTTTGCAAAGCCTATGACATTGTGGCTTTTTACATCTCTTGCAATTAAAATCGTTGCAAGCTCATTTTCAAATTCTTCTTCAAACGCCTTTTGCGACCACGGCTCTGTAAAGCATTCCTCTTCAATCAGCGAGGTCTGCAAAGCGTCCTCAAAGCGCATATTTTCAATAGTAAAATCCATATTTATTCCTCTGATAAAAGCGCTGTATAAAGCTCGCCCTTTGAAAAAGGAGTAGTTTTTGCGATCTCCTTGCAAGCGTCAGCGCCTCGCATACCGTTATTTATAAGCTCTTTTACAAGCTGTAATGCTTTATCTATTGTGTCAACCGTTTCCTGTGTTTCCTGCGAGCCTTCAAGTACTAAAACATACTCGCCACGGGGAGAGTTTTCACGATACATCTCTATTGCACCTTTAAGGGTTGTTCTTATTATCTCCTCGTGCATTTTTGTAAGCTCACGGCAAAGGGAGATTTTTCTGTCACCAAAGAATGTATACATATCATCAAGGGTAGTTTTGAGCTTATGCGGCGCTTCATAGAAAATCATCGTTCTGCGCTCGTTTTTAAGCGAGCCCAAATGTTCCTGACGCTGACGCTTTGTTGTTGACAAAAAGCCCTCAAAGGTAAAGCGCGAGGTTACAAGGCCGCTTACTGCAAGCGCCGAGATTACAGCGGAAGGTCCGGGTACTACCTTGACATCAATGCCGTTTTCAGCGCACGCACGCACTAAATCTTCACCAGGGTCTGAAATGCAGGGCATACCCGCATCTGTAACAACAGCGCCATTCTCGCCTGAGATAAGGCGGGATAAAATACTATCCTCTACAGCCTTCTGCGAATGCTCGTGATAGCTCACAAGTGGCTTTTTGATGCCAAAATGTGAAAACAGCTTACCCGATACCCTTGTATCCTCGCAGGCGATAAAATCGACCATTTCAAAGGTTTCGAGCGCACGGGGAGTTATATCTGATAAATTGCCTATAGGCGTGCCTACAACATAAAGTGTTCCTGCCATACTATTCCCTTTCAATTTTACCGTAAATTCTCATAAGCTCAGGTGAATTTTCACCCTTTTCATCCAATATAAAAAGCGGCGGCTCAACCTTCATAAAAGGCTTTGAGCCCTTTTTGCCCTCCAGCAAAAACAGCCACGGCGCTGTATCAGGGCGCTTTGAAACAAAACGCACTCTCTTTGGTTCAATGCCGTTTTGACGCATCGCCACCATACAATCGCAAAGGCGCTCAGGGCGGTTACAGATACAAAGCCTACCGCCGAATTTTAGATTTTTAGCGGCTGACTTACATACATCATCAATAGAACACATCGTTTCGTGACGGGCGATAGTTACAGCATCGCTATCATTTTTAAGCCCAGTATCGTTTATTTTATAAGGAGGATTGCAGGTTATAAGGTCAAGCTCCTTTTGCGCTGTGTAGTCCTTGAGGTCACCCAGAACCGCATTTACGCCGCTAAGGTTTGACTCGGCGATCGTAATTTTAAGCTGTTCATGAGCTTTTTCTTGGATTTCTACAGCGTCAATGAATGCAGGGTTATTATCCCTTTTCATCAAAAGGGCGATAATTCCGCTGCCTGTGCAGAAATCGCATACCCAGTCCTTTTTTCGAGGGTTAGCAAAGTCTGCAAGCAGGAATGCATCTGTACCAAAGCGATGCTCATCTGATATGCAGATCTTTATCCCCTGCCCTAAATCTTCAAATGTAAAGTCAGTATACATCAGATTACCTCTCTCGCCTTCTGAGCAAGGCGCAATAAATCATCTCTTGTCATAAGAGTGCCGCAGAGATTTCTAAATTCTGCCGCGCGCGGCAAGCCTTTTAGGTAAAATGCCGCTATTCTTCTGCCCTCGCGCATTGCAACTGCCTCGCCCTTATCCTCAATCATAAGGTCGATATGCTTTATCATAGTATCAATTTTAGTATTTATATCAGGCTCAGCGAGGATTTTGCCGTTTTCAAGATACTCTCTTACCTGCTCAAAAACCCACGGTCTGCCATACGAACCTCTGCCTATCATAACAAGGTCACAGCCCGTTTCATGATACATTTTCATAGCGTCAACACCGTTTTTAATATCGCCGTTGCCGATAACGGGGCAGGATACCGCCTCTTTTACAGCCTTTATGATACTCCAGTCAGCAGTGCCGCTGTAATACTGCGCTCTTGTACGGGGATGAACAGTTATTGCCGCAACGCCCGCCTGCTCTAGCATTTTTGCAAACTCTACAGCGTTGATGCTCGTTTCATCCCAGCCCGCTCTGATTTTGGCAGTAACGGGGCAGTTTGCCGCCCTTACTGCTTCTTTTATTATCTTCTCGGCCTCTGCAGGATTTTTCATAAGCGCACTACCTGCGCCATTACCCGCAACCTTAGGCACGGGACAGCCCATATTTATATCAATAATCTGAGGCTCAAACGGCAAAACTATCTCGACAGCTCTCCCTAAAAACTCGCTGTCTTCACAGAAAAGCTGTAATGCGCAGGGGCGCTCAGGCTCAGTTATCGTACAAAGCTCTTTTGTTTTTCTGTCGCTGTAGCAAAGCCCCTTTGCAGAAACCATTTCAGAAACGCAGAAGGTGGCGCCAAACTCGCGGCAGATGAGCCTGTAGGCTCTGTCGGCAATTGAAGCCATAGGAGCAAGTACAGCATGCCTTTTAATTTCTACATTTCCTATTTTTACAAACTCATCAAATCTTGCCATAATCTACCCTTTTTACTCAAAAATCATATATAAATAATTTTAGCATAATTTTTCAAAAAAAGATAGGTGTTTTAGAAAATTTATGCTATAATAATAGTAACAGCTATTTTTTACGGAGGTTTTTATATGAAAATACTCGCAATTGACGGCAACAGCATATTAAACAGAGCTTTTTACGGCATCAAGATGCTCTCAAACTCAAAGGGCTTTTTTACAAATGCCATTACAGGCTTTCTGAATATTTACTTAAAGGAATGCGATATTACAAAGCCTGATTTTGTAGTGTGCGCTTTTGACTTAAAAGAACCAACATTTCGTCACAAGGCGGTTGCAAGCTACAAGGCAAACCGAAAGGGTATGCCACCAGAGCTTGCTATGCAGCTACCGGTCATGAAAGAAATACTAAAAGCTCTGGGCGTTTTAGTTTTAGAAACCCCCGGCTTTGAGGCTGACGATATTTTAGGCACAATTTCAGATATGGCAAAAAATGGCGGTAATGAGTGTTACATCTTAACGGGTGACCGTGACTCTTTACAGCTTATAAATGACAGCGTTACAGTCCGCCTTGCAACCAACAAGGAAACTATAAGCTATACTCCACAGAAATTCAGAGAGGATTACTCTTTAGAGCCCTTGCAGCTTATCGAATTAAAGGCGCTTATGGGCGACAGCTCTGATAATATTTCAGGCGTTAAGGGTATAGGCGAAAAGACAGCCTCACAGCTTATTATCGAGTGTCAGAGCATTGAAAGGCTTTATGAAATGCTCGATGAGATAAAGCTCACCCCGAGCGTAAAAACAAAGCTTACAGAGGGCAAGGACTCTGCATTTGAAAGTCGCTGGCTTGCAACTATTGTCAAAGATGCGCCTATTGAAGTTGATTTTACAAAGGCTCAGACTCGTGACAACGCAAAGCTCTGCTCACTTTTGACAGAATATGAGATGTTCAAGCTCATTGAAAAGCTTGATGTTAAAACTGATATTACAGAGGTTTGTCAGTGTGACAGCAAGCCTTTAGAGGAAATAAAAACCGAAATCTTAACAGATGAGATAGCCGCCGCTTTTACAAAATCATACTTTACCTTTGACGGCGAGAGCTTAAAGGTTTTTTGCGATAATACGGTTTTTACACCGCTTATGAATAATACAATTGACATCTATTTTGAAAGCAGCGGCACAAAGCTTTGCTTTGATGCAAAAACCGCTTACAAATACTGCTTTGAAAATGGTATTGAGATGAATGCTCTCACCTTCAGCGCAGATCTTGCGGGCTATCTTTTAAACTCGCAGTCGGCTGACTACACTATAGAAAACCTCTGTATGACATACAAGACCCCTTACCGCGCCGATATGGGTGAAAATGCAGATATAGCGTCGCTTGAAGCTCTCTGCACAGCCCTTGAGCTTGAAATCAAGAAGACCTCAATGGAAGAGCTTTTGTATGAAATCGAAATGCCGCTTTGCGAGGTTTTAGCATCAATGGAAACGCTTGGCGTTATGGTTGACAGACAGGGTGTTGAGGATTTTGGCAGAATGCTCACCGCTGAGATAACAGAGCTTGAGCAGACTATCTACACCCTTTGCGGCAAGACCTTCAATATCGCTTCACCAAAACAGCTTGGCGTT
Source organism: uncultured Clostridia bacterium (assembly GCA_937892655.1). Classification (GTDB taxonomy): domain Bacteria; phylum Bacillota; class Clostridia; order Oscillospirales; family Ruminococcaceae; genus CALBJC01. Next base: position 8,822 of record CALBJC010000167.1, on the reverse strand, counting down.
ATACTTTTTGAAGACTTGGGACTGCCTTGCAAGAAAAAGACAAAGAGCGGATATTCTACAAGCGCTGAGGTTTTAGAGGAGCTTGTGGACGCTCACCCTGTAATACCCGCTATACTTGAATACAGAACGCTCACAAAGCTCAATTCAACCTACGTTGACGGTCTTTTGAAGGTTATAAGAGCCGACAACAGAGTTCACTCGACCTTCAAGCAGACAGAAACAAGAACGGGGCGTATTTCATCAACTGAGCCTAACGTTCAGAATATCCCTGTAAGAAAAGAAATCGGCAGAAATATGCGAAAATTCTTTGTTGCAAAGCCCGGCTACATCCTGCTTGACGCTGACTACAGCCAGATCGAGCTGAGAGTGCTCGCTGGCGTTTGCGGTGATGACAATATGCAGAAGGCGTTCTTGTCGGGCAAGGATATCCATACCTCGACCGCCGCATCAGTTTTCAATGTTCCTGAGGATTTTGTTGATTCATCTATGAGAAGTGCGGCAAAGGCTGTAAACTTTGGTATCATCTACGGTATCGGCGCATTCTCGCTTTCAAAGGATATAGGCGTATCGGTTTCGCAGGCAAAAGAATATATCAAAAACTACCTTGCAAACTACCCGAATGTAAGCGCATTTATGGATTCTACCGTTGAATTCGGACTCAAAAACGGCTACGTTTCAACTATTTTTGGAAGAAGAAGATATATCCCTGAGCTTTTATCATCAAATAAGATGCTTCAGGCTTTTGGCAAGCGCGCAGCTATGAATGCGCCAATTCAAGGTGCGGCGGCTGATATTATTAAAATTGCAATGGTAAGAGTATATAAGAGATTAAAAGAAGAAAAGCTGGATGCTGCGCTTATCCTGCAGGTACACGATGAGCTTATCGTTGAATGCGCACTCTGCGACATCGAGCGCGCAAAGGCTGTAATGAAAGAGGAAATGGAAAACGCTGTTTCACTTTCTGTGCCGCTTATTGCCGATGTAAATGAGGGCAGCAGCTGGTATATTGCTAAGGGATAATTTAAGTAACTTTAACCAAGCGTTTAACTTCTCTTTTGTGCATATTTAATATTGTAATTTGTTACAAAATAAGCTAAAATATAATAAGGAAACGTTTTCATAGCAAAACGTAGGTTGTACCAAATATACACTCAGAAAGGGAGAAAGACCAATGAGCGTTACTATAAAGGATGTTGCAAGAGCCGCAGGCGTTTCTGTTGCAACAGTATCAAGAGTTTTAAACGGTAGTGCAAACGTTTCAGAGCAGGCTACTGAAACTGTAAATCAGGCTATCAAGGAACTAAACTACAGCCCGAATTTTTTGGGCAGAAATTTAAGAAAATGTGAAACCAATGTTATTTTAGTTATCACTCCATCATCAGACCAGGCGCTTTACTCGCAGATCATCTACGGTATGCAGACAGCGGCGGCAGGTCTTGGCTATGATATTATCACAATGATTTCATCAGCTTCAAGCGAAACTGAAAAAAGGCAGATGAATATGCTTTTCAACCGTACTGTTGACGGCGCGATCCTGCTCGGCACTCAGTATGACGCGAAAACTCTCAACTCTATCGCTGAGAATTACACAATAGCTCTTTGCTGTGAAGCGGTTGAGGGCGCTGACGTTTTGACAGTTGTTGTTGACGATGAAAAGGCAGGCTACGATGCAACAATGGCGCTTATCAAAAAGGGTCACAAAAAGATTGCCTTTATCGGCGCTACTCAGGGTGACGCAAAATCTGCTTTTGACAGAAAGCGCGGCTATCTCAGAGCGCTCAAGGAAAGCGGTATTGCTGTAAATGAAGATTACATCTGGTGTGACACCTTTGATTTTTACAACGGCGAGCTCGCTGTAAAGAAGTTTTTATCACTCCCTGAGCCGCCTACTGCGCTCTTTGCTATCTCAGACCTTATCACATCAAGCGCTATAAGAGAGCTTGTAAGACAGGGCGTAAATGTTGGCAAGGAATTTGCGGTAATGGGCTTTGATGATATTGCTATGGCTCGTCTTTACTGCCCTTCAATCTCAACAGTTGCTCAGCCTTGCGCTAAGATGGGTGCATTTGTTGTAGAAAAGCTCATTGAGAATATGACAAGTGCTCACAAAGACACAGGTACATACTACATCGACCACGAGGTTATGCTCAGAGAGTCAACAGGCGATGAATAAAATGTAAGGCAGACAAATTTGTCTGCCTTTTTTATTTTCCTATTGCACTGAAAATATGATTGTATTATAATAAATACATACTTTAATTGAGGGTGAGAAAATGAAGAAAACCTTTATAACCACAATGCCCGACCATATCGGTGCATTTTTACAGGCAAGCCGCTGTTTTGCAAGGCTTGGCGTAAACATAACAAGAGTAAGCTACAACAAGGCGGTTGACTCAAATACCCTTTTTATTGACGCTACGGGCAGTGCAAAACAGCTCATGATGGCTCAGCAGGAGCTTGAGCGCATCGGCTATATTCAGCAGAATCCCAAAACCCCTAACATCATTCTCATTGAATTTCGTCTGCGTGACGTTCCGGGGGCTGTAACAGAGGTTTTAGAGCTTATAACCAGCTTTGATTTTAACATTTCATATATGTCATCTCAGGAGAATGCAAGCGACTATCAGCTTTTCAAAATGGGGCTTTTTGTTGAAAACAAAGAGGATATTGACCGCTTCGTAAGCAAGGCGTCGCAGCTTTGCGAGGTAAAAATAATAGACTACAACCGCTCAGAAAAGAGCTTTGACAACTCTATCTTCTACAACTCATTTGTAAACAGCCTTATTGAAGAATCGGGTATTTCTGATACAAATAAAAATGAGCTTTTGGTAAATACTAACCTTGCTATGCAGATTCTCGATGAGCAAGGTTTATCCCCTTACAAGACCTTTGACAGCATCAGCCGCTTTGCCTGCCTGCTTTCAGGCTCAAAGGGCGACGCCTTTGTTCCCAGAGTAACTACCCACAAGATTTCAGATAATACAGAAATTACAATAATCGAACCGCCTTGCGGCTCAAATACTGCCATTATAAAGTCAAATGGCGAGTATCTTTTTGTAGACAGCGGCTACGCTTATTACGCTGACGAGATGAAAAAGCTTCTGCACTCTCTCATTCCCGATTTTGACAGTATCAGGAAGAAAATTCTTGTTACCCACGCTGACGTTGACCATTGCGGACTTTTATATATGTTTGACGAAATCATCGCTTCAAAGAGAACTCTTGAATGCTTTGAGGCTGAAAGCAGAATGGAAGACGGTTTTCGTGAGAAAAATCCTCTGCATAAGCCTTATATCAGAATATGCAAGGCGCTGACAGAATATATGCCGCCTGATACGCACAAGATCTCTACCCCGTTTTCAGAGGCAAGCTTTGAAAACTCGGTTTTAAGCTACTCGGGTCATCTGAATTTCGGGGAGCTCTCGTTTGAGGTATATGAGGGCAAGGGCGGTCACCTGCCCGGCGAGATAGTACTTATCGATTATGATAAAAAGGTAGCCTTCACGGGTGATATATACATAAATCTCGATGGCCTTACCCCTGAACAGCGAGAATACAACAGATACGCACCGATACTTATGACCTCGGTAGATACAGACCCCTCACTCTGTTCAAAACAGCGCACCTCGTTCATCCAGCGCTTAGGACTTGGCAGCTGGCAGATATTCGGCGCTCACGGCTGCAAAAAGGACTACAATGTTGAGGTGAAAAAGTAAGCTATTCGGGACGGCATAAAAGCTTTAAATTAAATTTTTGCCCGACAGGGATAATAAAAAGCTAGGTAACATAATGTACCTAGCTTTTGTTTTTTGATTATGAACTTTGGAGTTTAAATTTCAAGCCCTACAGACTTTATTTAATCCCGATACAAAGTCTCCACATTTGTCAGGTTATCCAAAGGAGAATAGTCTGTGATGTTGTTTCCGCTTAAAGCTAAAAATGTAAGGTTTGTGAGATTTTTCAAAGGATTAACATCGCTGATGCTGTTATCGCTCGCACGAAGAGTTGTCAGCCCTGTCATACCACTCAGAGCGCTGATATCGCTGATGTTGTTGTTTGCTATGTATAGCGATTGCATATCTGTCATATTTTTCAAAGCGCTGATATCGCTGACCTCATTGCATTCAATATCCAAATTTGTTAAATCTGTCAGGTTGCTCAAAGCACTGATATCGCTGATGTTATTGTAACTCAGATTCAAATATGTCAGATTGGTCAAATTGCTCAGAGCACTGATATCACTGATGTTGTTTTCATTGATAGACAACGTTTTTAGATTCACAAGAGTACTCAAAGCACTGATATCACTGACATTATTCTCAGACAAATACAGGCTTTCAAGATTTGTCATATTACTAAGTCCGCTGATATCGGTAACATCGTTATAATACAGTGCCAGACTTGTTAGCTGTGTCAGACCGCACAAAGAGCTGATGTCGCTGATGTTGTTGTGATTTACATCAAGGTCTCTGAGCTTTGGCAGGTTGCTAAGAGCAGAGAAATTACTGATTTCGCTATGAGCTATATTCAGCGTCACAATATTCTTTACATCGCCATATACGATATCTCTGTCATAAATTTCAAGCTCTTCACGCATAGCCGCTTCAAGATTTGGGTCGCCCCAGTCGATAACTGTATCATCAGGCATAAGTGGCTCAGGCTCAGTAGTTGTAGTTACCTCTTCAGTTGGCTCGGTTGTTGTTGTAATTTCTTCAGTAATACCGCCTACGTTTGTATCATCAATCGCTGATGTTGTAGGCTTGTCGCCTGATGATGTATCCTTTTCATCATTTTTAGTTTCAGATGAACAGGCTGAGAATACCAGAGCCGCTAAAAGTGTTGTAAGAACGAGTAGTTTTTTAATTTTCATAATGTATTTCTCCTCTTTGTGTAAAGTATGTTTTCCTGATTTTCCTCATACAAAAATACCTTTTAATTATACACGCATTATATAAAGTCTGTATGTCATTTATATGAATATATCTTGTATAACAAAAACTATAAGGCAAAAAATAAAGGGATAAACCAAAAGATTTATCCCTTTTAATTTATTATTAAATCATTGCGTTTCTTCTTGGTGTGCCTGGAGGTGGCATAATCTTCTTTTCCATATCCGCCTTATCAAGACAGTAGTCAAGAGCATTGTCATAGTCGATAACGCCTGACTGATAGAGCTTTGCAATAGAATCGTTCATTGTGCACATACCTCTTGTTTTACCTGACTGCATTGTGCTCTCGAGGAGTGGAACCTTATTTGAACGGATAAGGTTTCTTACAGCGTCAGTACCGATCATAACCTCTGTTGCGGCAATTCTGCCCTTGCCGTCAGCAGTTGGGATAAGAGTCTGAGCAACGATACCCTGAATTAAGTTTGCAAGCTGACCTCTTGTCTGCTCCTGAGCGTGAACAGGGCCTGCGTCGATGATACGGTCGATAGTCTGAGCAGCTGATGCTGTATGCAGAGTTCCGAGTACAAGGTGACCTGTTTCTGCGGCTGTAAGTGCAAGTGCGATAGTTTCGTAGTCACGAAGCTCACCGATTAAGATTACGTCAGGGTCTTCTCTGAGGGCACTTCTGAGTGCATCGCCGAAGGTTTCAACGTCACGGCCTACTTCTCTCTGGTGGATAGTAGCGCGCTTCTGAGTATACTTATATTCGATAGGGTCTTCAATTGTGATGATATGGCAGGCTCTTGTTTCATTGATGTAGTCAATTAAGGATGCCAGAGTTGTTGACTTACCTGCACCTGTAGGACCTGTAACTAAAACAAGACCGCAACGCTTTCTTGCAAAATCAAGAAGCACTGATGGCATCTTTAGCTTTTCAAGAGTCGGAATCTCAGTATTTAAAAGTCTGATTGATGCAGCGAGCTTACCGCTCTGACGGAATACGTTGACACGCTGACGTGTACCGTCTGAAAGCTCAAAACCGAAGTCAACGTCCTTGCCTTCTGAAACGAGCTTTTCCTGCTCTGCGTTCATAAGAGAGAGGATAGTTCTGTTAACGTCCTCAGGGTTTATTTCACCGAATTTTGATAATTCGCCGTTTACTCTGATAACTGTCGGAGCGCCTACTGTAAGATGAATATCTGAGGCATTGAATTCTCTGGCCTGTCTTAAAAAGTTCTCAAATTCCTGAAAGTTCATAACGCATATATCTCCTTCACATTACTTGATCTTAAACTGAATACCGCTGGCTGAGAAATAAACCTCATTTGAAAGGTGGGCAACTCTCTGGTTAACCTTACCGAGCACCTTTCTGAAAATAGCCTGCGAACGTTCTGAAGGCATTACAGAGAAGCCTGTTTCAAGAGTGATGATAACCATTGTACCTTCCATTCTTCTGACCTCTTCGATCATATCGTTGACGTCATCGATAACCTTCTTTTCAATCTCGTGGCGCATATCCTCGGTAAACTCATCAACATTCTGACACATCTTTTCGATCATATGTGATGTATATGTACTAAGTGCGTCAAAGATGATGAATTTATGATAATCAAAATGCTGTACAGGGTCTTCATAAACGTCAGTTACGATATCCCAGGTTGTACCGTTTTTGTTGTTTGCAAACTCAATTCTGTGCTCAGTATCAATATCGAGCTTTGGATTTGTTCTGAGATATAAAACTCTGTCACACTTTTCAAGATAGCTGGTCGCCCATCTTGTTTTACCGCTGGCAGCACCGCCAGTAATCAAAATAACCTTTGCCATATATTCCGACCCTTTCTCAAAATTACATTTTCAGAATAAAAAAATGATGTTTCTGACGATTTCAAACGATTGCGAGCGCAATCTCTGTGAAAATTATAACATAAATATTAACATTTGTAAATGGATTTTTACCAAATTCAATCATTTTTCATTGTCGCAATTTTAACAAATTTACGCAACACTTTTTATAACATTCAACCACATATAAAAAATCGGTATGGAAAAACCATACCGATTTATATTATTTCTTATCAAATACGTCCTTGAGCTTTTCAAAGAAGGATTTTCTCTTCTGGTAGTTTTCGCCCTCTTCAAGAGAGTTTTCAAACTCGCGGAGCAGCTCTTCCTGCTTCTTTGTAAGGTTCTTTGGAATCTCAACGATAACCTTTACATACTGGTCGCCCCTGACAGTCTTATAAGGCCTTACAACGCCCTTGCCCTTGAGTCTGAAAACAGCACCCGACTGGGTACCAGCAGGAACCTTGTATTTAACCTTGCCGTCAATGGTAGGCACAACTATCTCATCACCGAGAGTTGCCTGAGTAAATGTAATAGGAATTTCTGTCCAGATATCAAAATCATCACGTTCAAAGATGATATCAGGTCTTACAGAAACTACAACATTTAAGTCACCCGCAGGGCCGCCGTTTACGCCGGCATCGCCCATACCCTGAACTCTGAAGGTCTGACCGTCATTGATACCTGCAGGGATTTCGATTTCCTTTACAAGAGGCTTTCTTACCCTGCCGTTGCCTGAACACTTAGAGCATGGAGATGTGATAATCTTACCTTTACCGCCGCACTTTGTACAAGGCCTTTTTGACTGAATAGAGCCAAAGCCGCCCATACGCTGAAGCACCGTTACCTGACCAGTACCGTGACATTCAGAACAGGTCTGCGCGGTTGTACCCGCCTGAGCGCCTGAGCCGTTACATTCCTCACACTTTTCCTGACGGTTGATTCTTACCTCAGTTTTCTTGCCCTTGCAGGCCTCCATAAAGCTGATGGTAATGTTAACGCTTATGTCAGCGCCCTTTCTTGGCGCATTAGGGTTAGCCCTGCTGCCACCGCCAAAGCCACCGCCGAAAAAGCCATCGAAAATATCTGAAAAATCAAAGCCGCCAAAGCCACCAAAGCCGCCGCCACCGCCGGCACCTGCACCATAGCTAGGGTCAACGCCTGCAAAACCGAACTGGTCGTATTTTGCACGCTTATCAGGGTCTGAGAGTACCTCATAAGCCTCGTTTACCTCTTTGAATTTTGCTTCACATTCCTTGTCATCAGGGTGCAAATCAGGGTGATACTGCTTGGCAAGCTTTCGAAACGCTTTTTTTAATTCGTCATCTGAAGCCCCTTTTTGCACACCGAGGACTTCATAGTAATCTCTTTTATCTGCCATATAAGTATACTCCTTGAAAACCACCGAATGGGGCAGACATAATGCCTGCCCCGTCGGTGCATTTATTCATCATTCATCGAAAAAAGCTAAGTGGGATTATTCAGCGTCTGTAAACTCAGCGTCGATAACATCGTCATTTGCGTTTGCTGAACCGCCCATATCAGCACCGCCTGCTGCCTGCTGAGCTGCAGCTGCTGCCTGATATGCCTTAGTAGCAATAGCCTGGAACTCTGTTTCAAGCTCCTTGTTCTTTGCCTTGATAGGTATGATTTATGGTCGCACACACACACGCGACATACGCCAGATGCGCGGACTCATGAAGATTATGCCGTTCCTTGCAGTAGGATATGTCATTGCAGGACTCGCCAACCTGGGACTGCCCGGATTCAGCGGTTTCATCGCCGAGATGACAGTCTTTGTGGGTGCATTCAGCATTGATGACACATTCCACCGCGTCGTTACCATAATCGCATGCACAAGCATCGTCATAACAGCGGTTTACATACTGCGCGTCGTGGGCAGGATACTATATGGAGAGCCCGAGAACGAGGAGCATATGAAACTGAGCGATGCCACCTGGGACGAGCGCTTTACCGTGATATGCCTTGTTGCATGCATCCTTGCACTGGGCGTACTGCCGATGTGGGTCAGCGACCTCATCAGCGGCGGCGTGAATGACGTGCTCGCAAATATACATTAACCGATAACAG
>CALBJC010000166.1 GCA_937892655.1 uncultured Clostridia bacterium | reverse complement strand
TCTCTGTTGCACTTGCCCTAAGGTCGCCCTCGGCTGCCGTTAGCAGCTACCCTGCTCTGTGATGCTCGGACTTTCCTCGTAAACATAATCGTTTCCGCTATCGCATAGCTTGCTCGCGATAAAATTTTACCATATTAAGCCTGCTGTGTCAAGGAATACTCCTCTAAAATTTTTGTATAAAACTCATCGTGATATTCTTCAAACAAGAGTGAAATCTTTCGCAAAAGCCCGAAATCATCCCATGTACCCTCTAAGTTTGTAGCATAACCGATAACATACGGATAATCGCATTCTATGTATGCTGCATCATTGAATGCAATATCTGCCCAGCCATACTTATGCAAAAGGGTTTTATCCTTTGTTGTAGCTAAGATCGCTTCTGAGGTTTTGAGCCATTCTCTGAGCTTTTGTGATAGCTCTGTACCTGTTGAAAGATATTCATATAGCATCTGGGCATATCTGCCCGCAGTTTTTGAGCAAAGACGGATCTTATAATTTCTGTAATCCTCAAAATGCTCAACACCGTTTTCTATAAGGTAATCCATGAAACTTTCTGAATCTATATAATCCTTGAGCATCTCATAAGCTACATTATCGCTTTTTTCCATACTGAGCATCAAAAGCTCTTCTAAGGTATACATCTTACCGAACTCTTCTTCTTTTATGATACCTGTACCCTCAAAAAAATGCTCCTCTTTATACTCAAACTCATCCTCTAGCGAGTATTCGCCATTCTCGATTTTTTCACATACATAAAGTAAAAACGGAAGCTTTATTACACTTGCAACAGGGACATGAGGATATGGGTTATAAAAAAACTCATAACCGCTTACAAGATCCTTATAGTAAATTGAAACTACTCTTTGTTCAGGAACTTTTGTGCCGTCAGACGGGCCCGTTGAATCGGGGTCACCTTCTGCTAACGCCATAGGGTCACAGCCACATTCTGCAAAGAATTCCTCTTCTGGCAAATCAAATGTAAAGGTACATTCAGGGTTTACCTCGGCTTTTGCTAAAAGCTCGAAGAATTCTTCATAGAACTCCTCAGGAAATTCAAAATCAGCTGCCATTTCAACAAAAACGGGATCAAGAGTTGTTGTTGTGATTTCCTCAGTTGTAATCTCTGTAGTTATATCGGGTTCTTCTGTTTGGTCATTGCTGTCTGATATGATTTCTGTTTCTGTAATATCATCAGCAATTGTCGGTATTGTCGAAGGCTCAGAATCTGTAGGCGTTGTAGTACCGGTTGAAATAACCTCTACCCTGCCGCATGACGTCATAAGCATTGACAACACAAGCGTTAAGACAAATAACTTTCTCATTTGTATTCTCCTTAGTTTTGTATGATTTAATAATACAGTTATTTGGCTTATTTGTCAATATAAAAAACAAAAGGCGGTTTATGGAAAAACCGCCTTTAACTGTCAAATTTATTATGCTATTATGCGCCAAGGTATTCCTTAAGAGCAGCTTCTGTACCAGCAACGTCTGTCGCGTGAGCAATGTAGTAAGCAAAGTTATCTACTGTACCTGTTACTGCAGCTTCAAATACTGCTGATTCTTCTGGGTACCAAGCTGAACCGATCTTGAGATCTCTGAATGCGTCAACTGTTGACTTAGCTTCATCAATGTTGCCGTCAGCCTTGATGATTAAAACTGTATCAGCCTGAGCTGTGATCATTGACATACCAAGAGCAACTTCTTCAAACTTTGTAGCATCGATTGAGAACATATCGAGGAGATACTGGTTTGTATCAAGAGTTGGATCAAGTTCAACAAGGCTAGCTAAGAAATCTGATTCAAAGCCCATACCCCACTGACCGATTGTTACAATGTGGTCAAGAGCGCCCTGAGCTGTAAGCTCTGCTGTTTCGCCGCCATTGTCTTCAACTTCGCTTGTTGTTGTTTCATCTTCAGCAGGAGTTGTTGTTGTAGCTTCATCTGATACAGCAGGAGTTGTAGTAGTTGTTGTATCTGCATTTGAGCTTTCTTCATCGTTGCCGCAAGCTGCTAAAAGAGCTGCTGACATTACCAAGCTAAGTGCTAATGCTAATAATCTTTTCATTTTCATAATTCCTTTCTCGTCGTATATTTTTATTCGACAAGTCGATTATAACATATTGCACAATTAAGTCAACACCTTTTTGTCTGAATTTACAATTTCAACATATTTATTTAATTTCAGCATCAAAGCATTTCCATTTACATCCGTAAATTGTATATTTTGCTAAGATTTTATCTGCCCATTAAACGGTCAGCAGCATTCTTTGCGCCTCGTGCTGCTTCATCAACAGCACCCTCTACTCTATCCATACCATCCTCAACACTGTCACCGATACTGTCATCATCAGGCAATACGGGAGTTGTTGCTCTTGTTGTAGTAGTTGTTGTTGTAGGTGCAGGTGTTGTAGTAACTGTTGTTGGAGAAGTTTGAGTCACCTCTTCTTCGGTACTTCTGCCGCAAGCTGTAAGGCTGCAGGCGCAAAGAGATAACGCAAGCATTGCTGCGAGTACTCTTGTTTTATTCATGATATCACCCTTTCATAATTTTATCAGCCATTTAAAATGACTTATGATTATTATTTCTCACTGCGCTTTTAATATACAGGTTAAAATTTTATAGTTGTATATAATTTTATTAGTTGTAGGAAACATCAAATTATGGTATGATAATAGAAATATAATTTACAGGAGGCTTATGCATGAGAAGAATTGAAATATGCGAAAATGGGATAAATCTAGTATTTGAAATAAACGACAAGAATGAAGTTAAATTTTTACATTTTTCAGCGCTTGAGTTTGATGAGAAGAATATAATTTCAAGAACGGGTACTGACAGCTTTACTCTTGTTGAACTGCAGTCACCGGGTATTGACAGACCTTATGAAAGACACGGCAATAAATACATAGTTACAGCCCCTGCCTGCTTTATGACATACAAGGACTTCAAGGACTATAAAAATGAATCGGGAAGAAAGCTTGAAATCACTACCACCTATGAAAACAAGGGCATTGACGCTGTAAGCCATTTTCAGTTTTATGATAGCATATCTGTTTGCAGAGTATGGACAGATGTTATAAATAACTCTGACGAGGATTTTGGAATTGAATATGTTTCATCCTTCAATATTAACGGTATTGAAAAGGAAGGTCTTTTGAATCAGGATAAGAAGATGAAGCTGTATATTCCTCACAACTCCTGGCAGAGAGAAATTCAGTGGCAGGACTACTCCTTTGAAAAGCTTGGTATGGGGCTTGCACAGCCTGAAGATGACCAGCACAGCTCAAAGGTTATCGGCGCTACAAACGTTGGTAACTGGTCGGCCAAGGAATATATCCCTATTGGGTATCTTGAAAATACTGAAACAAATTCATCAATATTCTGGCAGATAGAGCACAACGGTTCATGGCATTGGGAGATTTCAGACCACGCCGGACACGTTTATCTTGCAATTTCAGGTCCCAGTGAAATTGAGTCACACTGGTATAAGAATTTAAAACCGGGTGAAACATTTACCAGCGTTACTGTCGGTGTTGGCGCTACAACAGGCGGCTTTGACAATGCTATGGCTGAGCTTACAAGATACAGAAGAAAGATAAGAAGAAAGAATGCTGACAATGAAAGTCTGGCTATAATCTTCAACGACTATATGAACTGCCTGTGGGCTGACCCGACTACCGAAAAAGAGTTACCGCTCATTGACGCTGCAGCGAAGGCAGGCTGTGAATACTACTGTATTGACGCAGGCTGGTATGCAAAAGGCTTCTGGTGGGACTGGGTTGGTCAGTGGCAGGAATCAAGGGAAAGATTCCCAAATGGTCTCATCGAGGTTACCGACTATATCCGCTCAAAAGGTATGATACCAGGCGTATGGCTTGAGCTTGAGGTTATGGGTATTAACTGTGAAAAGGCAAA
>CALBJC010000165.1 GCA_937892655.1 uncultured Clostridia bacterium | reverse complement strand
ATTAATAATGGCACATTGACTGTTGAAGATGAGGATATGCACGTTTTAAAACAAGCTAGTGAATTGAATGACTTCTTAGGAATCAACTCTTATCAAAGCAGTTTCATCAGAGCTTATGATGGAGAAAATGAGATTTTCCATAATGGAACCTGAAAACAGTACATTTTTTTGCAGCACCATTGCAACGTTGTTTCTCAAAGTATCAAGGTCATACTCACGAACATCGGTACCGCCTACTAAAACTGCACCGTCAGATACATCATAAAGACGAGGGATAAGGGATACAAGCGATGACTTTGATGAGCCAGTTGAGCCTAAAATGCCGACAGTTTCGCCTGAGCGGATTTTGAGATTTATGTTTTCCAAAACGAGCTTTTCAGCGTCCTTTGAGTATGAAAAATCAACATCTCTAAATTCGATTGAGCCGTCAGCGATATATGTTTTTGCATTTTCAGGGCTTGTGAGAGATGATTTTTCATCCAAAATCTCTGCGATTCTCTCACGGGATGCCTTTGAGATAGTGAGCATTACGAAAATCATTGAGAACATCATAAGGCTCATTAAAATCTGCATTGAGTAGGTAATAAAGCTCATAAACTGACCTGTTGTAAGACCGAGTGACGCATCGTTACCTGATGTGACAATCAGCCTTGCGCCAAACCAGGAGATAAAGAGCATACAAGAATACATACAAAGCTGCATCAAAGGGCTGTTGAATGCCAGAAGCTTTTCAGCCTTTGAGAAATCCTTGTAGATAGAGGTTGAAACCTCTTCAAACTTATCCTTTTCGTGTTCTTCTCTTACAAAGCTCTTTACAACTCTGATACCTGAGAGGTTTTCACCGACTACGGTATTTAATTTATCATAGGTTTTAAAAACTCGCTCAAATGTAGGGTGAGCCTTTGAGGCAATAAAGATAAGACCTAACCCTAAAACCGGAGTACAGATAAGATAGATTACAGCTAAAGAAGGCTCGATCAAAAGACAGCTTACAAGTGAGAAAATCAGCATAAACGGTGAACGGATAGCTGAACGCACAAGCATCTGAAACGCCATCTGAACGTTCATAACGTCGGTAGTAAGCCTTGTGACAATAGAGCCCGTTGAGAACTTATCAATATTTGCAAATGAAAAGGTTGATACGTTATAAAACATATCCTTTCTCAGGTTTTTAGCAAAGCCCGCTGATGATACTGAGGCATATTTACCCGCCATAATACCAAAAAACATAGCGCCCAGAGCGCACGCTAAAAGCAGAGCTCCCATTTTGACGATATATGAAATATCGCCCTTATCGATACCCTTATCGATAATACTAGCCATTATAAGAGGCATCAGAACCTCTAAAATGACCTCACAGAATACCAAAGCCGGCGCTAAAAAGGTAGCCTTTTTGTATTCTCTGACACTTTTTAAAAGCTTTCTGTACATAAAGTGTTATTTCCTTTCTGAGTTTTCTGTAATCTGATTTGAGATAAGCGCTGATATCCTATCCTGCATCTGATACAGAGTAGTATAAATATTGTCAATTTCTTCTTGCGACATACCGTCTGTTAGCATAAACTCTACTCTGTCGCCGTCACGGCGCATTTCAAAGGAAAGCTCCTTTGCCTTGTCTGTTAAAACAAGCTTTTTGAGCCTTGCATCATACTCTACCGGCTCTCGCATTATAAGCCCCTTTTGAACCATAAGCTCAACTACTCTTGATGCGGTTGAGCGGGTTATGCCAAACTCGGTTTCCAAGTCGCGCTGAAAAACATCACGCCCTGAGTTTCTTGCAATATATCGGATTATCCAGCCGTTTGTACCCGTTAAGCGCTCAACCTCAGAATGAGAGGGAGTAAGCTCAAAAAATCGGGTTATCATATTATTTAAAATTCTTATCTCAACCCCTAAGGGTCTTTTGCCCTCCTGCAAGTATTTCACCGCCTTAAATATTTGTTGCATATAAAACAGTTTCACATACAACATTATATCACCAAAGCCGCTTTTTATTCAAGTCAAAAAACCGCCAAAAGCAAAAAAATAATGCACTATGCTAGGTGCATAATGCACAATTTAAGGTATAAAATATCCCCGACCGTTTTTTATTCGGTCGGGGTAAGTTGTTTTAATAATCAGGGCTCATATCCATTGTAAGATGAGTAATCTCTGAAAGACCAATACATTCTGAAATTCTCCACTCGCCCCCATCATTTTTGGCTACTGTAATCTCAAAGGCTGGCTCATTATCGATTATGTGAATCCACAGCCTCATTTTAGATGCGTATTCAAGGCACTCGGGCGGCAGAGACTCGGCTGAATGATCCTCTTTTATCTTCACAAGGCTTACAAGCCTTGTATTTTCGTCAATCGGTTTTACCTCGCATACTCTCATATCAACAAGCGGAGCTACTGTCTGATACCAATATGCGTATACAAGCTTTGATGAAACCTCTCCCCAATTCGGCAGCGGCATTGTTGTATCGGGGTGGAATATTTCGTAAAAGGCTCTGTTTGCATCTTCTTTTGTATCTATGCCAAAATCTACTACGTCAGAAAGATAATCGCCGTTGTCATTTCTGTAAAATGTATTATTATCTATTCTGAATTTAAAATATCTCGCTTTGTCAATAAGCTTCTGCATCTGCGCTACCTCATCAGACTCTATTATCTCAACATCATCTGAATAGTCAACAGTGCATTTTATTACACCCGGGAGCTTATACGCAAAAAGATAGCTCGGACAAACCGTATAGTCAACAGTATCCTCATAAACGGGTAGTGCCTTCATCGCCTCAAAGATGTTGTCACCGAATTTCAGAGTGCCGTCAGGCTGGGTTATAATAGATGTTTCAAAAGCGCTTTGAGCAGTTACATCAAAGTCTACCCCTGCATGATAAAAATATCTGCAGAAATCTGAATACTCCTCTCTGTTTGCCCTGTTGCCGCTTACGGTACATTCGGTTGTAATGACGCTTACAGCCCCGTTCTCAGCATCTCGTCTGTAATACGGCAAAACTTTTACATCTTCTGCTAAATACCCCTCTATTACATAGAGCTTTTCGTTTTCTTCAATAAATACGGGGGCGTTGCCGTTTGGAGTAGAGGTAATATTTTCAAATAAAACACTCTCATCGCAGATAAAGTAAAACCACTCTTTTACCGCATCAATGCTTTTGATACTCATATCATTTGAAGCGTAATAGATGTTATCATTTACTGTTATAAAATCTGTCTTATCAAGCAGGATTTCGCTCTGGTAGAGGTTTTGTAGAAGCTTTTCATATCGGCTGTCAAACATAGCGTCAATAACACTTTTTTGTGACTCGAATGTAAAGTGAACCTTTGAAAGATCATCGGGCAGACCGCAGGCCTCAAAATCAAGCTCGTCATCAAGCTCTTCAATAAGCGGCTGATCTTGAAAATACAGCTCAACAAGCTCAAAGTAGTCAGGGCTGATACCGTCTTTTTCAAAGCGCGCCAGAAGCTCCTGCACGAGCCTTTCAGAGCCACGTTTATATATAATTTTTATTTTGCCTGACGCCTCATCAAGCGAAAGCTCTATTTCATCAGGATGGTATGTACCCCTTGCAGAGCAGACATATTCATAAACGCTTTTTAAATCGTCGGGCTTGTCAGAATACTCCAAAGATGACTCTGCCTGCCACCAGATTATAAAGCCAAAAAGCGCACATATAAAAACAGAAAGAATAATTATAACAAGCGTTTGTTTTGAAAGCTTCATACTATTCTCCTTTCATCTGCGTGAGCGAATCGGCTATGAATTTATCAATACACGGGTATTTATCATAAATCTCGTCATTTACGCTTACAAGCAATACAGCGAGTTTATTGCCGACAGTTCTGAGCATTCTAAGATACCCATTTTCAGATAATGACATATTTTCATCACAGATAGTATAATACCTTTTCTTGAACTGATCATCGGCATTTCTATGTACCTCAATACTCGCTCTTATCAGGTCATCCTGATTATTGATATTCATATTATCAAGCATTATCTCAGCCTCACGCTCATCTTCGGGGAGAATGTGAGGGTCAATAACTGAAAGCTGAATGTAAAACTCACCCTCTTTAAAAAGCAGAAAATTGCTTTCATCCTGATAGGTTACGGTTTTATTTTCAAACTCAGAACAAGAGTTATTTGATATATCATAGTAAGAGAGCGGATTATCTGAAACCTCTCTTGGAGTAATACTGTTTTTTAGCCACATTACAGGCACTTTCATTTCATACCCGTCAATCTCTATGGTTTTGTAGTTTTTGTTATCTATCCACTTGTAGCGCCAGAAGGCTGTAGTATTCCAGGGCTTTACAAAAAAGATTATAAATGTAAGAAGTGCCGCTAAAATTATGCTCAGAGCAATAATAGCGGTTTTCTCAAGCTTTTTCATACTGATACCCCCTCATACTTATTATACATTAAGTGATAAAAAACAAAAGCTTTGTTGCAAAAAAATCTGAGATTTCAAATAATTTGTATAGGTGACTAAATTTCATACTTTCTGATTGTTTACAATAACAAAAAAGGCACTGCAAATGCAGTGCCTTAATGATTAAAGTAAAACTATTCCGTTTTTAGCACAGTCATCGTGCATCTTGGTTGGCCATACTGAAGCCTGAACCTCACCGATGTGAGCCTTTTCAAGCAAAAGCATACAAAGTCTTGACTGACCGATACCGCCGCCTATTGTGAGTGGCAGAGTATTATCTAAAATCATTGAATGGTATTTATACTTTACTCTGTCCATAGCGTCACACGCTTCAAGCTGCAATTTCAAGCTCTGGGCATCAACTCTGATACCCATTGATGAAATTTCAAGAGCGTTATCCAAAACATCGTTCCAAAGCATTAAGTCGCCGTTTAACTTCCAGTCATCATAGTCAGGCGCTCTGCCGTCATGCTTTGAGCCGCTTTCGAGTATGCCGCCTATCTGCATGATAAATACTGTTTTATGCTCCTTTGTGATAAGGCGCTCACGTTCTTTCGGGGTTTTATCAGGATACATATTCTCTAAATCCTGAGTTGTAATGAAAAACGGTTCTTCGCATATCTCGCCTGTAAGCTGTGGGTATCTGAGGGATACCTTTCTTTTTGTATAAGCAATAGCCTTGACTATTGATCTTACAGCCTCTTTTAAAAATGCGATGTTTCGCTTTTCTTTTGTGATAACCTTCTCCCAGTCCCACTGGTCAACAAAAATTGAATGGATATTGTCAGTATCGTCATCACGCCTGATAGCGTTCATATCTGTATAGATACCCTCGCCCACACCGTAGTTATAGCGATAAAGCGCCATTCTCTTCCACTTTGCCAGAGACTGTACTATTTCAGCATCTGACTCGGTTTCCTTTGTAGAAAACTGAACCTTTCTTTCAACGCCGTTTAAGTCGTCATTGATACCGCTATCCTTTTCAACGATCAAAGGGGCAGTTACTCTGTCAAGCGTTAAGGCAAATGACAAAGCCTGCTGAAAAACGTCCTTTATATACTTGATAGCGTGCTGAGTTTCACGAAGGCTTAATTTTGATTTATAGCCCGCAGGGATTATCAAGGATTTTGACATAAAATCACTCCTAAAATTATCTGATGTTACCTACTGTTCTAGGATACAAAATAACATCTCTGATGTTTGATACGCCTGTTACATACATAATAAGTCTTTCAAAGCCAAGACCGAAGCCGCCGTGTGGCACTGAACCGAACTTGCGAAGCTCCAGGTAGTCAGTATAAAGGTCAAGGTTCATACCGCGCTTTTGCATAGCCTCTACAAGCTTATCGTAGTCAGCCTCTCTTTCAGAGCCGCCGATGATTTCGCCAACGCCGGGAACTAAAAGGTCAACCGCTGCAACTGTCTTGCCGTCAGGATTCTGCTTCATATAGAATGACTTGATCTCCTTTGGATAGTTTGTAACAAATACTGCCTTGTTGAATACTTCTTCTGAAATATATCTTTCATGCTCTGTCTGTAAATCACAGCCCCATTCAACAGGGTACTGGAACTCCTTATCGGCCTTCTTTAAAAGCTCGATAGCCTCTGTATAATCACATACTGCAAACTCGTTTGAAATGAGGTTCTGTAGTTTTTCAATAAGACCGTTTTCAAAATGAGCGTCAAAGAACGCCATTTCATCAGGGCACTTATCCAAAACTGTTTTAACAACTGTCTTTATCATTTCTTCAGCGATTTCAATTACCTCAGGGAGCTGAGCGAATGCAATTTCAGGCTCAACATGCCAGAACTCTGCAACGTGCTTTGGAGTATTTGAGTTTTCTGCTCTGAATGATGGGCCGAAGGTATAAATCTTACCAAATGCCATAGCGGCTACCTCACCCTCAAGCTGACCTGAAACTGAAAGACCTGCCTTTTTGCCGAAGAAATCATCTGCATAGTAGCTTTCTTCGTTCTTATATTCTGTATTGTAGCCGATAGTTGTTACCTGGAACATTTCGCCTGCGCCCTCACAGTCAGAGCCTGTGATAAGAGGAGTATTTACATATACAAAGTTTCTCTCCTGGAAAAAGCTGTGGAGTGCTTCTGCCATAACTGAACGAACGCGGAATACTGCATTGAAGGTATTTGTTCTGCCTCTTAAATGTGGCATTGTTCTTAAAAATTCAAGTGTGTGACGCTTTTTCTGCAGAGGATAGTCAGAAGGGCAAGTGCCGATTACTGAAATCTCCTTGGCGTTGATCTCAACTGAGCCCTGACGAGCCTCAACTACCTCACCTGTAACACAAATTGATGTACCCAGTGGCAGAGCGCCTTCATAATCAAGGCCTAACTCCTTATCGATAACAATCTGAATATGCTTTAAGGATGTACCGTCATTAAGCTCGATGAAGGCTACATTCTTTGAATTTCTTGATGTTCTTACCCAACCGCATACTGTTACGCTTTTACCGATGTAATCAGCGTTTTTGAGTACTTCTTTGATGTCTGTGTGCTTCATAATCATAACTCCTTTTCAAGATAAAATAAAAACGCCCTGACCGCTTGATAAACGGTCAGGACGAAAAATACATTTTCCGTGGTGCCACCTGATTTCACAAGGGTTACCCCTTGCCTTTTTCACTCAATAAAGTGTTTTTGTTTAACGCACAAATGACGGCTTTCCCTACTAAGATTACTTTTCAGGTTGCTGCTCGAAAGTGTTATTCGCAAAAGCTCTTACTATGCGGTTTACACTATCCCGCACTCACTGAAAGCGATACTTTTGTTACTTGTCTTTGTCATCGCATTTATAGGCAATATTCAATAAACAAGTGAATTATATCACAGTTTTTAAAAGCTGTCAAGTCTATTCCATAAATTCGTTACACAGAAGGTTTCCACTCTTATCAAAGATACCGTCGCCCTTCATATATGCCTGCTCTGTAACTTCATCGCCGTCAACAGCAGATGCAAATACAAGTGAACGGTGAACGTAGCCATACTTATCTGTACCCTCAACGATGATTTTGAAAAACTCACCATCCTGCACCTTCTGCTTACCGCTCATTATAACCTCGTGTGATGTTACATCCGAAGTTTTAAGCAAAGTATCACCTAAGTAGTAAAGCACCTTTATATCTGAAAAATCATCCATATCGCTGATATCAAAGATACAGTCATACTCGATTTCATTCTTTGAATAGCCAGTACCGCAGGATACAGGGCTGCCAAGCCAAGGCAGAGCCTCGTAGTAGAGAAAATATGTCGGAGTGCCCACAGCTTTTGACGTTCTTGTAACGCCGTTTTCTGTAAGGCTTACTACCGCCTGGTCAGGCAAGCGTTCAAACATTTTTACAGGGGCAATACCTGTGAATATTCCACCCTCGTTTTTGAGCTTTATCGTATTTCCGCCGAAGGTAACTGAGATTTCAGTTTCATCGGTATACTCCTTTGCAATACACGAAATATATACATCTGCTGTATGGTTTTTTGTATCAATATTTCCTAAAACCTTGTATTCAAGTGAGCTTACAAGGCTCTGGGATTCAAGCTCCATCTGAATCATTTTATCCTCAAGCTCATCAATTTTATCATACAGACTACCTATCTGAACGTGAAGATTATTGTTAAAGCTGATAAGATCGTTTGAGATAGAAGAAAGCGCTGAGATAGTGCTGAAAGCAAAGATGATTAAGCCTCCTATTAAAATCACCTTGCCGATACTCTCTGAAGGCGCCATAGGATTATGGGCTGTACTTTCATTTTCTTCAAGCGCTCTGTTTATATTCTTTTTATATGCCGAGTTATATGCTACAAATATAGTTACACCGATAACAATAATTGCAAGCAGAATAATCGGAAAAATCGCTGCTGCTGTCATTATAAAAACTCCTTTCTTTATATTCCGAAGAATTCTCGAAAACTGTTGTAATAGCTTCTTGTAACGTCAACTAAAGAGCCGTCTGACATGGTGAGTACAAACTTCATCGAGATTGACGGCTTTATTTTTTTGACATGGCTTTTTGAGATGATAGCGCAGTTTGAAACACGCACAAAGAGCTCATTGTCAAGCATTGCCGATAGCTGATACAAGCGTTCTGCTGACTGATACGATACCTTATCAGTAGCGTGAACTATAACATCGTGACCGTAGCTTTCTATGAATATTATATCTTTTACAGAAAGCCTTATTTTGTCGCCCGACGGGGATTTTACAGATAAAAATGAGCAAAAGCTGTCCTTCTGAGATAACACAAAGGGTGCGTCATCATCAATTTCAAAGCCCGCAGACAAAAGCTTTTTTTCTATTTCTTCATAGCATTCGTCGCTGACGCTGAGTTTAATTTTCAATCTCAAATCCCTCCTTACACATTTTATTTCAAGCTTGATATTTTCATTATACAAAATAAAATTTTATTTGCAAGCTATTTTACACAGATTGCACTTTTTTGTAGCACAGAATGCAAAAAACGCCCTGACTTTTTTAAAATCAAGGACGCATTTTGCATGTATGAAAGTATTCTAAGGAGTTAATATTACAGTTTACTTTTTTGAAAAATCGGGAAGCTCATCCCTTGTGATATAGATATCAGATGTATAAACCTTTTCCATCATATAAAACTCGGTATACGCATCTGATAAAATCGGCAGACCGCCCTTTACGATGTAATCCCAGTTCCATACTGCAAACCACAGCCAGTATGCGTTATCACGGACAACAAGGTCAGGGTCAGGCATTGTAGCACATTCGCTCATTGAAATGAGCTTTTTGCCGCCTGTTACCTCATAAAGATCCTTAAACGCAGTAGGGCTTACAGTATAATCGTGAGCAGGATTGTAGATATCAAGTGCTGCGATATCGCAGTATTCATCGCCTACATACCACTCTGCGGACTGCGCATTCCATACCCAGATGAGATTATCAAGCTGATGATAATCGGTCATTCTGTGATACAAAAGCTTCCACAGCCATTTGTAATCCTCAGCGCCCGTAGCGCCCCACCAGAACCAACCGCCTGAAGCCTCGTGCAGAGGTCGCCATAGAACTGTAACATCAGCGTCTTCCATTCTCTGCATTAAAGATGAAATATTATCAATATCTTCGATAAGCTTTACAGTATCCATCTTGATTTTGCCCTCATCGCAGAGTGCTTTTATCTCATCAAGCGAAATTGTAGCTATATCGATATCTGTTTTACAGTCTGTTATTCTGAAAGAGGTTGAATCGGTATAAAATGAGCTTTCTTTATATGGCGCATTCCAGTGCCAGTCGTAAACTACGATACCGCCGTCGTTTGACCACTGAATTGCCAAATCAACGTCTTCAGCCTTCGGGTTACCGCCGCAGGAGCTCATTGAATCGAAGATAAAGTCAAAGGTTCTCACAGCTGGATAAACGCCATACTGCTTGAAAATTGCGTCAGTTTCGGTATTGTGACCATAGTCGGTACACTGACCTGTGAGCACACGCTTGCCGTAAACTGCCTTTAAATACTGATAGATGTTCTGAGTTTTTAAGTTTGCATAAGGGTTGCAGAGAGTATCGGTAACACTCAGATACATATCATCTGTTAAAACCGCTTCACCGTTTTCGATAGTGATGCTGTCGAGTGAAAACCAGCTCCAGCCCTCGCCAAGAGTGATCTTATTTTCTCCCTTTTCAAGATAAACGCCGTCAACTGTGAGAGTCTGCCAGTCGCCCTGCTCTGATATGATATCAAAAGCCTTTGCGCCGTTGAACACAAGCGCATTTTCCTTATGACTGCCAGCAGTATGCTTGACAGTTATCTTATAATACTGAGATGCAGGAATATCAACTGTCAGCTCAAAATCAGGGTTATTTGAAATATCTACATACCCCTCACCTGAAAAGCCCTGAACTGATGTTTTAAAAGTAACGCCAGACTCTGCCTGACATTCTTCGGCTTCAACAGTTACAGAAAAATCAACACTCTGCACATCGCCTGAGTTTATCTTTTCAAAATTATATGTATCAGCCATGGTGATATCCTTTGCATCTACCATAACTCTTTTAGCTTCTTCCTGTTCCTTTTCGTTCTTTGAACAGGAGCATAGGATAAGGGATACAGCAGTTGTAAAAGCGAGAATTCTTTTTATACCTTTATTCATATTATCACTCCTTAAATATCAATCTCATAAAATTGTATAATGCAGGGGTTACCGATGAATGGTCGTGACCTGTTGACTGCATAACGTGCCACAAGTGGTCAACACCGTTTTCTGTCATAAGCTTATCGTATGTAGCAGGATTTGGGCCTACAACGCCATCTGAATTTGATGAGCTTATAAGGACGAGCTTTGGCACAACATCTGTAAATGAAAGATCAGCAGGCTCTAGGTTATATGGCCAGCCAGTACCGTTTACAAGACCCGGAGCCGGGCAGATACCGCCGATGTATGAAAACTCTTCAGGATGTGAAAAACCGATAAAGAGCGATTCTCTGCCGCCCATTGAAAAGCCTGTGATAGCAGTATCATCAGCTTCCTTTGAAACTGCGAAGTTTTCTTCGATAAATGGCATTAAGTCTGTAAACATATCGTTTATAAAGTTATCGTATGCAAGAGTATTCTGGGTATCCATACCTGTGCACCACTGAAGCTCCTCACTGCAGAAGATGTATGGGCATACAACTATCATTTCTTCGATTTCGCCTGCATCAAGAAGATTCTGATACATAATATTTAGCTTTACAACATCTCTTGCCATCCAGTCCTGATTGTCATAGTAGCCGTGTAAGATGTAAAGTACAGGATACTCCTTATCCTCGCTGTAGCCGTTTGGCAGTAAAACATTTACAGGAGTATCTCTTTTTGCGGTATTTGAGTAATACATATATTTCTGGAATTTAGGATACTCAACGCCCTCTTTTACTGTAACTATTTCAGCAGGTGCAAGCTCCTCGATAAGATCTGCATATTTTTCCATATAGCTTTTCTCCTCTACTGTTGTAGTTGTTGCCTCGGTTGTGGCACTTGTACCTGTACCGCTAGTAGTATCTGTACTGCTACCTTCTCCGCTACAGCCTGCAAATGACATAATCATAACAAGCGAGATTATTGACGCTAATGCTGTTTTTAACTTCATCATGAAAAATTCCCCCCTTCGATCATTTTCTCTACTTTCATATTATCATTCATATTATATATTATCAATATAAAATATTGAAATTTTGAGAAGTTAAAAATCTTCAAATTTTAAAAGTTAAACGATTAACATAGCGTATTTACGCTGTTTTGAATTTTGCAAAAATATTCAGTTTATCAAAGTTTTCCTATTGACAAATATGAAAAACGCAAGTATACTATGCTTGCGAGGTGATAAAAATGTTCAAAGAAGAAAACTTTTACCCTTATAACCCGAATGTATGGCAGCTGCCGTTTTTTATGACGGGTATAGGCGCTTCTGATTATCAGGAGTTTGTTTCTAGAAAAAACGGTTATCATTGGCATCAGCTTTTATACTGCACAGGCGGCAGCGGTATTTTAAGATGCGAGGATAAAGAATATCAGATAAACGAGGGCTGTTATTTTTTACTCCCGAAGAATGTACCGCATGAATACTACCCTACCCAGAAAAAATGGGGTATCCGTTGGGTAGCGTTTGACGGCGTTTCCTGCGAGGACGTTTTTGAAAAATTCGCAATGAGCAAATTTGCCCCTACCCTTGCATACAGCGAGGATAAGGACAATATGGAAAATATATTTGAAAAGATGTGCGTATCGGTAAAGAGTGATATTCTATACTGCGATTACACCTGCGCAGGTCTTGTTTTTGACTACCTTATCGAGTTTCACAGACTCTCAAACCATACAGTTAGCAAAAACCGCAGCCGCAGAGTTTCAATGCTTGTTCCGGTTTTGACCTACATAGACAAGAATTTCACCCACGATTTTGCTATGACAGAGCTTTCAGATTTAGTATCTATCACACCTCAGCATCTTTGTAAGATTTTTAAAGAAACCTTTAACTGCACCCCCGGGCAGTATATCCTAAACAAGCGTATTGAATACGCAAAGCGACTTATCAGGGATAATGAGCATCAGATTTCAGAGATTTCATACCTCTGCGGATTTTCAGACCCCGGATATTTTTCAACAGTATTCAAAAAAGCAGAGGGCATATCCCCTATGCGCTACAGATTTTTTACTATGTAATGAAAAAACCGCTTCTTTTTTGCAAGAAGCGGTTTTATTTTTATACTTTGCTATAAAGCTTATCAAAGAGGTTTTTATTTATGATATACATATCCTTTTTATTATCCTCTCTGACAGCAAAATAATCGCCTACAGCGCCATACATATAATGCTCTGTATCCCACGGGGTAAAAAGCTTTGTAGGGGTAGTAATAGGGATAGCATAAATCTTTGACTCTTCGTTTGAAACACAGCCCTTGATAAAAGGTGTGAGCCTTGTAACAGTAAAGCTTTCGCTGTTAACAATCTTTGGCTCATACTCTGTATCAAATGATGGCATTTCATCGGTCTTTTGATAGCTTTTTTCAAACTTTTCTCTTGAAATAGGGTAAACCTCGCCCTGAATACCAACCATAATAAAAGTATTATCATCGGCGGTTATAGTATAATCGCCCTCCAGCATACGGATACAGATCTGTGTACCCGCCTTCACAATATCGGTTGTAGGCACATAGCCGATAGTCAGCTTTTTCTTTGCATACAAGGTCATAGCTGAAATGTCGGCATTATACTCCTCTGAATTTATAACGTCAAATGAGGTTAAGTATTTTTTAATTCTCTTTTCAAAATACTCTTCAAGGCTCATACCGCTGTAATATTCTGCGAACAGTTCTTCGTTTATATATCCGCCTGCTTTTATGTAATGACCGCCGCCGTTGCCGATATTTTCGGTAACAAACTTTGCAAAATCAGAGGCGTTTATCTCCTTTTTACAGCTTCTTGCAGATAGCTTGTAGCCGCCTCGCTTTTTGCAGTAAACGATACACACATCTACTGTATCAACCTGCATCAAAAGGTCGCTGATAAAGCCTAAGATATTAGGGTCGCAGGGGCGTGCCTCAACGCAGGCAAAGCCGTGGTCATGGTCATATCTGCAGTTATTTAAAGCGTCACCCGCAATATCCATTTCTTCAGGGGATAAAATTGAGTTTTTCATCAAAGTTACTGCAGGGGTATCATATCTTGCAATATCTCTTAAATCCTTATCGGCAGGGTGAGAGATTTCTGCAAGGGCGTTTGTATCCATATAAAGCCCATAGTAAAGGGCGGTTGCAACCTCTTTATCAGAGTTTATGTCAAAGCCCTCATCAAAAAGCATTGATGCTATAACAGATGAGCAGCTGCCATAGTTGCTTCTTATTTCAAAAAGCTCAAAGTCAGGCTTTGGCGATGCGTGGTGGTCGATAGTTGCAACGTTTTGAGCTTCAAACTTAGTTACATTTTTCTCGCCATAGGTACAGTCAACTGTTACTAAAAGCTCAGGCGCCGAGAGCCTTTGAATATATTCCAGAGGAATATGCAGAAGCGACAGCATTAGCTTCATATTGGGCTTTGAAATCTCTTCTGCACCCGAATACACAAGGCGGGGAGATTTGCCGTTTTTTTCTAAATAGCGATAAAGCGCTAAGCCGCTTGCAACAGTATCGGCATCGGGATAATCGTGGCACTGAATTACTATATCATCAAATTTCAGGAGTTCACAAAGTCGCATAGAGCACCTCTACTGTAAAAAATATTCATCTGTAATCTCAACCCACATCACAGGGCGCACGCCATATCCTTCAAGTGAGGCAAACTCGCTCTGCGGGGTGTTGTGATAAAGGCTGTTTGGTACTGTCATAACGCCGTATGAGGTAACCCCGTCGGCATCTCTCAGCCACCAGTAATGGTCGGTTGTATCGTATTCTTCAAGATACAGCTTATACCAGCCTGATGAATCGAGCTCATACGCCTTGTCAGTAGGGGTAGCATCGATGCTGATGTCGGCAGTTTTGAGCCATTCAAGCTCAGATGATGAGAGTAAAAATACTTTGTCAGATGTTATAGTATCGTTTGTTGTTACCTCTGTTTGTAAAATGAGAGAAAGCTCTTTTTCTGTAAAGGCACACAGAAATCCGCTTTCGGTGTCGTAGGCGTTCTTGCCCTCTGACATAGCCGCTTTTTCGGGCGGCATATCCACATACTCTACATTTTCTTTATCGCTGTTGAGCCATGTTCGCAGGTTTGATAACTCCCAGCGGTTATCCCCTCTTGCAAGACGGCCTATTTCATCATCTTCAATAACCTTAGTAGTCCAGTAGTCAGTACCGTCACAGTAATTGAATTTACCGCCCTCTGCAGCGTCAAAGGCTTTTATTGTGATAATCTTATCTGTTATGAGCAAAGCCTTATCGCCCTCGAGCTTTACAATTCGCCACTCGATATTCTCGCCGTTATACTGCCCCATTTCAATGCTATCGCCAAGTGAAAATTCTATAGGAATTACAGAGGATAAATCTGTATTTTCATCGTCATTATCGAGCATAAAGAGCGCCAAAACCGCAAGGGCGGTAATAACAATAGTGCAAAGCACAGCTATCACAACAACAGCCTTCGGGGATGACTTTTTTGAAGGCATTCTTGTGATTTTATATGAAACGCCATCGAGCGCTTCTGTTAAACTTTTTGAGCTGTCAAGCCACTGATGTGACATTAAAAAATACTCCATTGATTTTGTAAGCTCAACATCTTCTGCTTTATAAACAACTATCGGAATCTGTCTGCTTACAGCACGCTCAACCTCACGCAGAACGTGTACTGACGCGTTTGCGGCTTTTGTCATAATAAGCAAAACCATATCGCTTTTGTCAATACCGTTTATAATCTCCTCTGCATACTCATGCCCTGGGGCAATATCACGGGGCGCATAAAAACAGCTGTCGCCTCGTGCTTCTAAAAATGAAAGTGCTTCAAGTGCCAAAGCAGAGTCTTCAGAAGAATGAGAGATAAATATATTCAAAGCCTTCACCTCTAAGCAAAAATTAAATACATTTTAATAATATCACAACAAATAAGTTTTTGCAATAAGATTGACTTTTTCAAAAAAACAGCATATAATACAATATGGTAAAAACAAACGCTGGTGTAGCACAACGGCAGTGCAGCGGTATCGTAAACCGCAGGTTGCAGGTTCAAATCCCGTCACCAGCTCCATCAAAAAATCCCCTTTTGTCTGAGGACAAAGGGGATTTTTTCAATGATGTTTGCCTACTGTAACTGCATAATATCAAAACCATCCGATAACCCATAATAAAGCCATCAGCAAATACGGCAAAACAATAATTATACAGGTCAATATCAGGGACTGCTTTCTTGGTTGAAAACAAAGGCTTCTTGTGATATAATTAGCATATATGTAAAAAAGGGGTGAGAGTATGAAAAAGGCAGTTGAATATATAATAAGCATCAGTCTTAGCATAGTGCTTTTTATTGCAGCGCTCTTGTCCTCGCCTTTTAATGCTATGGTTACCCTTTCGTTTACTCTGCTCATAACAGTTTTGACCTTGCAGAGTATTACAGATTATCAGAGTATCCCCCTTATTGCTTTACAGATAATAGGCTCTCTTTTGTTCGGGGCATTTTCATTTAACCCGCTTTGCCATCTGATGCTGAGTCAGGTAAGACTTGAAAAATTAAATGCCATAAGGCTTATTTCACCCTCGGCCTGCTGGTTTATAACAGCGCTTATTTGCGGCAAAAAGGTACATTTTGCGCTTTTGTATGCGGTTATTTTAGTTTTACTCTCGCTCATTTTACTTGTTATAGAAAAAGGTATTATAAAATACTTTGACACAAAAGAAAAACTAAGCCGTTCTGTAAGCGTTTGTGCGCTCGGTGAGCTTGGCGAGAAAAAGCTCAATGAGGAGCTGAGAATCAAAAACTATCTCTCTGACAGAAACGCAAGGCTTGAGGAGCGAGAAAACATAAGCCGCAATATTCATAACAGCGTTGGTCACTCGATAACTGCCGCTATTATGACGCTCGACGCTGCGGATATGCTCTTTGACAGCTCACCGCAAAAGGCAAGAGAGAAAATGGGTAACGCAAACGAGAGAATAAGAGAAAGCCTTTCGTCAATAAGGCGTGCTGTGAGAGTTCTCGACAGCGAGGATAAGCCAGTTTTGGTTTCAGATATTTGCGAGAGTATTGACTCTATCTGCAAAAGCTTTACAATGGATACAAAAATTACGGTGAAAACAAATTTTTCCGATTGCCTTGGTGAAAAATCAATCCCATCTGTTCACGCTGAATTTTTCTGCTCGGCTGTAAGCGAGCTTTTGTCAAACGGAGTAAGGCACGGCTTGGCAGATATGTTTTTTGTAACGCTTTTTACTGACAGCAGACATATTCAGCTGACAGTTACCGACAACGGCAATAGCGACTTTTCAGACAAAAACTGTAACGCTAAAATTCAAAACGGGTTCGGGCTTAAAAAGCTAATTTCATACTGTGAGAAAAATGGCGGAAGCGCTGTATTTTCAAACCCTGCGGGATTTAAAAGCATTTTGACATTACCTATTATTGAGGAGGAAAGCTATGAGTAATCATAAGGTTTTACTTGTTGACGATGAGCCTCTTTTGCTCGAAAGCTTGGAGATTATACTGACTATAGGCGGTATGGAGATAGTTGGTACTGCCCACGACGGCAACGAGGCACTTGAGGTTTTGAAAAGTACAAAATGCGATATTGCGCTTGTTGACATAAATATGCAGGGTATGGGCGGTATTGAGCTGATAGGGCATTTAAAAAACGACTACCCTGACATTAAGATACTGGTTTTAACAACCTTTTATGATGACAGCACTATTACAAAGGCTATCTCGGGCGGTGCTGACGGGTATCTTTTAAAGGATAGCGGAAAAGATGCGATACTTGGCGCAATAGCTTCAATTATGAGTGGCTCAAACGTTATCGACTCAAAGGTTATGCAGCGTTTAGCAGCTTTGATGTCAGGTCAGAAAAGCGAGCCTGACATCCTAAAAGAGATGACAGCACGAGAAAAAGAGATAGCTACCCTTTTATCCCGGGGGCTTACAAACAAACAGATAGCGCAGGAGCTTTATATATCTGAGGGTACCGTTAAAAACTACATAAGCGTTATCTACGATAAAACGGGTATTCACGACAGAGCAAAGCTTATTGTTGCAATAAACTCATAAAATATGACCGCAGTCACACTAAAATATGACTGCGGTCACTTTTTTACTTCTTAAAATAATGGTAAAATGAGATCGTAAAACTAAACTAGGAGAGTATGAAAATGTCACAAAAGCTATACGCCAGGACATATTTAAAAAACAACAAAAAACGAGTTGCAACGCTGATTATAAGCTTAACTTTATGCGTTGCGCTAAACTACCTCACAGCGTTTTTGCTGAACATTTCTGTAAAAACAGTTGAGCCTGTTTGCACTGAAGTGCCTAAGGTTATGCAGTATGTATCATACCACTATGTAAACACGCTTTTAGGGGATGACGCAGAGTATGAAACCCGTGAGGAAGCTATTGAGCTTTTTAATAAAGAGCTTAAAAATGTAGCACAAAAGATTGAGAATGAATGCGACAAGGTGCAGAAGGTTTTTTGCGCAAAAGCGATTGACGGCGCTTGCGGAGCGCTTTTTGCAACCTGGTATTTTGAGGGGGCACTCCTTGACAAAGATGATATACCTTTGTATCTTGATTTTTATGACGCAAAGCTCATTGAGGGCAGAATGCCTTCAGCTGCGGGCGAGGTTTTAATCGACAGCCAGACAATGAAAAACAACGGCTACAAGATAGGCGACCCTGTTGAATACTATACCATTTATACGATAGTAGGCGTTGTAGAGTCAGACTTAAATCTTATCTGCGGTACTCCTCACCCTGACCACAGCGATGTAGATTGTATGTTTATTTTCTCTGAAGGGATCGAGGATTTACAGAGCGAGCTTTCAGAAATCGGTATTGAGCTCAATGATAAGAATATGTACTGGACAGACTACAAAACGCAGTATCATGATTTCAATCACAACGTTGTTGACGCTATAGACGGCTCTACAAAGATAGTTTACATAGGCATTGTAATCTTAATGTGTATTGCCCTGAGCGTTATCTACATTACATTTTTGCGTGACAGACACAGCGAATGGTGTTTATACGCTTCAATCGGCTATTCAAGAAAGGCTATATACTTCTCTATCCTTCGTGAGCTTTTGTTTACCTTCATAGTATCGCTGATAAGCGGAGCTGTAATAACGGTAATCGCCGTACTTCTTATTGACCTTTTATACATAAAGCCAAACGGTCTGCGCTGTGAATATCTGAGCTTTGTGACTATAAAGAATGTACTTTTAGACTTTTTAGTATTCTTTGCAATACTTCAGCTGCCTGTACGCTATGCACTTTACAGAATAAAGACAATAGACGCTCTGGGTAATGACCTATATTAAACTGTCAGGAGAATTAATATGTTTGAGATTAAAGATATAACAATGATTTACGATATGGATAAGGCGGAAAAGGTTTATGCCTTAAAGGGCTTTGACCTGACCCTGCCAGACAAGGGACTGATAGGTATTATAGGCCCGTCAGGTTCCGGAAAATCAACCCTTATGTACTGCCTTTCAACCCTCAAAAAGCCGACAAGCGGTAGTATCTGCTACAACGGCAAGGAAATAACCTCGCTTCGTGACAGCGAAAGAGAGGGTTTAAGACGAGATGAATTCGGCTTTGTCTTTCAAAGACATTTCTTAGTGCCTTATATGTCGGCACTCGATAACGTGACAGTCGCCTGCGCAAAAAATGGCGCTCAGACGGTTGAGCGTGCAAAAAAGCTTCTTTCAGGCTTCGGGCTTGGCGAAACTGAAATTTCAAAGCGCCCTGCAAAGCTTTCAGGCGGTCAGAGACAGAGAGCCGCTATTGCAAGAGCGATGATAAACGAGCCTCACGTTTTGTTTGCTGATGAGCCAACTGCCGCTCTTGACCACGATAACGCTTTTATCGTTATGGAGATACTCAAAAAATATTCTGAAGAAAATTTAGTTGTAGTTATCACTCACGACCGCTCTATTTTAAAGGATGCTGACAGAGTTATTGAAATGTGGGACGGCGATATCAGCGCTGTCAAGGAGGCTGACAAGATATGAGCCCGTTTTCAGCTTTATACTACATCCGCAACAATAAGCCACGCTGTATTCTTTTGATGGTTATGCTGATGTTGAGCGCTGTTATCTATGTAGGCGGTTTGTATGTAACAAGCCCGCTTTCAACCTATGACCTCTTTTTAGAAAGTGGCGATAAGTTTATCTATATGGTCGACAGGTCTATAATTTCAAACAGCGAAAGTCATTTTGATGAGTTTTTGCAGGCAATCCAAAAGGATGAGGATTTAAAATATCTCCCCCATTCATCAAGCGGCGGTTATTTTGAATGGTATACTGTAATGGGCTTTTCTGTAGGCTCAAATGATCTGGCATTCGGCTCGGTTGACGATTTTAAAATCTACTGCGATAAGCTGAATATTAAGGTTGATTTTGAAAAGCTCAGACCCGGAAGTATTGTTTTAACAAGAATGCTTGCTGACAATTTAGGGCTAAAGCCTGGCGATAAGCTTGATGAAAACACAAAGCACGAGGCATTAGAGATTTATGAGGGGCAAAGCTATACTGTTGACTTTATAACAGATAAAAAGGGCTATGGCGCATATATGATAAACGACTCTCAGAGCGACTACGCTATAAAGCTTTACAGCGATACTTTAAGCAGCGAGGCGCTCAGGAACAAGGCAGTAGCGCTATCGCAAAAATACAATGTTGTAATCGGCGGTACACCAAAGGAATCTCTGGAATCTGATTTTGCGGCATTCAATTTCATCTATGGCTTTATAGTAATCCTTGTTTCTGTAATTTTAGCAATTACAATAAATACAGCCTTTGCGGGAATGTATCAGAAGAGAAACTATGAGCTTTCAGTTTACAGAGCAATAGGTATTTCAAAGAAAAAGATTTTAAGAAAAATTATAAACGAGCTTTTACTCATTGACGCTATCGCCCTTTTTATGGGCGGCGTTATAACGATACTGTTTATCTATCTTTTCAATAACATCGTTTTACTCCCTGACGGAAAGTTTCTGGAATACTTCCACCCGCTTGCAGTAATCGGCGTTTTGATCTGTAATCTTTTGAGCTTATTCCCTCTTGTTCTTTTCAGAGTAAGGCAGATTAAAAAAGCAGATATATGCGAATACTAAAACAAAAACCGCTTCTGAAAAACAGAAGCGGTCTTTTTTACTTTTTTATTTTGTCATAACCTTTTTGTGATAAGCCTTTTTGTTACATTCAAAGCAACGCAAAAATAATTTTAAAACAAATGCAACAATTACGGGATTTTTTTACACTATAATGTATATAGGATATAGAATATAGGAAAATATTTTATCGGGGGTGTGTTTTTTTGAAAAAGAAGTTTTTGCCGTTATTTATTCTGCTGTTTACTCTTTTATGCTCATGCTCTATTGATGACCAGAGCAGTATCATCGTCGGGCCTGAGCTTGATAATGATTCGAGCGAGTTTGATAATGATTCGAGCGAGTTTGATAATGATTCAATCGAGCCTGATATAAAGGCAGAGCAGGATTTTATTTTTCTTGACGACCCTCTCACGCAAATCCCTTTTATCACCACAAAAATACTTCTTGAACAGATTGTAAGAAATGATTTTTCATACAGTATGCCCGTTTATGTTTACGATGAAAGCACAGAAGAGTATGTTATAAAATCTTGGTATTGTAATTCAACCGTAAAAGAAGATTTCTGGCAGGGTATAGAGTTTTTAGGATACACAATACTGAGTACAGAGCTTATAGATTCATATATCCAGCACAGCGAGGTCGAGTTTGATATAACAAGCAGTACAAACCCGATGTTTGAGGTCGGAAAATCAGTATGGATACTTGAGGTAGAGTATGACGAATTTCACAGAATAAGCCTTTATCCAAAGGATAACCCACCACCGCAGATTGAGAAAAATGATATTACAGACGCCGCTTGCAGGATAATATGCTCTGAATTTGTAAACCAAAGACAAAGCTTTGACAGCTTCTCTGACTTTTTATCTGAAAATGCAACAGACGAGGATTGTAACTCATTCTTTTTGAATACAAACGGGCTTATCCGTATTCTTTCAAACAAAGAGCTCTATAACATTTCGGGCGATGAGCTATCGCAGCTTTATAAAGACTATCTGGATGTAACTCTGCCAGAAGCCTATATAAGCTTTTATGAAAACCAAAACCCGTATTATACTTATATACCTTACGCTGACAGACAGTTCAGGCTGACCGATTACAGCTATAACCAGAGCACAGGTTATTATGAGGTAACAGCGGACATTTATGTCGATTCATTCAGGCTTGATACAGCTACTACCATAAAATTCTGCTTTGAAGAAAATTCAGGCAAAATAAGCTTTGTTAGCGCAGAGTTTTTGTATGATGACGGCAGTATGTGGTATCCATATTAAACTTAATAAAGACCGCTTCTGAAAAAACAGAAGCGGTCTTTTTTACTTTTTTATTTTGTCATAACCTTTTTGTGATA
>CALBJC010000164.1 GCA_937892655.1 uncultured Clostridia bacterium | reverse complement strand
GTAAGAGAACTGCTCAGGCTGCTCTCAAGATCGCTTGTGACCTCGTTGACGAAGGCATGAGAACTGAACAGGAAGCTGTTCTTATGATCGATCCTCGTAACCTCGACACACTTCTCCATCCTCAGTTCGACGCTAAGGCTCTCAAGTCAGCTACACCTATGGGCAAGGGCCTCGGTGCTTCACCCGGAGCTGCTTGCGGTAAGATCGTATTCACAGCTGAAGACGCTGAAGCTTGGAACGCTAAGGGCGAAAAGGTTGTTCTCGTTCGTCTCGAAACATCACCTGAAGATATCACAGGTATGAAGGCTTCACAGGGTATCCTCACAGTTCGTGGTGGTATGACATCTCACGCTGCCGTTGTTGCTCGTGGTATGGGTACATGTTGTGTATCAGGCTGTGGCGACATCAAGATGGATGAAGAAAACAAGAAGTTCACACTCGCTGGTAAGACATTTACTGAAGGCGATTACATTTCAATCGACGGTTCAACAGGTAACATCTACGACGGCGTAATTCCTACAGTTGATGCTACAATCGCTGGTGAATTCGGAAGAATCATGGCTTGGGCTGACAAGTACAGAGTTCTTAAGGTTAGAACAAACGCTGACACACCTACAGACGCTAAGAAGGCTCGTGAACTCGGTGCTGAAGGTATCGGTCTCTGCCGTACAGAACACATGTTCTTTGAAGCTGACAGAATCGCTGCATTCCGTGAAATGATCTGCTCAGATACAGTTGAAGAAAGAGAAGCAGCTCTTGCTAAGATCGAACCTATCCAGCAGGCTGACTTTGAAGCTCTCTACGAAGCTCTCGAAGGTAACCCTGTTACAATCAGATTCCTCGATCCTCCTCTTCATGAATTCGTTCCTACAGAAGAAGCTGACATCGCTGCTCTCGCTAAGGCTCAGGGCAAGTCTGTTGAAGATATCAAGAATATCATTGCTTCACTCCACGAATTCAACCCCATGATGGGTCACCGTGGATGCCGTCTTGCTGTAACATATCCTGAAATCGCTAAGATGCAGACAGCTGCTGTAATCAAGGCTGCTATCAACGTTAAGAAGGCTCATCCTGATTGGACAATCGTTCCTGAAATCATGATTCCTCTCGTTGGCGAAATCAAGGAACTCAAGTACGTTAAGAAGGTTGTAGTTGAAACAGCTGACGCTATCATCGCTGAAACTGGCGCTGACCTCAAGTATGAAGTTGGTACAATGATCGAAATTCCTCGTGCTGCTCTTACAGCTGACGAAATCGCTAAGGAAGCTGACTTCTTCTGCTTCGGTACAAACGACCTTACACAGATGACATACGGCTTCTCACGTGACGACGCTGGTAAGTTCCTCAACGCTTACTACGATGCTAAGATCTTCGAAAACGATCCGTTTGCTAAGCTCGACCAGACAGGTGTTGGTAAGCTCATGGATATGGCTATCAAGCTTGGTAAGCCAGTAAATCCAAACCTCCACATCGGTATCTGCGGCGAACACGGTGGTGACCCATCATCTGTTGAATTCTGCCACAAGCTCGGTTTAACATATGTATCATGTTCACCATTCAGAGTGCCAATTGCTAGACTTGCTGCTGCTCAGGCTGCAATCGCTGACAAGAAGTAATCTGAAATATTGATTATAATTATCCCCTTGCTGAATTTCAGCAAGGGGATTTTTGTACTTTTAATTGGATAGAAAGCGTGATATAATGTCATTAAGAGGTGAGAGGTATGTCAAATAACGGATATGGAAAAGTGAAGTATACTACAATAACTTGTACTGACGAAGAGTTTAAATGGTGCTATTCATATAATGAGCTTCAGACAATACTGAATGACATTTGTCAGAATCATACTATAAAAAAGCTGTATGTCGGCTTGCAGGCGTTTTTGGAATCATTCAATTACAAGAAAAGCTATTATGACTTTTCTTACTTTGGCGGTTCAGTTATAATGTTATTTGATTTTATTGGTATAGAATTTCTCGTTCATGGTACAGGAATGATTAAGTATCGAAAATTAAATCTTAGCGATATTGTTACGAAAGAAACCAAAGATTTTCCGCCTGCTGATATGGGGGAATCGAGTGACAATTATTATTACGATTTATCATCAGCATTTGATTTGAATTATGAAAATGAAAAGGTAAAAAGAGTTAAAGTTGATAGAACTGCTTACTATTCATTTTCTTTAAGTGATTTTGACGAACAAAAAGCGGAAGAGGCAATGAAAGAAAATAATCTGCCGAACAATATACACTTTATGCTTGAAAATGGATTGGATCTATGTATATACGCAAATGATATAGAAGGGTTTGACATTGGGATAAAGTGAAATCATTTCATTATAAATAAACTACCTCCTCGGTTCAATGAATAGGGGAGGTTTTTTTAATATGTTGACTATTACATTACCTTATGCTATAATTATTTTATTATAGTAAGTAAGGGGGAGTCTGCTTGAAAAAGCTCAGCCGTGATATGAAAAATTTCATAATGGTAGTTGTAGCTTATGTGCTTACATTTGCGCTTATCGCAGGCTACTATCTCTGGATTGAAAACGAAAATAAGCAGGTTAAAACCGCAACGCTTACTGCCGATATGTTTGACGGCGAAAAGTTTTCATTACCTGATTTTGATGTAAAAATCGGTCCTCGTGGCGGTGATTCGGGCGCATGGCTCAAAGACCCTATCTTGGATGAAGATGGCAACGAGCTTCACGGTCCAAGCGTTGGTATCATCTATGAGATGATAGTTGAAAATACCTCCAAGGCAGTCATTACCGACTGGGAGGCATCAATAGATGTGCCTGAGCTTATGTGGTTTAATAACGGCTGGAACGGAACAATCGAGTTTTTTCAGCAAAACCCTGACGGGCTGCGTGTTCAGAATATAAACCTCAAAGAATACAACAGCGTTCCTATTACCCTTGATTATTACATAGACCATACAGGCCCTATGATAAGGGCGGATGTTGGCGATAAATTTGTTTATCATCCTAGTAAGGCTGATAACGAAATGCCTCTTTACCCAAAGAGCGACGATGGCGAAGAGGTAAAGTATTACGCTATAGTGGGCTATATCGTATACATTCCTGACCAGGGGCTTGATTATCAGACAGTATTTGACAGCGCTACATTTTCATATCATCTTGAGCGAAGTGCGTGGGATGAATATCCGTTTATAGTGCTTGTCGGTCTTGATATTCTGTTCTTAGTGCTCATCATTGGTATCATAATGTCATATTTCAGAGTAAGAAAGCTCTTAAAACAGCAAAAGCATGACGCCATGATTATCGAACAGTCTATCAATACTCTTATCCATTTTGTTGAAGCAAAAGACCCTAATACAAAGGGCCACTCTGAAAGAGTTGCAAACATCTCCTACGCTCTTGCAAAGGAAATGGGCTATTCTCAGAGAGAATGTAATAATATAAAATGTATAGCGCTTATGCATGATTGCGGTAAGATTGCGATTTCAAGCAGTATTTTACAAAAGCCTGATAAGCTTACCCGTGAAGAGTATGAAACTATCAAGCGCCATACAACAGTCGGCGGTGAAATGCTGCGTGACTTTACATCTATCCCAGATATGAGCCAGGGCGCTTTGTATCACCACGAAAGATATGACGGTATGGGTTATCCTAAGGGTATCTCGGGCGAAGAAATCCCGCTTATCGCCAGAATCATCTGTGCGGCTGATGCGCTCGACGCTATGAACTCAAACCGTTGCTACCGCCCAAGGCTTGAAAAAGAGGTTATACTCTCAGAGCTTGAAAAGAATAAGGGCAAGCAATTTGACCCTGAGGTTATCGACTACCTCTTAAAGCTCATAAAACAAGGTGACGTAAAACTAGGCGAATAAAAATAAACCGACTTTAGCAGAGGGTGATGCTCATACAGGAGTATCTGCAGACGCCCTTGAGGAAAACCCTTTTGGAAAAGGGTTACTCCTCAAACT
>CALBJC010000163.1 GCA_937892655.1 uncultured Clostridia bacterium | reverse complement strand
CTTAAAATGCTTGCTCTTTGCGCCCCAGTAGCCCTTTGCAAGCTTAAGAGTCTTATTTCTTCTCTTACGAGTCATCATTGCGCCCTTAACACGAGCCATAGTAATTACCTCCGATTATTTTAATTAACGTTGTTCTCAGGATTTATAGCCCGTGAGATTATTTGTAAGGAATGAGTGCCTTTACTGCTGCTACGTTTGATGCATCAGCATAGCCTGCTACTCTAGCGATTCTCTTACGCTTGTGAGCCTTCTGTGTGAGACGGTGTCTCTTGTTTGTGTGCTGGTACTTAACCTTACCTGTGCCAGTAACCGTAAAGCGCTTCTTAGCACCTGAATGTGTCTTGATCTTTGGCATTGTATTTTCCTCCTTAAAGTTTACTTGTTCGACTTAGGATTTACGAACATAACCAAGTTACGTCCTTCCATCTTTGCAGGCTTATCTACTGTACCTGCAACGCCGACTGCTTCTTTAAACCTATCAAGCAAAACCTGACCTATTTCCTGATGGGCAATCGCTCTTTTACGGTAACGAACCGAAACCTTTATTTTGTCGCCACCCTGTAAAAACTTAATTGCCTGGTTTACCTTTGTATTAAAGTCGTTAGTATCAATTGTCGATGACATTCTGATTTCCTTGACTTCAACAACCTTCTGGTTTTTCTTTGCTTCCTTCTCACGCTTCTGCTGTTCATAGCAATACTTGCCATAATCCATGATTTTGCACACAGGTGGCTGAGCCTGAGGAGCGATCTTTACAAGGTCTAAATCTTTGCTGATTGCAAGATCTAGTGCTTCTTTTGCGGACATAAGTCCGAGCTGGTTTCCGTCAACGTCAATCACACGAATTTCAGCATCGCGGATTTCTTCGTTGATCTGCTGTTCTTTACTGCTAATAGCGAGCACCTCCAACAAAAAATAAATAAAAACGAGCGCAGATATAATCTACGCTCATACATAACAATCAAATCATTGTGATTAAATTCTTAGGTATTAACCTTTTTGCATAATCGCTTAAGGTGAGAACGTAGGGTTCTGCTTTGTTTACCTAATGATTATACTATATAACAATCACTTTGTCAATACCTTTTTTGAGATTTTTTATAATTTTATTGGTATGACTTCTTTGAGTACAAATGAATAAATATATGCCTCTTTGACAGGCTTTTCAAGAAGGACATCAAAAGCCGCAGCATACAACTTGAGCTGCATGGTATATCTGTCGATAAGAGTCTGTGAATCGCTGACCCTATCAGTTTTATAGTCTATAAGAACATATCCGTCATCTTCTTCAAAAACGCAGTCAGCTATACCCTGAAGCATTCCATCAGTATTATTATACTTCTTTACATCTTCATTTTCAATAGCTAAATCAGAAATAGCAACAAAAAATCTCTTTTCTCTTTCAATATTGACAGATTTCATTGTCCTGTCAAACAATTCACTCGAAAAGAAACACTCCAGCACTCCTACATCGATACACTTTGCCTGTGACTGAGTCAGCTTTTTGTGAAATACAAGGCGCTGTATTTCATCCAAAGCACTTTCTCTGGCAAGAGAAAAATCGCAGTTTTCCATAAAAGCATGTACTGCTGTTCCCTTTTCAGCCGCCGACAATTTTTCAAGCTCGTCTGAAAAAGCAGGTACCTGAGGATAGAACAAAGAGCCCTCATCATCATTCTTAGCTATCTCTGTAACGGATAGCTTTGAAGTCATATTGCTCAGGGTATTATCATATTTTCTGCCAACCACTTCACTAAGTCTATTGTATAGCTCCATATCCACATCTGCAGTAATTTCTTGTTCGATTTGCTCTTCAGAAAAACCGCCCTCAAATCTTGCTATACAAATCTGCGGAACATCACATTTTTTTATAAAAGCAAGAATATCAGAAAAATCGTATTCATCAGATAACTCACTTGCAAATTCAGGGTGAATCACAAGCGCAGACATCACCCACTGTCTGAGATTTGAACAATCAACAACTCGCATCGGTTCAAATACGTCATCGCGATAAGATTTTGCAAGCTCAATCGCCTGACATACATCCCTATCAAAATGATCATCATTCTCAAGACAGATAAAAAGCTTTTCTCTGGCTCTGGTCATCGCAACATACAAAAGACGCATACTTTCCGATTTGCTTTGCACTGTACTGTTATTGAGCATAATCCTGTAATTGTTGGTTGTAATTTTTTCTCTATTATCATAATCTCTGATTTTAAAGGCTACACCCATTTCTTCATCAGCCAGCATCTGCTGTTTATTCTCAATTTTAAAATCAGAAGAAAGATCACATATAAAGACAAAAGGATACTCAAGACCTTTAGATTTATGAATAGTTTTGACGCTTACAGCATCGGTATTCTCATTCATAACAACTGCCTGAGGTAAGTCTCCTTTAGAATCGCTGATAGAGTTGATATAACGAATAAATCCACCAAGTCCGCCACCGACATTACTTTCATAAGTATAGGCGTAATTCTGAAGTAAT
This sequence comes from uncultured Clostridia bacterium, assembly GCA_937892655.1. Classification (GTDB taxonomy): domain Bacteria; phylum Bacillota; class Clostridia; order Oscillospirales; family Ruminococcaceae; genus CALBJC01. The sequence goes on along the minus strand of CALBJC010000163.1, from coordinate 6,410 downwards.
CTGAGGTTTGCTCTTTTTTGTAAAGCGTTTTCATATGTTGAGGCAATCGAAAAATAATCAGTATAGTCAAAGATCTTACTTATCAATCTGTCAACAGATAAACATGAAGCCAGCACTCTGAGCTCCTTAATTATTCTGATAGCTCCTCTCACTTTATCGCCGAGATATGTATTAGAAATCTCCTCAAACTCCTCTGATGATCTGTCAGACTGACTTGCGATATTATTCATAATCATATAGAAATTCATTCTTCCTGATTTATTGAGTAATCGCATTTTTGCAATTTCTTCATCAGTAAACATAAACATATCAGAAAGCAATACGGCAACAAGCGCGATATCATTGGTTGGCATATCAATAACCTTAAGCATATTGATTAAAACTGATACTTCTCTGGATTTGAGATATGCTTCCTTTGTTTCTACAGTAGACCTTAAGCCTACCATTTCCAACGCTCTTGCGGCACTTGCACACGATTCATTTGTTCTTGTGATAATGCAAAAATCAGAAGGTCTGCATTTGCGGTCAGAACCATTTTCAAAAACAAGCGCACCGTTTTTAATCATCTCATCAATTTTTGTGGCACAGGCTATATACTCTGACGCAACCTCAGATTCACTTGACTGAGCTATTATTATTTCTGTATTTTCAACACGGTTGTTATATTGCGCTGAACATTGTAGTTTCTCGCTTTTATCATACTGTACATCACCACAAGACTTTGACATAAGAAGTTCAAAAACAAAGTTTGTAAAATCTACTACATTCCTCCTGCTTCGGAAATTGTCATGTAGTATGATTTCCTCAACGTATTGAGCGTTACATTCTTTTCTTGCGTTTTCTCGTGCGTAAGACATTATTTTTGGATTAGTCAATCTGAATTTATAAATAGCCTGCTTTATATCGCCTACTACAAACTCATTTGTGCCTATAAGCTTATCAGAACCATTTTTACTTATACATTTGAATATTATGTCTTGAAGATTATTTACATCCTGATATTCATCCATAAGAACAATGTTATATACGCCCTGCTCAACAATTCTTTTTGCTATTTCAGACGGTTTAAAACCATCCTCTGTCATTTCTGCCAGAAGCTTAACTGCCATAATTTCATTATCCGAGAATTCAATGGCATTCTTTTCCATCTTAAGCTGCCATAATTCGCCATCATATATCTCACTAAGCATATTTACTGCATCAAACAGTTTCAATGAAATTCTGTTATCAGCCTCAGGGTCACAGGATAAATACTGGGCGTATTCAGAGTGATACTTTGTAAAACAGTTTTTCAGCTTATCTCTTGCCAAATAGAATTTCTGAACAAAATCTGCATATTCGCCAAGCTTTTTGGTATATGTTGAAACCTTGAACACAACAAACTTAGGAGATACATCGCCCTGATAAACATCAAACATCTGTATCTTATCAACAGCATCGTTATATATCGAATGAAGCTTAGCGACAGCTTCGCAATAATCTTTAGTTTGGAATACGGGACAATCCAGAACAATAGTATTATCTGCATCTCTCTTTGAAAATCCGGGAATACAGCAAAGAGCGCGGTTCATCTCATCGCGGATAAGCAACGCTTCTTGCATAAACGACTGTTTGAGAGATTCCAAACGAATATTGACGTGTTCTTCAATACGGTTTTCTATATAGTATCTGCGGCAAAGCTCTACCCATTTATCAGGGAAACCGATTGACCTTTTGAATTCGCTGAGTTTTCTTACACATTCTCTGAGATTTGTATCACCTTTTTTACACAAGGATTTATATGCAAAAGAGAACTCATCAAATTTATCCTCGCAAGCAATCTCAAAGCAGTTATCCATTGCAACAGCTTTAAGCAGTTCAAGCTCATTCTCATCAATAATTCTGACACCGCTCTGAATATCAAATTCATCAGCATATGTTTTTACAAGGTCATAACAGAACGAGTTAATAGTTGAAATTTTGGCAAACGGAAGCTTCATCTGCTGCGTCAGAAGCCATTCGTCTGAAGGGTTTTCAATCACCTTCTTTTCAAGTGCAGCGGTAATCTTTTCACGCATCTGCGATGCTGCATCATTGGTAAATGTTACTGCTACCAGAGTGTCTGCAGGTATTTTCTTTTCTGCGTCGCACAACAGTCTGATTATTCTTTCAACCAAGACTGCCGTTTTACCGCTACCGGCAGCAGCAGAAACAATAACTCCTTTATCAGTTGTAGATATCGCTTTTTCCTGATCAATCGTCCAATCCATCTTCAGTAACACCTCCTGTCATTTTTGAAATCTCATCTTTAAAGATTTCGACATCATTCTTATCAACAATTTTGCATTCAAGCCTGTTATATGCAGAACATACAGACCAATAATCGCAGTACTCGCAGGCTGAATCCTTTGAGTCTTTTCCCATTGTTGGCTTTGGCGAAATTTCTCCGCACTTCAAAGCTTGCAGGTATTCTTCGAGTTTTTTATTTACCATATCTTTTAACATATCAAATTCAGCAGAAGAATATCTTTCAAGAGAAACATCACCCTGAATATCCTTTGATGAAAACTCATCAATACCAACGCCAAACGCCTTCAGCTGAGAACGGTCCTTACTGAGCTTATCCTCATCGCTGTTTTTTTCTCTGTCAACAAAATCATACGGTGGTTCAATTCGTTGATACAGAATGCTTGAATCGATACATGATTTCAGCTTTTCATCATTGATAATTGCAATCAGGTATAAAAGCATCTGCATATTAAGACCGTACATAACATCTGCAGGCGAGAATTTTTTCTTTCCACTTTTGTAATCAACAACTCTCAATAGCTTTTTATCGCCCAAACTGGCAATATCTATTCTGTCAACCGAACCCGAAAGCTTCAGAATAACATCTGAGAACATTTTTTCAAAAAGAAATTTTCCGTTATCATCATTGAGAGATTTTTCAAAATACGCAGGAGTAAATTTTGAGTTTGAAATCTCGTGCTGAAGATTTTTGATGATATAAAAAGTATATTCTTTCAGTATGTCATACTTAAAATCAAACAACTTCGTTTTTGCAAAATCTCCGCCGAAGCCTTTTTCCTTATATTCAGCAAAAATATCCGAAATCATATTTTTCAGAGAATCGTCATCATACATTATAAATTCCGGGTTATATTCGCGTTTACCGTTTTCTTCATATGACATTATCTGTTCCAAGCAATAGTGCAAGAGTGAACCTGTATTTAATGCGTCAAGCTCATATTTTACAGGCTTGCGAAGCTTGATACCCTTATTAAAGAAATATGCATACGGGCAAGTAAAGAATTTTTCAATGGATGAAGCAGAGGTAACCATAGTATTCTCATTATTTCTGAAAAACAGCTCCTTTGAAACATCAGAAGATATATTTTTAGAAGAAAACTGGTTTACCCTCTCTGTAAATCCGATCTTATCTGAATATTCAGGGTTTTCAAGTAAAAGCTTTCTTAATGTATTTTGCTGGGTTGAATTTTCCTTGAAGCCTTCAATATACTTGTAATATGCAGACTTATAATTTGTACAAAACCATACTTTGTCAAATGAATTTGTGCTTTCAATTTCAGTTTTGTCCACAAGCTTTCTAACCATTTTCACAACCGGAGACGGATGCAATATATTACCGGCATTATCATAGGTAGGATAGCTGATATACAACCGTTCAGTTGTAGCGGTAATCGCATTATAAACGTCATATCTTTCCTTTAAAAGCAGCTGCAGTTGATTATCAGATATCTCAACGCCTGCCTTGTCGAGAAAATTTCGCGCGCTATTATCAAGTAGCTTATTCATATGAGGATTTGAAGGAAATACTCCTTCATTGACACCCAATACAAACACCACTTTTTTCTGACCCACTCTTGAATGTCCTGCATCGGCAAGAATTACGCTATCAAGCTTTTGTGGCGCATTAGCAATCTTAAGCTGTGAAAACAAAAGTCTTGCAACATTCATAAATCCCTTTATTGTCATCTTTTCAACAAGACAATAATCATAGATGTTTCTTATAGTCTGGGTTACATTTAGCCATATCTGCTTTATATTTCTGCTGACCTCAACAAGATTCTCATTGTTTTCATCAGTAAGTCTGAGTGTGTTTGAATAAATCTGCTGTGACAACGATGTTTCTTCAAAAAATTCAAACAGAGCTTTGCATATTGACTGAGGCGATTTATCCGAACACATCGATTTGAGCTTTTGTAAAGGTTCGATTATCTTTTTCCTTATTGAGTTTATCCTTCCAAGCTCATTGGTCTTTTCTGTTTCATCTACACCGAACGAATTAACATACCCTGTAAAATCCGAAAGCCATACATCTTTATCGATATTCCAGCTGATACAATAATCCTCTATCATCGTCTTTTCAACATCAGAAATATTGGAAATCGGTGATTTAATATACTTGAGTATTTTTTCTGTTCTGAAACTTCTTGTAGAGATAGCGTCAAGCGTATTGAGAATATGTAAAACAACAACCGATTGAGCTACACTTCGTTTGAAATCGGTAAAATATGGAATGTCATATCGATAGAACACACTCTCGCAAATTCTGTCATAGTCAGACAGATTGTTAGAAATCACAGCGATATCTTCAAATTTATAGCCTTCCTCCAGTACAAGGTGACTTATCTGACAAGCGCACGCTTCAATTTCCTTATATCTGTCAACAGCATTTAAAATTCTGATTTTCCCATCATTTGATACACTTTCTGAATGTAAAGAGTACAGATATTTATTGATATGATTTACAGATTCCGAGCAACATAATTCATAATCGTCACATATATCATATAAAAGCTGAGCATTGTAATCTTTTGCAACACCCACAAGCTTATCCTGAACATTTTTACATATCATCGTAGGCGAAAGCTTAGAATTGTTATTTTGCATAGTAAGTGAAATTGTAAGATCAGCATCACGAATCAAAAGCTTTATGATTTCAAACTCATCATTTGAAAAACCCGAAAATTCATCTATATACACGCTATATCCTTTAAACGTACTATGTTCTTTGAGTATATCACATGCAACCTGTGGTAACAGCAAACTATCACATATGCCCATTTTCTTAAGCTGATTATCATATTCAAGATAAATGCTGGAAAGCTCACTTACCGCAGGCTTTGAATGCTCGACATCAACATCACTACAGATGTCAACACTTCTTTTCATATCATCAGGAACAATATTGTTTCTTCGCAGCTGCTCGATTACCTCAATACAATCCTTGATAAACGATGGCTTTTCAGCAGACTTTGAAAAATGAATAAGCTCATTATTCTTTTTCAGATTATTGATAGCACCATATACCGCAAGCATTCTGATATCATCATTATCCGTGTTACCAACTGATACTGAGTATTTCTGCGCAAGAAATGTACCTAAGCGCTTAAAGCTTAGTACACTGAGCTTATTGTATTCACGCGGACCGAGAGTTTTATATAATCTTTTTTCATATTCAAAAGTAAACTGTTCAGGCACTATTACAAGCACCTTACTTTTGTCAGGTTCGTTTTTTATATATTCAAAAAATTTTCTATGCTTAGAGCTGTTCTGTGCACCAGTTATGATTCTTATCATATCAATATCGCTCCTTTAAATTGATATAATAATGATACCACGATTAGCAGTTTAAGTCAATTTATTACTGTCTGAAAAAACGCCCAACACGCTTAAAAAGTTCAAAGCATTTAAATTTATACTCAATCTTCTGTGGTTTTTTTAGTATAATGATTTCGTCATCAGAAAAATACTCTTCAGCATCACTAATGCAAACGCTGTCAGATAAGCACATCGAAGGAAATATCACACACCACCAGTTTTTGCCTTTCGCCTGACCTATTTCAATTCTCAGCGCATCATAAGTCCCTGCTGGCATAGTAATATCACCATATACCCTTTCATCAAATTCAATACGTTCAAGAGCTGTATTTACGGAGTAATCATAGCCATGTTCATTGATTACGCGTTTTGCTGTATGCGATAATAAATCAAGATTATCAAGTACGGTTTTCTGCGCTTCTATTGAATTTTCAGAATTCAAAACATCAGAAAATTCTTCCAGTATTGCATCACGGATTTCAAGCTTCAACCGCTGATCATACTCTAAATCAGAATTTGCAAGAATGTGAAGCCTTAATACCGAATCCTGAAGTTTTGAGACGTCATTATAAGAATCTTCAAATACAAAATATGTAAATGTGACAATCAATCCAATCAATAATGCTATATTTATTCTTTTCACTATACTCACCTCTTAAGAATTTGTAAGTATTATTGCCAGAATTTTCTTGTTTATACAGATAAAAAAACCGCTACATTACAGTAGCGGTTTTACTATTAGAATATATCTTTATTCTGTAAAATCAAAGCAATTAATTTCTTATAACTTACCTATTAACTTATCT
>CALBJC010000162.1 GCA_937892655.1 uncultured Clostridia bacterium | reverse complement strand
AGGATTAGTAGCAGATACTCCTGGATTTTCTTCTTTTGATACTCAACGTTATGATATTATATTAAAGGATAAGCTTGCAGACTGCTTTGTTGAGTTTTCTCAGTTTTCTTCCGATTGCAAATTCGCAGACTGCAGTCATACTAAAGAAAAAGGATGTGCAGTTATTGAAGCTGTAAATTCAGGTAAGATTTCTAAATCACGTCACGAGAGTTATCTGATGATGTATGAAGAATCTAAGACGATTAAGGAATGGGAACTAAAATGATGAGAACTTGCTATATCATAAGTGGCGGTAAATGCGAATCCGATGAGTTTTTGCGTTCAATAGATTTTAATGGCTGCGATGTTGTTTGCTGCGATGCGGGATTTTTGGTAGCAAAACGTCTTGATTTGAAAATTAAAGCCGTAATAGGTGACTTTGATACTCTTGGATATGTTCCTGACGATGATTGTGAAGTTATAACATTTGCGAAAGAAAAAGATGATACTGACACAATGCTTGCTGTTAAATATGCAATTGATAATGAATATGAATGTGTAAGAATTCTTTGTGCATTAGGCGGTAGAGTTGATCATTTGTTTGCAAATTTGCAGACATTGAATTTTCTGTCAGAATCTATTCCAGACTCTAAGATTCTAAGTGATAATTGTGAAATTATGTTTTTGAAAAGCAGTTCTGTATCAATTCAGAAAGATACATACAGATACTTTTCTGTGTTTTCATTTTCTGATGTTTGTTATGGAGTTTCTATAGTAGGTTCAAAGTATGAAACCTCTGATGTGACATTATCAAGCGATTATCCTTTAGGAGCATGCAATGAATTTGTTGATGATAAGGTTATTATTTCTTGTCAAAAAGGAACATTGATGGTTGTTTTAGCTAATGACATTAACCTTTTTGTTTGATTTTCCATATTATAGATTATCAAATCTAAAGGTGGTTTAGTTATGAAAGTTGTTGTTGTTAAAACTCCTAAGTTTTTATCAAGTCTTTTATGTATGATGTTTAAAATAAAAAAAGATAAGTAGCAAAAAGCCGACATCTGATGTCGGCTTTTTGCATTATTATAGTAAGTATCGGCATAAGAATTACTATTAATGAGGTGATATCTTATGCTTCTATTTGATATTAAAAATTATAAAATTGGATTTTCATTCTCTTTTTTTGCGCTGTTGTCTTTTGTGTTTTGTTATGAACAATGGTACATAACAGTATTTACGCTCCTTGCTTGTATAGTACATGAGATTGGTCATTTAATTTCTATGAGCTGCTTTGGCATCAAATCTTCGGCTGTTATTTTTTATTGTGGCGGTATAAAGATTAAATACGATAATAAACTGCAACCTTTGAGAAATCGGCTGATTGAGCTTTTGTCTGGAGTTTTGGTTAATTTTTCGATTGCATTAGTAGCACATATTCTTAATGCGAAAATAGTATGTCTGACAAATCTATTAGTTGGAATTTACAATCTGCTGCCGTTTAAATATTTTGATGGTGGACAGGTTTTGAATGCAATAAAAGAAAATATGAAAAATAAAGTTTTGTGGTGGGTTGTTGACGTAATAAGATTAATTTGTTCATTTGCTTTACTGATAATGTGTTTTATTTTGTTTTATTACGGAAGAGTCAATTTATCGATAATAATTACAGCAGTATATATAATAATCAGCGAATTTATATCCATTTAGTTGATTTTATTATTTTGATATGATAAAATAATAATAACTCATTTTTGGAGGTAATTATGTTAAGAGAAAAGATTGAAAAGCATCTTCTGTCAGTTCAGAAACCCGCAAGATATATCGGTGGGGAATATGGCTGTGTTATAAAAGATAAAGAAAAGGTAGATGTCAGATTTGCCTTTTGTTTTCCTGATACTTATGATGTTGGAATGTCGCATCTTGGTATGAAGATTCTTTATGGCTTGAAAAATTCTGTAGAGAATTTCTGGTGCGAAAGAGTTTTTGCACCAGAGCTCGATTTTGAAAAGATTATGAGGGAAAATGATATTCCTCTTTATGGTTTGGAAAGTCTTGATCCTATAAAGGAATTTGATTTTGTAGGTTTTACACTTCAGTATGAGCTTTGCTATACAACAGTTCTGAATATGCTTGATTTAGCACAGATACCTGTATATTCAAAGGATAGAGATGATTCTCACCCTATTGTAATAGCTGGTGGCCCTTGTGTTTGTAATCCTGAGCCTTTAGCTGATTTTATTGATTTATTTATGATTGGCGAAGGTGAGGAGCTGAATATCGAACTTATGCATCTTATGGAGGAGCATAAGAAAAAAGGCTTTTCGAGGAAGGCATTTTTAGATGAGGCAGTAAAGATACAGGGTGTGTATTGCCCTGCAATGTATGATGTTGAGTATAATGATAATGGTACGGTAAAATCTATAACGTCAAACGGTGTTGCACCACAGAAGGTAACAAAGCGAATTATCGCTGATTTTGATAAGGTTTACTATCCTGATAATTTTGTAATGCCGTTTAGTGAGATCGTTCATGACAGAGCTATAGTTGAGGTTCTCAGAGGCTGTATAAGAGGATGTAGATTCTGTCAGGCTGGATATATTTACAGACCTTTTCGAGAGAAAGAAAAAGATACGATTATAAACCAGACTAAGTGTTTGTGTGAAAATACAGGGTATGAAGAAGTATCACTTTCTTCATTATCGACAAGCGATCACACTCAGCTTGAAGGCTTACTATGTGATTTAACAGAATATACAAATGACAATCAAATCAATCTTTCGCTCCCTTCCTTGAGAATTGACAACTTCAGCGAAGAAGTTCTCAACAAAATAAAGGCTGTCAGAAAAAGCGGTTTGACATTTGCGCCTGAAGCTGGTACTCAGCGTTTGAGAGATGTCATAAACAAGAATGTCACTGAAGAAGAAATTCTCAATACTTGTAAAATAGCATTTGAGGGTGGATACTCCCTTGTTAAGCTGTATTTTATGCTTGGTCTTCCGGATGAAACGGATGAGGATATTGAGGGAATCGCTAATCTTGCTCAGAAGATTATTGATATGTTCTATGAGATGGACAGATCAAAAAGAGCAAATACAATTAAGATTTCAATTTCTGCCGCAACATTTGTACCTAAGCCGTTTACTCCATTTGAGTTTGAACCTCAGGCTACAGCTGAAGAAATTGACAGAAAGCAGAAAAAGCTTATTGAATCAGTTAAAACCCGAAAGGTTCAGCTTGCGTGGCATAAGCTACCTGTAAGTTTGTTGGAAGCGACACTTGCGCGTGGTGACAGAAAGCTCTGTGATGTAATTTATGCAGCATGGAAGAATGGCTGTAATCTTGATAGCTGGGATGAACATTTTGATTTTGAAAAATGGCAAAACGCTTTTGAAAAGTGCAACATAAAGCCAGAATTCTATGCAAACAGAAAAAGAGAGTATGATGAAGTAGCACCTTGGAGTCATCTTGATTATATGGTATCAAAGGAGTTTCTTATCAGAGAAAATAAAAAGGCTCATAATGCACAAACAACTGCAAATTGCAAGGAAGGTTGCGCAGGTTGTGGTGTTAAGAAGGATTGCGGAGGTGTTTATTGTGGTAAATAACAGTATTGACATCCGTGTAAAATTCTGTAAGACGGGCAGAGCCAAGTACATTTCTCATCTTGACCTGCAAAGAGCTATGCAGAGAGTTCTAAAGCGAACAAAGCTACCTGTATGGCATACAATGGGTTTTAACCCTCACGTTTATATTACTTTTCCATTGACATTATCTCTTGGATATGAGAGTAATTGTGAGTTTATGGATTTTGCAATTGATTACGATATTCCGCTTGAACAGGTCGAAAAGCAGGTGAGACAAGCTTTTCCTGAATGCTTTGAGGTTATATCTGTAAAATATCCTGTTCACACTAATAAAGAAATCAGATTTGCACAATATGAAATTAACTTGTCCTCATCAAAACCTGAAAACGTGGCTTTAATGCTTGAAGAATATCTTAATTCTGATAATGTTGTTATAACAAGAAAGAACAAGAAGAAGGAAATAGTGACAACTAATATTGCGAATACTTTTAATGTAGTCGATATTGAAAATGATAATAGTGGTATAAAGCTTGTTATTCAGCTACCTGCTGGTACTGAGAAGAATGTAAATCCTACACATCTTATAGAAGGCTTTATTTCTCAGACAAATGCGGATTGTGAAATAGTTAGTATAAAACGCACAAAAATACTTTGTGATAATGACGAAGATTTTTCATAAAAACTATTGCATTTGTCAAATTGCTATGGTATAATAATTAGGCATGAATTATTACCGCTTTACCGGTTATTCGGTAATTTGGGTGTTAATGCTTGTAAAAACAAGACATTAAAGCGGATAGTCCTCTGGCTCAGACTAATATAGATTAGTTGCTTGACAGCGTATGAATATCTGAAAATTTAGGAGGAAAAACAATGGACGCATTAAAGCTCATTTCAAACTCAAGTTTGAAGGAAAACGCACCTGTAATCAACATCGGTGATACTGTTAAGGTTCACGTAAGAATTCAGGAAGGCGAAAAGTCAAGAATTCAGATTTTCGAAGGCACAATCATCGCTAAGAAGCACGGTGGTGTAAATGAAACATTTACAGTTAGACGTGTTGCTCACGGTTGTGGCGTAGAAAGAGTATTCCCACTTCACTCACCATCAGTAGAAAAGGTTGAACTCGTTAGAAGTGGTAAGGTTCGCCGTGCTAAGCTCTACTACCTCAGAGACAGAGTTGGTAAGGCTGCTAAGGTTAAGGAATCCATTTAATTTAATCTTAATGAAAAAAGAGACAGTTTGCTGTCTCTTTTTTTCATTTGTGGTGAAATTTTGGTTATTATTTTCACTATTTATTATTGCATTTGCGCACTTTTTTTGATATAATTAATTTGTATGATTATTTCATTTTGAGTATAGAAAGGAATTGCTATGGAAGAAAAAATTATCACTCATAATGTTACAGAAGATAAAAAGCCTAGCGCATTTGACGAAATACTTGAATTCTTTGAATTTTTAGTACTTTGTTTCTTTATTTTTCTTTTAGTATTTTCTTTTTTCTTTAGATTGATTACTGTTTTTGGTGATTCAATGAATCCAACTTTTATTCATAATGATAGACTAATTGTTTCGCATCTGTTTTATGAGCCTAAGAATGGTGATGTTGTTATTGCTAACAGCTACGGTTTAAATGAAACGATAATCAAGCGCGTAATTGCCACTGAGGGACAGACGCTTGATATTGATTTTGAAACAGGCACAGTGACCGTTGATGGTGAGATCCTAACTGAACCATATATAAATGCTCTAACTAAAACAAATGCGGGTGCTTATGAATATCCGCTTGTTGTAGAAGATGATCATGTATTTTTGCTTGGAGATAACAGAAATGCGTCAACTGACAGCAGAAGTCCGTTTGTTGGTCAGGTTCATGTTGACGATGTAATTGGTAAAGTTATACTTAGAGTTTTCCCATTATCAAGTATTGAGATATTCTAAGATTCGGAGGATAAATGAGAGAAGCTGAAATTTCAAATATTCAATGGTTTCCCGGCCATATGGCCAAAACCAGAAGGTTGATGCAGTCAAATTTGAAACTTGTTGACGCTGTAGTTGAAATAACTGATGCAAGAGTTGCTATTTCAAGCAGAAATCCTGAGATGCAGACACTTGTTGGCTCAAAGCCACGTCTTGTAGTTTTGAATAAATGCGATACTGCTGACGAAACAATCACATCTATGTGGATTGATTATTATAAGAGAAAAGGCATTACTGCAATTGCAACTGATTGCAGAAGTGGTAAAGGTATCAATAAGTTTTCTTCTGCCTTGCGTGAGGTATTAGCTGTTCAGATTGAAAGCTGGAAACGCAAAGGCATGGTTGGAAGACCGATGAGAATTATGATTGTTGGTATTCCAAACGTAGGTAAGTCATCACTAATAAATCGACTTGCCGGCTCGAACAGGGCGAAGGTTGAAGACAGACCTGGTGTTACAAGAGGAAAACAATGGGTTTCTCTTGGGAAAGAACTTGGAATTCCAGTGGCCTTTGTTTGTACAGGTGAACACTACGAAGATATTGCACCATTTTCTTCAGA
>CALBJC010000161.1 GCA_937892655.1 uncultured Clostridia bacterium | reverse complement strand
ATTTCTCCTCTTTCCATTAATACATTAAGTGCATCTGTTAAATAGTATTCACCATTTGTTTTACCAACATTTTTTAAAAGACTAAATATTTCTCTTTTGACAATCAAAATAAATAGTAATATAATTAAATCAAGGGAACATTCAGTTATCTGAATGTCTACCTTTTAGTTGTTAGACATTTGTCCATTGGACGAGTGTCATTTTTTTATTTCAATCATTATAAGTAATAATAGAATTAAAACGGTGATGATTTGTCCGAAAAGACGAATTACAAATTCTCTCTTCCTCATCGAACCACCTCCTCTCTTTTCAGATTAGAGGTAGACACCAGTAACCAAATGTTCCTATTACATTATACCATTTTGGTAATATATAAGTCAATCTAAATCACATGCTTTATAAACAAATGTTTTCACAGCGCCTTGAGAGCGTTTTGCCAGAATGTGAAAGACAATGCAGATTATCAAATTCGCTGGGAGTTTTACTCGGTATATTTGTTTGCATAATTCTTGTTTAACATAAAGGAGAAGAAAATGGAAATAGATCTGATATTCAAAATTGCGGCAATAGGTATAATTACTGCCGTTTTAAACCAGCTTTTAAAGCGCGCAGAGCGTGATGAACAGGCTATGATGACAACGCTTGCAGGGCTTATTGTAGTACTTATGATGATAATTGATGAAATAGGTACTCTTTTTGAAACTATAAAAGATACCTTCGGGCTTTATTGATGAGTATTGTATCGGTAGCAGCCCTTTGTCTTACAGCAACAATTTTCTGCAAGCTTTTAGACAAGCTTGGCAGGGAATATGCAATAGCTGTATCAGTTCTTGCAACTGCTGTAACTGTCATGTTTATTATAAAAAGAATTTCTCCCGTTATTCTTCTTATAGAGAATCTGTTTGAAATGTCGGGAGTATCTCAAAGCTATGCTCAGATTCTTTTTAAAGGTTTGGGTATATGCTACATAACTCAGCTTGCCTGCGATATATGCAAAGATAACGGGGAAAGTGCTATGTCATCTGCAATTGAGCTGTTTGGAAAAATCTCAATTCTCATAACTGCTCTGCCTCTTTTTAATTCAATATCAGATATAATCAAGGAGCTATTAAAATAAATGAATTTTAAAATCAAGCTGATTGCTATGACAATAGTTTTTTTGGCCTTCCTTTTCCTTTCATCAGGCGTATATGCTGCATTTGGTGAAGAAGAGATGGGGTATCTTAATGATGTCGAGGATAGCTTTGATGATGCTATCAACAATGAAGCAAGAGAGTATCTTGAAAATAATGATATAAGACTTGATGAGAACATATCAAATCAGCTTACCTTCAAAGAGATACTCAAAGGCTTTTTACAAACGCTGTCAGGCGGTATAAAAGGCGCTGTAACTCTTGCAGGAACGCTTCTGGCGGTTATTGTAATATGTGCTATGACAGATTCTATGTACTCAAAAAATAATGAGGTTTCATCAGTTTTAGAGCTTGTTGGAGTTATGGCTGTAATAGGTATATTGTTTTCAAGAATTCTTCAGACAATAGAATACATATCAACAACTATAAATGATATAGGAAAGTTTATGCTGACGTATGTTCCTGTATTTGCAAGTATCATTGGTTCATCCGGCAGTGTTTCGTCTGCAACCTCTTATTATGTTACGCTGATTGCAATAGCTGAAATATCTTCACTTGTTGCAATGAACGTATTGATGCCTGTTCTTAGTATATTGCTGGCTTTATCGATAATAGGCAGTATAAACAGTGCTTTATCCTTTTCAGCTGTAATCGAAAGCGTCAAAAAAGGCTTTTTATGGATAGTAGGATTAATAATGACTATATTTGTAGGCTCAATAACTATTCAGGGAATAGTCGGTGTTTCAGCAGATACGGTTTCAACAAAAGCAGCTAAATTTATGTTATCAAGCTTTGTGCCAATAGTGGGCAGTGCAATTTCTGACGCATATCAGACTGTAAAAGGCAGCCTTGGTCTTATTAGATCATGCGTAGGAAGCTTTGGAATAGTAGCAGTACTTGCTATGATAATACCGCCGCTTGTAAATATTCTTACCGTAAAAATATCGTTGGCTTTTTCGTCTGTAATTTCAGATATACTAGGAGTCAATAAAGTAAGCTCGGTATTAAAAAGCTCATCAACTGTTCTGACTCTTGCTATGGCTTTGCTTTTATGTATGGGGCTTATGCTTATAATATCAACAACAGTTATGATGCTTGTATGTATAAATCTTTAGGAGCAAAAATGGAAAAAATCAAAGAAATAGTAACCTGTGTGTGCCTTGCCGCGATTGCGGTTTCGCTTATGGATACAATCTCACACGGCAAAAAGCTTAAAAAACAGCTTCATCTGCTGTTTTCAGGGCTTATAATAGTAACCATTCTTTCTGCAATAGTAAACAGCGATATATCGCTTGATTTACCGGTTTATTCAGAACTTTCAGATGTTATTGAAAAATCGGATGTTATCGATGTGATAGACAATATATCAGAAAGAGAAATTGAGTCTGAACTGGCGTTGACACTTGGCAATTATCTTTATTCGGTAGGGGTAGTTGCAGATAAAATTTCAGTATATGTTAATATTACGGATAATAATAGCATAGAAATTAGTAAAACAGAGGTTGTTTTGCATGACCGCTCATATGCTGAGAAAACAGAAAATGCTGTAAAAAACTTATTTGGTGATATAAAGATACAGATAAATACAGTTGGAGAATAGAAATATGAAAATAAGTGGCTTCTATAATAAAGTGTTAGAATATATCAAAAGTGTTGCAAAGGATGAAAAGAAATTAAAAATAATTATAATTGCAGGCTTTTTAGGTATAGCGCTTATTTTTGTCTCTGATATCTTTTCGGAAAAAGATGATAAAGGATATTCAGAGCAAAAGGCTGATATGGTATCTCTTGATACCCAGGATTACAAAAAGCAGATTGAATATGAGCTCGAAAGAATATTATCAAAAATTCAGGGGGTAGGAAAGGTTTCTGTCATGGTAACTATTGAGGGAACAACTGAATATATCTATGCTCAGGAGATTTCTCAATCAAACGATTATGATGATGGTAGCACATCAACCAGATATCAATCAGAGGTTGTTGTCATAGATAAGAACAATAGCAAGGAGGCGCTTGTAAGTAAAATAATAAAGCCAAAAATCAATGGTGTAATAATAGTCTGTGAGGGAGGTGACAATACAAGAATCTGTGAAAAGGTGATTACAGCGGTATCATCGGTACTAAATCTCAGTACAAACCGAATTTGCGTAGCAAAGGGATAACTTTTAGGAGGTAAACTTATGAAATTCAGAAAACCAAATCTTATTTTAGAGAAAAAACATATCCTGCTTGCAAGCTTAACGCTAATGCTTGGCCTTGCTGTTTACATAAACTATGTGCTTGCAGACGAACCTGCACAGCTCAAAGCAACAGAGGTAATAAGCTCTCAGACAGCAAATTACGGTGATCTTATGCTTGTTAATGCTCAGGTCAAGGATAATAACAGCGATTATTTTTCTCAGGCAAGAATTGATAAAATGTCAGCAAGAGATACAGCGGTAGAAACATTACAGCTTATTGTATCAGGTGGAGATACAACCGCTGATGAGCAGGCAGTAGCTACTGCTCAGGCGGTTGCAATGAGCGATCTTATCGACAGCGAGAATACCATTGAAAGCCTTGTAAAAGCGGCAGGCTTTGAAGATTGTGTATGCTATCTTGACGGTGAGAGTGCAAGCATCGTAGTAAAGACAGAAGGTCTTGTTCCATCGCAGTGTGCTCAGATAAAAGATATCCTTCTGAGCGAGGTGTTTGTCGAGAATGAAAACATCAGAATTTATGAGGTTAGCTGATTTGTATAAAATTTATGTATAATCGAAAAAATATGCAAAAAACGGTTGCAAGATTTTAAATTTATGCTATAATATAATAAGTAGTATATACATAATGGATTTACTATGTAAATAATTAACTTATAAACGTTTTTATGCAAAAGATGTCAACCTTGAAAGGAATGATTTTAATGGAAAAAATCGAAAAGAATGTAAGCACAACATTGCGTGTTTCTCAGGATGTTATTGCTGCTATTGCAAAGCGTGCAGCCCTTGAGGTAGAAGGTGTTTGCTGTATTGTAGCAAGAAAGAATGATATAAAGAAGCTTTTCGTTAAAAATGATAATGACTGCAGCGGTATTGACATTAAGCTTGGCATTGATGTTGCTGAGATTACTGTTTCTATCGGAATCAAGAATGGTGTTCGTTCAGTAACTGCAGCTGAACAGGTTCAGACAGCGGTTAAATCTCAGGTTCAGGATTTAACAGGCGTTGTAGTATCAAAGGTGAATGTCATCGTTGCAGATGTTTGCTTTGATAATCAGGATTAATATACTTTGATATGCCAGGCTTTCGCTTGGCATATTCTGGTTTTAAGAAATTGTATAAAAATGGAAGTTAAATATATACGATGTCAGAAAGTGAGTAATTAGTATGCAATTATCCAGAAGAGAAATCAGAGAATCAGCGTTGATTTTGATTTTTGAAAAAATGTTCCGTGATGACGCAAATGAAGAGATCGTAAACCTTGCTGAAAACATTGATGATTTTGCAATGAGCATTGAGGTTGTAGATATGTTCAATGGCGTATATGAAAAGGTTGAAGAGCTCGATGCGGTTATTGCCAAGTTTTCAGAAAAGAGAACTGTTGAGCGTATCCCCAAAATCAATCTTGCTATTTTACGACTTGCAATTTATGAAGCTCGTTACAACGATAAAGTGCCTGTAAACGCTGCTATCAGCGAGGCTGTACTTTTAGCAAAGAAATATGCCCACGAGCCTGATGTAGCTTTTGTAAACGGTGTTCTCGGCGCATATTCAAGAAGTGAAGAGAATACAGCTACAGATAACGAGAATGTTTAAGACGCTGGGCTTTGACACAAGTAATTACACAACCTCAACAGCGCTTTTCGATTCAAAGAGCTTTGAAGTTGTGCAATCAAAAAAGCTATTGCCTGTTAAAGATGGTGAGCTCGGACTGCGTCAGTCCGATGCTCTTTTTCATCATACGAGCAGGCTTTTTGATATTTTCAGCGGTCTTTCATTTGATAAAGAGCAGATTTGTGCAATCGGAGTATCCGTAAGACCGAGAAATCTTGAAGGCTCATATATGCCTTGTTTTTTAGCTGGTCAGACCGTTGCAAAATGTATAGCCAAAAGCCTCGGCGTTGACGTTTTTGAAACCTCTCATCAGGTCGGGCATATCTTGGCGGCACTCTATTCTGCAAACAAGCTTGAATTAAAAAATGACAAGTTTTTCGCTTTTCATATCAGCGGAGGTACAACCGATTTACTCCTCTGCGAGCCTGATGAAAATGAAGTGATTAAGTGTACTCAGATAGCCTCCTCTCTTGATTTAAAGGCGGGACAGGCTGTTGACAGAGTAGGGCTTATGTTATCACTTAGCTTTCCTTGCGGTGTTGAGCTTGAAAAGCTTGCAGGAAAATCAACAGCAAGCTTTAAGATAAAGCCTACAATGAAGGGGATGGACTGCTGCTTATCAGGCGTTGAAAACAGATGCAGAAAAATGCTTGATGAAGGTATGTGCGCTGAGGATGTAGCAATGTTTTGTCTTATGAGTATCTATGAAAGTATAGCTCAGATGACAAGGGTAGCAATTTCTGAATATGGAAAACTGCCTGTAGTTTTTGCAGGCGGCGTAATGTCAAACAAGATTATCTCAGCAAGGCTTTCAGCTGAATTTGATTCATATTTTGCAAGTCCTGAGTTTTCTTGTGATAATGCGGCAGGCGTAAGTATTTTTGCCGCAATTAAGAAGGGTTTGATATAATGGCTTCAGTTTTAACTGTATCACAACTTAATAGCTATATATCAAGCAAGATTCGTTTTGATGCAAAACTCAAGGGGATTGCTGTAAAAGGTGAGATTGCAAATCTTTCTGTAAATTATAAATCAGGTCATATGTATTTTACTTTGAAGGATGAAGCTTCGGCTGTAAGATGCGTTATGTTTTCAAGTGCTGCTTCACGTCTTAGATTCAAACCACAAAATGGTATGTCTGTAATGGTTATGGGCAATATCGATGTGTATGAAAAAGATGGCGTTTATCAGATTATGGCCGCTGATATTATACCTGCAGGTGCAGGTGCTGAAGCTGTAGCGTTAGAACAGTTAAAGAAAAAACTTTCTGATGCAGGTGTTTTTGATGAGACGTCAAAAAAGAAGATTTCTAAAATGCCAAAGCATATAGCGATAGTAACATCGCCCGATGCAGCGGCTCTGCAGGATATTTTAAACATTTTACAGAGAAGATATCCGATATGCAAGGTTACAATTGTGCCTACTCTTGTTCAGGGGCAGACAGCTCCCCAAACAATTGAAAAAGCGATAATTACAGCTGATAAGCTGTGTTGCGATAAAATTGTTCTTG
>CALBJC010000160.1 GCA_937892655.1 uncultured Clostridia bacterium | reverse complement strand
AAACGATTGAAATTTCTAAAAATTATACTATGTATAAAAAAATATGAAACAAAAAATAATTTTCAAATTGAAAAGGTAATAAATGGTAAAATTGTGAACATGACCACTTTTGAACTCCGAAAAAATGAACGATGGTAATTTTATAACTACAAAAAAAGTACAATTTGTGTAATTTAATATATGAGTAACAAAAAGTACACATAATAATAACATCTGTATTTGTGAATTTGTTATAATATAAGTATCAATTATAGATTTGATTGCGATATGTTAAAAAACACGGCAGTCAAATGAAATTAAGAATATCATTAAATCGGAAAGGGTGCTTTTATATGTCATTAGGTAAAGTATTAGTAGTTGATGACGACAAGAACATTTGCGAATTATTAAGATTATATCTCGAAAAGGATGGCTACAGCGTTATTTTGTCACACGATGGTGAAGAGGCTGTTGTAAAGTTTAATGCTCTCAAGCCTGATATCGTATTGCTCGATATTATGCTCCCATCATTAGATGGCTGGCAGGTATGCCGTGAAATCAGAAAGAAGTCAAACGTGCCGATCATTATGATTACAGCCAAGGGCGAAACATTTGATAAGGTTTTAGGTCTTGAGCTCGGCGCTGATGACTATGTTGTAAAGCCATTTGATACTAAGGAAATTATTGCTCGTATCAAGGCTGTTTACCGTAGAGTAGGTCAGGTTAACGCTGATAACGAAATCAAGGAAGTTAAGTATGACAAGCTCTCAGTTAATATGACAAGATATGAACTCAGAGTTGACGGTAAGGTTTTAGATACTCCTCCAAAGGAGCTCGAGCTTTTATTCCACCTTGCTTCAAATCCAAACCGCGTATACACAAGAGACCAGCTTCTTGATGAGGTATGGGGCTTTGAGTATTACGGCGACTCAAGAACAATCGACGTTCACGTTAAGAGACTTCGTGAAAAGCTCGAAGGCGTTTCAGACAAGTGGGCGCTTAAGACTGTCTGGGGCGTAGGCTACAAGTTTGAGGTAGACGAAGATAATGCGTAAAAGCATTTTCGCAAAATATTTTCTGATCTGTACAGCAGTAATACTCATAAGCTTTATATGCTTAGGGGCAGTATTACTGCTTGTTTCTTCTCAATATTTTGTTTCAGAAACAAAAGAAGAGCTTTATACATCTGTAGAAAAGGCGGTGAGTATGGCGCAAAACACTGCTGATATAGGCTCAGATGAATGGAAGGCTCACATGAACGATAAACTGTCTGCCATTTCTCACGGCAGTGCAAACGAGGTTTTTATCACCGATACAAACGGCAAAATACTCACATACTCTGAAAATATTGCCTTTATTTCAGCTCAGGGCTTTTTAAAGGGTGAGCATGCAACGGTTGTCAATGTCGGTGGTGATTATCTGCGTTCAAACCTGGATATTCTTGATGAAGAATATCATATTATAAGAAAAAGCGAACAGATTTCGGGCAATGAATACTATGTGTTTGCAATGCTTCCGATGTCTGAACAAAACAGCTATATCGGCAATATTATGCAGCTTTTTGGTATATCGGTTTTAGTTGTTCTGATATTTGTAGTAATAGTTGTATATCTTGGTATTCTGCATATCACAAGACCTATTTCGGCGCTTTGCAATGCGGCTAACCGTTTTGCAAACGGTGATTTCTCTCAGATGATAGATTCATCTGACTGTGCTGAGTTTCAGGAACTGGGGTCTGCTCTCAATGAAATGGCTATCTCCGTTTCAAATATGGAGTATATGCGAAAATCCTTTATAGCGAACGTTTCTCACGAGCTTAGAACTCCTATGACGTCTATAGGCGGCTTTGTTGACGGTATGCTTGACGGTACGATCCCTCAGTCGGAATACAAGAAATACTTCAGGATAATTTCTGCCGAGGTTTACAGACTTACCCGTCTTGTCCGTTCGATGCTCAATCTCTCTAAGATTGAAGCGGGCGATATGAGTATTGACTGTTCTGAATTTTCAGTTTTAGAGCCTATTGTCGATACTCTTTCTACCTTTGAAACGCAGCTTATGCAGAAAAACGTTCAGATCAAAGGCCTTGATACAAGCAGAATAACAATTTATGCCGATATCGACCTTATCCATCAGGTAATTTACAATCTCATTGAAAATGCCGTAAAGTTTGTTGATGAAAATGGCACTATTGAATTTGACTTTACAAGGGCAGATGATATGACTTATCTTAGTATCAAAAATACAGGCGAGGGTATCAGCGAAGAACAGCTGCCTCTGATTTTTGACAGATTCTATAAGGTTGACCAGTCAAGAGGTAAGGATGCAAAGGGCGTAGGCCTTGGTCTTTATATTGTAAAATCCATAGTAAACCTTCATGGCGGTAATGTTACTGTAAAGAGTAAGGTTTCAGAGTATACAGAGTTTGTTTTGTCGCTTCCTGATAAAGCAAAGAGCGAAGAAAAGTAGAGGTAAGATATATTGAACTTTTTTGAAGAATACGATAAGGAAAAACAGAATACTACTGAGAACGCAGAGAGTGAAGTAAAAGAAACCGGGGCGCAGGATACTGAAGAAGCTGCTGAAGCTGCACAGCCTCAGGCACCTGCAGAGCTTCATAATATTGCGGCTCAGATAATGCTTACAAGAGCAAAAAAAGCAAAAAGAGTAGCCATAACAATATGGTGCATACTTTTGGCATTCATCGTTCTTGTAGCGGCAGTTTTGTGTATTTTGTATTTTACAAAGGGCAGGGGCTTTATCAAAAATTTATTCGATAAGCCTCATACTCAGATTGAAATTCCTATTGCAACGCATACTCCGCTCGAAAATGGCGACAGCTACGAGGATGGCAGATTTACACCGTCAGGCCTTTATAAATCGGTATCCTCTGCTATTGTTTCTATCGAGGCTTTCAATACAAATAATGCATTTACGGCAGCAGGCAGAGGTAGCGGCTTTCTGATTACATCAGATGGCTATATTGTTACAAATGCCCATGTTATTGACAATGCCGATTATGGTATTAAGGTTATTTTGGATGATGAACAGGAATACTCCGCTCAGCTTGTAGGCATAGATTCAAAAACAGATATAGCTGTTGTAAAAATCAGTGCGGCTGATATGCCTTTTGTCAGCTTCGGTGATTCAACCGTCTTAGAGGTCGGTGAAACAGTATGCGCTATCGGTAATCCTGCAGGGTATGCAGGCAGTATGACAACTGGCACTGTTTCGGGTCTTAACAGAGATGTAAAAACAGGTGATGACCAGATCTCAATGAACTGTGTTCAGATCGATGCGGCAATAAATCCCGGTAACTCAGGCGGTGCGCTTTTCAATCTGTGGGGAGAAGTAGTTGGTATTACCTCATCGAAACTAAATCCATCAGCTTATGAGGGTATAGGCTTTGCCATTACATCTGAGGATGCTGTACCTATCATTGAAGATCTGATTGAATTTGGCTATGTTGCAGGCAGACCGAGAATTGGTATTACCTTCAATATGATTTCAAGCGTAATGGCTGAGCTTTACGGAACAAAGGCAGGTCTTTATATTGTCAGCATATCGCCTGACTGCGATGTTGCAAATACCGATTTACAGCCATACGATATTATTACATCCATAAACGGCGTACCTGTTGAAAGTACAGAGGATGTTGATAAGGCAATAGAAGGCTGTGTACCCGGTGATACGCTTACAGCAACCGTTTACCGTATCTCCTTAACAGGCGAAGAAACAACCTTTGAGATATCATTCAAGCTTGAAAGCTGGGATGATGTTTATGAGCAGGAAAACGGAACTGATAAAGAATAGTATAGGTGATAAAAATGGCAGATTTTAAAATTGCTGCAATATTCAGTGACAGAATGGTTTTACAAAGAAGAAAGCCTATCCGAGTTTTTGGTGAAGGCGAAAACGGCAAGCAGGTTTTGGTATCAATGCTTGGTAAAACGGCAACCGCAACAGTTGAAAATGAAAAATGGTGCGCTACCTTACCGCCTTTTGAGGCTATGGATAACGTTACCTTAAAGGTATCATGCGATGGCTTTGAAAGAGAGTTTTGCGATGTTGCAATAGGCGAGGTATGGCTTGCGGGCGGTCAGTCGAATATGGAGCTTGAGCTTCAGAATTCTAAAGACGGCAGAGAGGTTTTGAAGAATATTAAAGATGTAAACGTCAGATTTTACTATACTCAGAAAAAGCCTGTAATCGACGCTGATTTTTTGGAGAGCGAAAAGAATACAGGCTGGGCAAAATGCTCGCCTGAAACGGCTGCCTGCTGGTCGGCTGTCGGCTATTATTTCGGAAAGCTTTTGTCAGAAAAGCTTGGCGTAACAGTCGGTATCGTTGGCTGTAACTGGGGCGGTACAACCGCTACAAACTGGGTTTGTGAAGAGGTTTTATCATCAGATAAGCAGCTCAATGATTACCTTATTGATTTTGAAAACGCAAAAGGCGGCAAGAGTGATGAAGAGCTTATAAAAGAGCTTGCAGAATACAGAGAATATTGTGCGCAGTGGGATAAGCGTGTCGGCAAATGCTACGCCGAAAACCCTAAAATCAAGTGGGATGAGGTTTTGAAGATCTGTGGCGAATGCCGCTATCCTGGCCCTCTTGGTCCTACCCACGAATTCAGACCAAACGGTCTTTATGAAACAATGCTCAAAAGAGTAGCGCCTTACACAATGCAGGGCTTTATCTATTATCAGGGCGAAAGCGATGACCATAAGCCTGATTATTATCAGAAGCTTCTGACAGCGCTTATCAAAAACTGGCGTGAATTATGGGCTGATAACAGTATGCCTTTCGGTATCGTTCAGCTTACAATGTTTGCAAACGAAACTGACCCTACAGACTGGACTCACTGGTGCAGAATCCGTGAAGCGCAGGCTGCTGTATCTGAAACTGTAAAGAATACTCAGCTTGCTGTTATCATTGATGTTGGTGAATTCAATAACATTCATCCGCTTGATAAAGAAACGGTAGGCGTTCGTCTTGCAAACCTGATGCTTGAGGATGTATATAATATGCCGTGCAACGCAAAGGCTGCAACACTTGACTATTCATATACAGATGAAAACAAGCTCATAGTAAAGCTTAAAAACTGTAATGAAATAACCCTCAAGGGCGAAAAGTCAATGCTTGAGATTGCAGGCGAGGATAAGGTTTTCTATGATGCTGATATTAAACTTTGCGGCAACACGATCGAGTTTACATCAGAAAACGTAAAAACTCCACGTTATGCAAGATACGCATTCAAGTGCTATGGCGTACCTTGTCTTTACTCTGAAAACGGCTTACCTGTAGCACCATTCAGAACATCAAAATTTGACGATAATAAGGCAATAAACGAAAGATAAAACAAAGCTCCGCAAGGATAACCTTGCGGAGCTTTCTATATTCCTGCATCCGATTTGTTCTTTTCTTTAGTAAGGTTTTTGATAACATCTCGTCTTGTGATAATACCAACAAAACAGCCTCTGTCATCAACAACAGGAACAAAGTTTTGTTCCATAACCCTCTGTAAAAGCTCATCCATACCTGTTGAGATCGTAACAGGCGGATTCCAGTCTTTTCTTAAAATTGAGCTTACGGGGTATTCCTCTAATTCTCTTAAATTTGCAAATCCGCCGTCAAGCAGATTCCATAAAAAGTCGCCCTCGGTAACTGTACCTACATATTCACCGCTTCTTTTTATAACGCATACCGCGGTATAGCTGTGGCGCCTTAGCTTTTCAAGCGCCTGACGGATCGTATTGTCATCATAAAGATACTGTACTGTATCCTTAGGGTGCAAAAGAAAAATGATGTTCATTATATGTCTTCTTTCGTTAGTTTTTGCTTCCCATAAAGCGGGTTACAACTTCTTTGATATCAGCTGCAACCTCGTCAATGGTGCGGTCAGCGTTTATAATAACGATATTTTCCTTATCGTTAATTTTCTCAAACGCCTGAGCAAATTTATCCCTTACCTTCTGTAAGGTCTGAGCCTGCTCAAAAATCTCAATATGAAGTCTGTCCTTTGAAACTCTTGAAAAACAGGTAGCAGGTGAAACATCTAAGAATATGCACAAGTCAGGTCTGATTATGCCTTCACAGCCGTAATGTGCATTTATCAGCCAGTCCATATTGCAGGCTGTGCCCTGATATGCAAAGGTTGAGTAATAATATCTGTCACACAAAACGTTTATACCTGATGAAAGGTATTTTTCAATGCCGTTTGCCTCATTTGTGCAATGAGAAATTCTGTCTGCAAGAAAGAGTGCCGCCTGCTCGTAGGCGTTTTTCTTCGTAATGCCGCCCAGAACATCTCTGAGCATACCGCCGACTGCTGATGCTGTAGGCTCGGCTGTTGTATAAAGTCTGCCATACTGCTCTAAAAGCGTCTGACAGCGGGCAAACTGTGTGCCTTTGCCTGAACCGTCAAGCCCTTCTATAACAATAAAAGCGCCTCTGTCTTTTTTATTAAACTTCGGATACTCATTGTGGCAGACTAAAAATGATGAGCGAATCATCTCATCTGAGATACCCTCAGTTTTACCATTCTGAATATCTGTTAAGATCCCGCAAAGCTCTTTTAAATCGCTTTTTTTAAAACCTTCGCCCCATTTTAAAAGGCGGGCCTTATCCTCATCTGAAAGCGTAGCGTAAATCTCATCAGCACTACAGCCTCGCAGAAGGGATAACTTTATATCAGTAAGCATAGCCAAAAACCTCCGCGTAGTTACTATAATAAGTATAACAGATAATTCATTTAATTTCAACAAAATTGCTACTTTCAGTTACTTAGCCAAATTTTGTGTGCATTATTTGGTTAAAATGCGGTTTACGTTTTAAAGTAAAAGAACTTGACAGCATTTACGCTTTTGGTGTATAATCAGGATAACAGAAAGGGTGTGTATCGCTATGGCAGATAACAAGCAGATTTTTGCAAAAAATCTTTCGTTTTTAATGGATAAAAAGGGAATTGACAGAAAAACTCTCTGCGAGGAGCTTGGGTATAAATACTCAACCGCTTCAGAATGGCTTCAGGGAAATAAATATCCGAGAATAAACCGTATTGAAGAAATGGCGAAATTCTTCGGCGTAAATAAATCCGAGCTTATTGAGGATAGGGAGGCTTATCCGTCAAACGTTATAAAGGCTGATTTTACTGATATGGTGCAGGTGCCTGTTATCGGCAAGGTAGCCGCAGGGCTTGCCTGCTATGCTGAAAATAATATTGAAAGCTATGAGTTTGTGCCAAAGAGCATTCTCTGTAGCGATTATGATTATGTATATTTAGAGGTCAAGGGTGACTCGATGTCGCCAAAGCTCGAGCAGGGCGATTTGGTGCTTGTTCGTGTGCAGTCAGAGGTTGACAGCGGCACTTATGCTGTAGTTATCATCGATGATGAAGACGGCGTTGTAAAGAAAATAAATATACTCGATAACTGTATCGAGCTTATCAGCGAAAACCCATACTACCCGCCAAGACGCTTTGAAGGTGAGGATATGCAGAGAATAAGGATTTTCGGCAAGGTAGTTGAAAGTAAAAGAAGATTTTAAAGTAAAAAAACCGCAGGGAATGATCCTTGCGGTTTTATCATTCATATTTTTATCTTTTCTTGCTCCAATACTTTCTGTCAAGTGAGCGGTACTGAACTGCGGTTGAGATGTCGGATTTATCGATAACCTCTCTGCCGTCTAGGTCTGCAACTGTTCTTGCAACCTTTAGTATTCTGTCATACGCTCTTGCTGAAAGCCCCATTTTCTCAAACATACCCTTCAAAAATGCATTTGCACTGTCGGTTGTAGGGCATACCTTATGTAAAATATCCGAGGTGATGCCTGCGTTTGAGAAAACTCCCGTGCCCTTAAAACGTTCTGTCTGAATTTCTCTAGCCTTCTGAACACGCTTTCTGATGCTTTCTGATGATTCTTCCTTGATGCCTGATGAGATTTTATCATACTCAACAGGTGCTACCTCAACGTGCAGGTCAAGTCGGTCAAGAAGCGGCGCTGAAATCTTTGAGAGATATTTTGTAACCTGATTAGGTGAGCAGATACATTCTCTTACAGGGTGGCCGTAATATCCGCAGGGGCATGGATTCATAGCGGCTATGAGCATAACGTTGCAGGGGTATTTGCAGGTGCCTGATGCTCTTGAAATGGTAACTGTGCCGTCCTCAAGAGGCTGACGCAGAATTTCAAGCGTTTTTCTGTCAAACTCTGCAAGCTCATCCAAAAACAGAACTCCGTTATGCGCTATTGAAATTTCGCCTGGCTTTGGTATCGAGCCGCCGCCCGCTAAACCCGCAGGGGATATAGTGTGATGCGGATTTCTGAAAGGACGTTCAGTTACAAGCGGAGCTTCACGGCTTATAATGCCTGAAATTGAATGAACGTTTGTAGTTTCAATAGATTCTTCAAAGGTCATATCAGGTAAAATCGTAGGCAGACGTTTTGCAAGCATACTTTTACCTGAACCCGGCGCACCTATCATCAGAACATTGTGGCTACCAGCTGCAGCAATCTCAAGTGCCTTCTTAGCGGCATTCTGCCCCATAACATCTGCAAAGTCAAGCCCCATATAAAGCTTTTGTGAAGCTGACGGCATATATCTTTTTGCAGGGGAAATAATCTCTTTTTTACAAAAATGCAAGGATAATTCAATAAGGCTTTTTACAGGTATGACCTCAAGACCTTCAATAACCGAGGCTTCAGCAGCATTTTCATAAGGGCAGTAAAACTGTTTTATGCCCTTTTTGTAAGCAGCCAGCGCCATAGGTAAAACACCGTCTATCGAGCGGATGTCGCCGCTTAACGAAACCTCGCCCACAAAAGCTGAGCTTTCAAGTTCTTTGGGGTCAACAAGCCCCATTACCGCCATGATGGCTGTGGCAATTGCAAGGTCGTGAAGGGAGCCTGACTTTTTGGTATCAGCAGGCGCTAGGTTTATAATGATTCTGTTGTTTGGGAAGGGTAGCTTGCTTGTGCGAAAAGCCGAGGTCATTCGCTCTTTTGATTCTTTTACTGCAATGTCTGCAAGACCTACTATCTGCATTTCGCTTATAACGCCTGAGGCTTCGATTTCAGCGTCAACGCTAAATGCATTGAGCCCCAAAAGCCCGAAGCTGTTGATTTTCGCAAACATTCAAATCCCCCTTACATTAATTGATTGTGATACCTATATTTTACCTCTTTATTGTAATAGTGTCAATAAATTTGTGAGTTTTTCACAACTTTTCCGAGATTTGAAAAAGATTATTTTTTATAATAACGAAAAGAAAATATCTGAAAACGTTTTTGTGTTTCTTAAATGTTAAATCTCAAAAAAACGCTTGAAACATTGTGAATTTGTGGTATAATTATTTTGTCAAACTATATATTTTTAGAAAAATATTTACTACTATATTTGTTTTTTGAATTTTTGTAGCTTACGGCTATTTTTTAAAAGGAGAGTTTTTATGGAAGAAATGAAGCTTTATCAGCTCTGGTGTGAAAACGCAACAGAGGATATTGACCTTGTAAATGAGCTTGAAAGCATCAAGGGCAATGAAGATGCTATCACAGACAGATTTTACAGAGATTTGGAGTTCGGTACAGGCGGTCTTCGCGGAGTGATCGGTGCCGGTACTTACAGACTCAATATCTACACAATCAGAAGAGCTACTCAGGGCCTTGCTGATTATGTAAACGGCGCATTTGAAAACGGTGCTGTAGCTATTGCGTATGACTCAAGAATCAAGTCAGATGTTTTCGCTAAGGAAGCTGCAAGAGTTTTGGCAGCAAACGGTATCAAGGTATATATCTACCCTGAACTTATGCCAACACCAATGCTCTCATTTGCAGTAAGAGAATTGAAGTGTCAGGCAGGTATCGTTGTTACTGCTTCTCATAACCCTGCTAAGTATAACGGTTATAAGGTTTACGGCGATGACGGTTGTCAGATCACTCTTGATGTTGCAAATACAGTTATCGAAAAGATCAATGACGTTGCAATGTTCGGCGGTGCTAAGATCATCTCATGGGAAGAGGGCATTGAGTCAGATATGATTCACCTTATCGAATGGGATGTATTTGATAAGTATATCGAAAAGGTTAGCCAGCAGGGCGTTCATACAGAGCTTGTAGCATCAAGTGGCTTGAAGGTCGTTTATACACCGCTCAACGGTACAGGTAACAAGCCTGTAAGAGCAATTCTGAAGAAGATCGGTGTTGAAGAGGTTGTAGTAGTTCCTGAACAGGAAAATCCTGACGGCAACTTCCCGACCTGCCCATATCCAAACCCTGAAATCGAAGAAGCTCTTCAGGTAGGCTTAAAGCTTTGTCAGACTGAAAAGCCTGACCTCTTGCTTGCTACAGACCCTGATGCTGACAGAGTAGGTATCGCTGTTCCTGACCACGATGGCAACTATGTTCTCTTTACTGGTAACGAAGTAGGCGGTATGCTTCTTGAGTATATCTGCGAAGAAAGAACAAAGAACGGCACAATGCCTAAAAACCCTGTAGCAGTAAAGACAATCGTTACAACCGATATCACAAAGGCTATCTGTGAAAAGTACGGCGTTGAGCTCAGAGAAGTTTTAACAGGCTTCAAGTTTATCGGTGAACAGATCGGTTTCCTTGAAGACAAGGGCGAAGAAAACCGCTATGTATTCGGCTTTGAAGAAAGCTACGGCTACCTTGCAGGTACTTATGTAAGAGATAAGGATGCTGTTGTTGCATCAATGCTCATCTGTGAAATGGCAGCGTTCTACAGAACAAAGGGCATTTCACTTTTGGATGCAAGAGAAGCTATGTATAAAAAGTACGGTAACTACGTTCACACTCTCAAGTCATTCACTTGCGAGGGCGCTGAAGGTATGGAAAGAATGCAGGAGATCATGTCAGACCTCAGAGAAAACCCACCTGCTGCTATCGGCGGTTTCAAGGTGCTCAAGGTTGCTGACTACATCAAGAGTGTTGAAACAGTGCTCGAAACTGGCGCTACAACAGAAATTACTCTTCCAAAGTCAGATGTACTGACATTTACTCTTGAAAACAACTTTACTGTTGTTATCCGTCCTTCAGGTACTGAACCAAAGATCAAGTCATACTACACAACTATCGCTCCTGTAAGAGAAGATGCTGTAAAGTATGAGCAGGCAATTTCTGCAGATTTCAAGAAGATTTTAGGCTTCTAAACTGAGTTAATATTTCAAATCCCGAGGTGAAAAATCTCGGGATTTGTCGCATATTAAATACAGATTACTATTAAAGAATTATTGGAGGAAAGGCAAATTGTTATTTCACGTAGCATCAAAAGAAGACATTTTAAAGGAGCTTGAAACCGATAAGGTATCGGGTCTTACCGATTCAGCTGTTGCATCAAAATTACAGCAGTACGGCGAAAACAAGCTCAGGGAAAAGAAGAAGAAATCAAAGCTACAGCGCTTTTTTGACCAGTTTAAGGATGTAATGATCGTTATCCTGATCATAGCGGCTATCATCTCATTTGTAGTTGCATGCGTTGAGCGTGACCCTATGGAATTTTTCGAGCCTGTACTTATTCTGCTCATTGTTATACTCAATGCTATTATGGGTATGATGCAGGAGTCAAAGGCTGAAAGGGCACTCGAAGGCCTCAAAAATATGTCTGCTCCGCATGCAAGAGTTATAAGAAACGGTAAAGAAAGTGTAATCGACGCTAAGGATTTAGTTCCTGGTGATATCATCAAGCTTGAAGCGGGTGACTTTGTTCCTGCCGATTCAAGACTTTTAGAAAGCGTGAGCCTAAAGAGTGAAGAATCTGCTCTTACAGGTGAGTCTGTTCCAAGTGAGAAGGAAGCCGAAAGTGAAGTAGGCGAGTTCTCACCGATTGGCGACAGAACAAATATGGTATACTCAGGCTGCAGCATTACCTATGGTACAGCTACCGCTGTTGTAACAGCAACAGGTATGGATACTGAAATGGGTAAGATTGCAAATATGCTTGACAGCGAAGAAGCCGGTCAGACTCCTTTGCAGCAGAAGCTCGCTCAGCTTGGTAAATACTTAGGTCTTGTAGCTATCGTTGCGTGCGGTGTTATCTTTGCTATCGGTCTTGCAAACGGTATCCCTGTTCTTGAAATCTTCATGTCAGCTGTATCTCTTGCGGTATCAGCTATCCCTGAAGGTTTACCTGCTATTGTTACTATCGTTTTATCAATCGGCGTTGAGCGTATGGTTAAGAAAAATGCTCTTATCAGAAACCTCCCTGCTGTTGAAACTCTCGGTAGTGCGTCAGTTATCTGCTCAGACAAGACAGGTACTTTAACACAGAACAGAATGACCCTTGTCAAGGCTTATGTTGACGGCAAGGAGCCTGAAGAAATTACAGATAACGTTTCTGACGATATAAGAAAACTTTTAATGTATTCAACCCTCTGCTGTGACGGTGCTATTTTGGTAAACGGCGATGAGGTAAAGCATATCGGTGACCCTACTGAAACATCTATCATTTATGCGGCATACAGAAACGGTATGACAAAGGATGACTTAAACGAAAAGTATCAGAGAATTGAAGAATTACCATTTGACTCTGACAGAAAGCTTATGACCTCTGTAAATATCATTGACGGTAAAAAGGTTGTAATCGTAAAGGGCGCGTTTGACTGTCTTGCTCCTCGTTGTATCAGCGGTGATATTGAAAAGGCAAGAATGCTTACAGAAAAGCTCAGTTCAGATGCTCTGAGAGTTCTGGCTATTGCATACAAGGTAGTTGATGAGCTTCCTGAAACCCCAACATCTGAAAATGTTGAATGTGACCTCAACTTTATGGGCCTTGTTGGTATGATCGACCCACCTCGTCCTGAGGTCAAGGCAGCAGTAGCTGTATGTGAAAAGGCTGGTATCCGCCCTGTTATGATTACAGGTGACCACGTTGTTACTGCTTCTGCAATCGCAAAAGAGCTTGGCATCTTAAAAGAAGGCGATATGGCAATCACAGGCGCTCAGCTTGATAATATGACAGATACTCAGCTTGATGAAAATGTTGAAAAGATTTCTGTTTACGCCAGAGTTTCTCCTGAAAACAAAATCAGAATCGTCAAGGCTTGGCAGAGAAAAGATAAGGTCGTTTCAATGACAGGTGACGGTGTAAACGATGCTCCTGCTCTGAAGGCTGCTGACATCGGCTGCGCTATGGGTATTACCGGTACTGACGTTGCCAAGGGCGCTGCTGATATGACTTTGACAGATGATAACTTTACAACCATCGTTGATGCTGTAAGAGAGGGTAGAGGTATCTACGCTAATATTAAAAAGGTAGTAGGCTTCCTGCTCGGCACAAATATCGGTGAGATAGTAGCCGTATTCTTTGCTATGATCTTGTGGCATAAGTCACCATTCTTATCAATGCAGCTTCTTTTAATCAACCTTGCAACAGACAGCTTGCCTGCTATTGCACTCGGTATGGAAGACGTTGAAAAGGATGTTATGGATAAAAAGCCAAAGCCAAAGAACGAAGGTATCTTTGCAAACGGTCTTGGTATCAGAATCATTCTTCAGGGCTTTATGTTCGGTATCTTGGCTCTCTTGGGCTTCAAGATCGGCGAGAATGTAACAGGTACTCTCGCTGGCGGTCAGACACTTGCATTTATGACTCTGGCTCTTTCTCAGTCTATCCATTCATTCAATATGCGTTCAGACCACTCGCTCTTCAAGATTGGTCCATTCACAAATAAAAAGCTCAATCTTGCAGCGCTTGGTTCAATATTACTTGTTTTGATAGTAATGCTGACACCAATAAGAATTGCATTCGGTCTTGTATATCTCCCTGCAAAGCTTTACCTTATCGGTACAGGTCTTGTATTCGTTCCTGTAGTTGTAATGGAGCTTGCAAAGCTTACAGGTCTTATCAAGCAGAAATAACTATCATTTAATATAGTAAAAGCTTTAGCCGCTTCCGCTAGAAAGGGAGCGGCTTTTTATGTTCAAAAGCTTAATGTTAACAATTTGTAAATATATCAGGTAACTGTTGACATCTTGACAAGAATATATTATAATCATAGAATGCATTAGAATGGAATTTTAGCCCCTTTTTTAGAATTGGTATGCCAAATTGACTTGAAAAAACGCTGTTTTTTTGGTGAAAATGCTACTTTTTCGTTCTTAAAATAGTATAAAAATCCGCATGGCTTTTAGCGGATTTTACAAAATACAAGGAGTGATTAAAGCCTATGGTGAAAGTCAAAGACGTGCAGCTTGGTAAAAACACCCGAAAGAGCTTTGCCAAGATTGATGAAGTTTTGGAAATGCCAAACCTCATCGAAGTACAGAAAAACTCTTATGAATGGTTTTTGAAAGAAGGCTTGCGTGAGGTTTTCCGTGATATTGCCGCAATTACCGACTATAACAAGCAGCTTGAGTTGAAGTTCGTTGATTACAGAATTGACGAAACTCCTAAATATACTGTTGCGCAGTGTAAAGAAAGAGATACTACCTATGCCGCTCCATTGCGCGTAGTAGCTAGACTTAGCAATGCCGAAACAGGTGAGATCAAGGAATCTGAGATCTATATGGGTGATTTCCCTCTCATGACTCCAAGTGGTACATTCGTTATCAATGGTGCTGAAAGAGTTATCGTATCTCAGCTCGTTCGTTCTCCTGGCGCTTACTTTGCGAGCGAAAAGGATAAGACAGGTAAGGATCTTTTCAACTCTACAGTCATTCCTAACCGTGGAGCATGGCTTGAATATGAAATGGATTCAAACGATGTTATCTACGTTCGTATCGACAAGAACAGAAAAATCCCTCTTACAACATTCATCCGTGCGATCGATTGTCCGGAAGAGGGCATCAATACAAGTACTGACGACGATATTGTTGAATTTTTCGGCAACGACTTAAGACTCAATCAGACAATTCTGCAGAAGGATACTTCAAAGAACAGCGCTGAAGCTCTCATTGAAGTTTACAAGAAGCTCCGTCCTGGTGAGCCACCAACAGTAGAAAGTGCTCAGACACATCTCAACAATCTCTTCTTTGATCCACATCGTTATGATCTCCAGAGATTTGGTCGTTATAAGTACAACAAGAAGCTTGGCATTGGTTCAAGACTTGCAAACAGAGTGCTCTCACGTCCAGTAATCAATCCGCTTACAGGTGAGCTTCTCGCTGACGCAGGCGAGAAGATTAGCTATGATAGAGCTATGGAAATCGAAAACGCAGGTGTATCTGAAGTTTTCGTAACTGTTGAAACAAAGGAATTCACTCTCAACGAAGAGGGCGAAACAGTTATCAAGAACATTTCACGTGAAGTCAAGATCATCGGTAACGGTATGGTTGACATCAAGAAGTATGTAAGCTTTGATGTTGAAGAATACGGCATCAACGAAAATGTTCGCTTCTCAGTTTTAAAGAATATTCTGGAAGAAGCACAGGATGAAGAAGAGCTCAGAGCGCTTTTAAAAGCAAATGTTAACGCTCTTGTTCCTATGAACATTACCCGTGATGATATCTGTGCTACAATTTCATACTTTATCAACCTCTGTGACGGTATCGGTGATGAAGATAATATCGACCATCTCGGTAACAGACGTATCCGTTCAGTAGGTGAGCTTTTACAGAATCAGTTCAGAATCGGCTTCTCAAGAATGGAAAGAGTGGTTCGTGAAAAGATGAATACACAGTCTCAGGAAGTTGAAACAATCAGCCCTGAAAAGCTTGTAAACATTCGTCTTATCACAGCTGTTATCAAGGAATTCTTCGGTTCATCACCACTTTCACAGTTTATGGATCAGAACAACCCTCTTGCAGAGCTTACGCATAAGAGACGTCTTTCAGCCCTCGGTCCTGGCGGTCTTTCAAGAGACCGTGCTTCATTCGAAGTAAGAGACGTTCACTATACTCACTACGGCAGAATGTGTCCTATCGAAACTCCTGAAGGTCCTAACATCGGTCTTATCTCATACCTTGCTACATTCGCAAGAATCAATGAATACGGCTTTATCGAAGCTCCTTACAGAAGAGTTGATAAGAAGACAGGCCGTGTACTCGACGAGTACGTTTATATGACCGCTGACGTTGAAGATAACTACTATGTAGCTCAGGCTAACGAGCCGCTCAACGAAGATGGCACATTTGCACGTCCTCTCGTTAGAGGCCGTCACCGTGACGAAATCAAGGAATACGAAGCAGAGCTTATCGACTTTATGGATGTATCACCTAAGATGCTCGTATCAGTTGCTACTGCGCTCATCCCATTCCTTGAAAATGATGACGCTAACCGTGCACTTATGGGTTCTAACATGCAGCGTCAGGCAGTTCCTCTTTTAAAGACAGAAAATCCTATTATCGGTACAGGTATGGAATACAAGGCATGTCTTGACTCAGGTGTTGCAGTTGTATCAGAAGCCGCTGGTGTTGTTGAACGCGTAAGCGCTGATGAAATTGTAATCAGAGAAGACGATGGCAATGTAAGAACATATCCTCTCATCAAGTTCAAGCGTTCAAACGCTGGTACTTGTGTAAACCAGAGACCTATCGTTGAAAAGGGCGAAAGAATTGAAAATCATCAGATTATTGCTGATGGTCCTGCTACCTGCAACGGTGAAATTGCCCTCGGTAAGAACGCTCTCATCGGCTTTATGACATGGGAAGGTTACAACTACGAGGACGCTGTTTTACTTAACGAAAACTTAGTAAGACAGGATAAATACACATCAATTCATATTGAAGAATACGAAACAGAAGCAAGAGATACAAAGCTTGGTGCTGAAGAAATCACAAGAGATATTCCAAACGTTGGTGAAGATGCCCTCAAGGATCTTGATGATGACGGTATCATCCGTATCGGTGCTGAGGTTCGTTCAGGTGATATTCTTGTTGGTAAGGTAACTCCTAAGGGCGAAACAGACCTTACAGCTGAAGAAAAGCTCTTAAGAGCAATCTTCGGTGAAAAGGCAAGAGAAGTAAGAGATAACTCACTCAAGGTTCCTCACGGTGAAGCCGGCGTTATCATCGACGTTAAGGTGTTCACAAAGGAAAACTGTGATGAGCTCGCTCCTGGCGTAAACAAGCTCGTTCGTTGCTACATTGCTCAGAAGAGAAAGATCTCTGTAGGTGACAAGATGGCTGGTCGTCACGGTAACAAGGGTGTTGTTTCAAGAATTCTTCCTCAGGAAGATATGC
>CALBJC010000159.1 GCA_937892655.1 uncultured Clostridia bacterium | reverse complement strand
CTTACAATAGCGATTATTTCAACCTTATTGTCCATAACTAATCTTCCTTTATTTTTTTTAAAATTCTTAATTTAGCACTTCTTGATCTTTTATTAAATTCAATTTCATTTTTTGAAGGTTTTAAGGTTTTTACAACGAATTTTTTTTCTTCGTCAAAACTATTTTTATAAAACTACAACAGTTTTTACCCAACGGCACTTCAAATCAATTTAGTTTCAGTTTATACACCTTAATTATACTTTAAGAATGATAAATTCTATTAAATCTATGGAGGATGAAATGTTTACAATCCTTGTAGTCGATGATGACAAAAACACGAGACAACTTATAAAAGCAGTTTTGGAAAGCGAGAGGTACACGGTACACACTGCCGTCAACGGTGAAGATGCACTGGAGGTTATGGATTCGAAGCATATTGATCTTGTTGTTTTAGACGTTATGATGCCTGGTATCGATGGCATCGAGGTTTGCAAACGCCTCAGAGAGCGCTCAAGTACCTTAGGTATTATTATGCTTTCTGCAAAATCTCAGGAGGTTGATAAGGTATCAAGCCTTATGATAGGCGCTGATGACTACATAGTAAAGCCTACATCTATCCCTGAGCTTATAGCCAGAGTAGATGCTGTTTACAGAAGAGTGAGTATGACTCATGTAAAGAGCGGTCAGGAGGTAACTGAAATAGTATCAGGTCCATTCCGACTTGATTTGAAATCAAGAGCCGTTTATAAAAATGATGAGCTTATCGATTTAACTCAGGTTGAGTATCAGATTATGGAATATTTCTTCAAGAATCAGAATACCGCCCTTGACAGAGAGAGTATCTTAAGTCAGATATGGGGTGCAAACTACTATGGCGGCGACAAGATTGTTGATGTAAATATCAGAAGAATCAGAATGAAGATTGAAGATGAGCCATCAAACCCGGAATATCTTATGACTATCTGGGGCTTTGGCTATAAGTGGGTTAACGAGCAGTAGTTTAACCTGAGTTTATTAAAAGGGGGGATAACATAGAATGGCTGATGTCAAAAAGAAAAAAAGCGGTATTTCGCGTAGATGGATTTTAAACAACTTTCTGCCTATCTCTGTTATCCTTATTATCATAGTTATCAGTATATTCACAGCTATCAAAGGGTATTATTATAACCTCGCTGAGCAGTATGTTGATTCTCAGATGAACACTGTACAGAATGCTATTCTGCGTTACTCTACTGATAATACAACAAACTTCAATAATGAAATCCGTAACCTTGTTCAGACCTTTTCTGAAAAAGATAAAATCGAGCTTATCGCCATTACAACAAAGGGCGTTCAGTCGATTACCTCGTCAGGCTTTGCTACTCCGTATGATATGAATATGGAGGATTATTATGATGCAAAGCTATCTGAAAAAGGTCGTGCATCAAATACTTTTGAACTTGATACGGGTGAAAAGGTGTATGCCTTGACAGTTATGCTCCCGTCAGTAAAAAGTGATTTTTCGGCTCTCAGAATGATTACCTCTCTCGAGAATGTTGATAATCAGATATGGTCGATGGTTTCGGTAATTATTATATGTCTTGTTGCGGTGATTCTGCTTGTTGTATTCTCAGGCCTTTTCTTTGTAAACAGTATTGTATCTCCTATAAAGAGTATTGAAAAAACAGCAAGAAAGTTTGCTAAGGGCGATTTTTCAGAGCGTATCGAGCATACGAGTGCCGATGAACTTGGTGACCTTTGCGGTATTATAAATCAGATGGCCGATGAGCTGTCTCAGAACGAGCAACTCAAAAACGAGTTTATTTCCTCCGTTTCTCATGAGCTCAGAACACCGCTTACTGCCATCAAGGGCTGGAGTGAAACCCTTATATCTGCCCCTGAAGATACAGAAACCATCAAAAAAGGAATGCGTGTAATCATCGGTGAAACCGACCGTCTTTCACAGATGGTAGAAGAACTTCTGGATTTCTCGCGTATCCAGAGCGGTAAGCTTACCTTACAGATGGCTGTAATGGATGTTTTGGCAGAGCTTGGCGACGCTGTGCTTATCTATGAGCAAAGAGCAAAGGAGCTTGGTATTAAGCTGACATATGATGAGCCTGAGGAACTGTCTTTTGTATATGGCGATAAAAACAGGATACGTCAGGTGTTTATAAATATTATTGATAACGCGATCAAGTATTCTGATAGCGGTGACAGGGTAAGGATCAATGTATATGAGCAGGCAGGCAATATCTATGTTTTCTGTTCAGATACAGGTATTGGTATCTCAAATGAGGATTTACCGAAAATTAAAACAAGATTTTTCAAGGCAGACCAGACTCGTCGTGGTTCGGGCATCGGTCTTGCAGTTGTTGATGAGATTATTTCTCTGCATCGTGGAACATTCACCATCAACAGCAAGCTTGGCGTTGGAACTGACGTTATGATAACGCTGCCTGTATTTAAATCAAGATTTGATGACTAAGGAGAAAAAACTAAATGAGCAACAATAATCAATGTGAAAATAAGTGCAAATTCAAATCGAAAATAGGCGGTCAGGCTCTTATCGAGGGCGTAATGATGCGTGGTATCGATAAAGAGGCTATGGCTGTAAGACTGCCGAACGGTGAAATCGATGTTGAGGTATGGGATTTGAAAAAGCCATCAGTCTTCAGAAAAATCCCTCTTGTAAGAGGTACTATAAACTTTGTAACATCTTTGGCTGACGGTTATAAATGCCTTATGAAATCTGCAGATAAGTCGATGCAGGATGATGAAGAAGAGGAAATGACAAAGTTTGAAAAATGGCTTTTTGAAAAATACGGCGATAAGATTATGAATATAGTAAGCGTGGTAGCGCTTGTTCTTGGTATCTTAATTGCAGTAGCTCTTTTCTTCTTTGTGCCGACATTTATCGCAAAGGGTATTTCAAACTTTATTGATAACAAGCTTTTATTATCGGCTATCGAAGGCGTAATTAAAATTACTCTTTTTGTAGTGTATATCTGGCTTACAGGCAAGATTCCCGATATTCACCGTCAGTATGAATATCACGGTGCTGAGCATAAAACTATCGCTTGCTATGAAGCAGGATTAGAGCTTACAGTAGAAAATGTAAAGAAACAGACAAGATTTCACCCAAGATGCGGTACAAGCTTTATTTTTATCGTTTTATTCGTAGGTATTTTTGTTTTTTCACTTGTTACATGGTCATCAGGTCTTACAAGAGCGCTGATAAGAATAGCGCTTATGCCGGTAGTTATCGGTATTGCGTATGAGCTCATCCGATTAGCTGGCAGATACGATAATCTCTTTACAAAGATTATTTCAGCTCCCGGTCTTTACATTCAGCGTCTTACAACCCATGAGCCTGATGATAAGGTTATCGAGGTTGCAATCGCCGCTATGACTCCTGTTATCCCTGAAGATAAAGAGGTTGACAGATGGTAATGGCGTATGCTGATTTGGTGTATTTTGCAATAAATCAGCTTTCAAAACGAAAAATAGATAATGCCGCCAACGAGGGCAGATGGATAGTTGAAGCCGCAACGGGCAGAGATTTCCGTATTCCGTCAGCTATTGAAGGCGAGGCAGATGAAGAAACCTGTAAATTAGTTGTCAATATGCTCTCGCGCAGAGTAGCAGGTGAGCCTTTACAGTATATATTAGGCGAATGGGAGTTCTTCGGATTGCCATTCAAGGTAGGCGAGGGCGTTTTAGTGCCACGTCAGGATACTGAAACGCTTGTAGAAACAGCAATAAGAATCTGCGAGGGTATCTTCAAGCCAAAGATTTTAGATCTCTGCTCAGGCAGTGGCTGTATTCCGATTGCTATTGAGAGTATGCTCCCTAACGCCGAGCTTTACGCTATTGAGTATTCAGATAAGGCATTTTCATATCTTAAAGAAAATATAAAATTAAACGGTTCAAATCTCAAGGCTTTGTGCACAGATGCTTTAGATGAATCGTTAATTGAAAATTTTCCAAAGCTTGATATGATAACAGCAAACCCGCCATATCTTACAAAGCAGGAAATGCTCAATCGTGATAAATCCGTTTTGTATGAGCCGCCCGAGGCGTTATACGGCGGTAATGACGGCCTTTGCTTTTACAGAGCGCTTACAAGAATATGGAAAAACGCATTAAAAGAAAATGGTGCGCTTGTATACGAGATAGGCTATGCCCAGGCAGATGCCGTTGCTAAAATTCTGCTTGATAACGGCTTTTCAAACATAAAGATAGTAAAAGACCTTGCAGGCAAGGATAGAGTGGTTTGCGGAATTTTATTTTGATGTCCAAAAATATGGTCTTGTTTTTGTATCAGAGTGTGGTACAATATAAATGGCGAAAGCTGTAAATAAGTAAATTATGTATGGAGGTAATATAAATGGCGATTGATAAGAAAAAAGAAGGCAAGAAGAAGGTAGAGGCTATTTCAAATTCTGATGAAAAGAAGAAGGCTCTTCAGACTGCCATCGAGCAGATTGAAAAAACCTATGGCGCTGGCGCTGTAATGAAGCTTGGTCAGACATCGACCTTAAATGTTGATTACATACCAACAGGCTCAATGACTCTTGATATGGCGCTGG
>CALBJC010000158.1 GCA_937892655.1 uncultured Clostridia bacterium | reverse complement strand
TTTTGGACCCGAAAGGAAGTGGAATGACAATGAGTTTATACGACGACGGCGTGACGTTGGCCCAGAAAATGGACGAATTTCACGCCGGCACCGATACCCACGCCTATCGCTGGCAGGGATGCCACTATGCGGGTGACAACGCCTACGTTTTCCGTGTGTGGGCGCCTAATGCCAAGGCGGTGTCACTGGTGGGCGATTTTAACGGTTGGAACCCCGACGCCCAGCCGATGATGTGGCTGGACGGCGGATTTTGGGAGACCACCGTGCAGGACGTTCCCCTGTACGCCGCGTACAAGTACCACGTGGTGGGGCAGGACGGCAACGCGGTGCTCAAGAGCGACCCCTACGGCGTCCACACCGAGACCCGCCCCGGCACCGCGTCTAAGGTGTACGAGGTGGGTGGCTATGAATGGGGCGACAGCAATTGGCAGCAGCACAAAATAGCCCCCTACGATAAGCCGGTGAATATCTACGAGGTACACGCGGGCAGCTGGCGCACCTATGCCGACGGCAACCCCTTCTCCTACCGCAAGCTGGCGGAGGAACTGGTGCCCTACGTGCTGGATATGGGCTATACCCACATCGAGCTGATGCCCATCTCGGAATATCCCTTTGACGGCTCCTGGGGCTATCAGGTGACGGGGTATTACGCCCCCACCAGCCGCTACGGCGGGCCGGAGGACTTTATGTATTTCGTGGACACCTGCCATCAGGCGGGTATCGGCGTGATCATCGACTGGGTGCCTGCGCATTTCCCCAAGGACGAATCCGGTCTGCGCCGCTTTGACGGCACGGCCTGTTACGAGCATCCCGATCCCCGCCGCGGCGATATGCCCCAGTGGGGGACCCATGTGTTCGACTTTGCCCGCGGCGAAGTCAAGTCCTTCCTGATGTCCAACGCCTGCTTCTGGCTGGATTGGTACCATGCTGACGGCCTGCGTGTGGACGCGGTGTCTTCCATGCTGTACTACGATTTCTGCCGCGAGCCGGGGCAGTGGATCCCCAATCAGTACGGCGGACACGAAAACCTTGAGGCTATTGAATTTTTAAAGAAGCTTAACGAAGCTGTATTTGGTCGTGTAAGTAATCCGCTTATGATTGCTGAAGAATCGACAGCATGGCCTATGGTTACAAAGCCTACAGATATCGGCGGTCTTGGTTTTAACTTTAAATGGAACATGGGCTGGATGAACGATATGCTCAAGTACATGTCGCTTGACCCTATTCACAGAGCATTTCATCATCAGCAGCTTACATTCTCGTTCTTCTATGCATTCTCTGAGAACTTCATTTTGCCTATATCTCACGATGAGGTTGTACATGGTAAGTGTTCTCTCATAAATAAAATGTTCGGTGATACTGATCAGAAGTTTGCTTCATCAAGAGCATTCCTTGCTTATATGATGGCGCATCCTGGTAAAAAGCTTTTATTTATGGGTTCTGAATTTGCACAGTTCAGAGAGTGGAACTATGAAGATAAGCTTGAATGGTTCTTGATCGATGACTATGAAAACCATAGAAATTTCCAGTCATTTATGAAAAACCTCAACGCTTTCTACAAAGAAACTCCTGCTTTCTGGCAGCGTGATTTCAGCTGGGAAGGTTTCCAGTGGATTTCAAATGACGATTACAGACAGTCAATCATTTCATTCAGAAGAATTGATGATGAAGGTAATGATATTGTTATTGTTTGTAACTTTGTTCCTGTCGGACGCACAAACTACAGCATAGGTGTTCCACAAAAGGGTAGCTATGTCGAAGTATTCAACTCCACATCTGCAGATGGTACTCCGTATCTTAATAATACCGTTAAGACGAAGCCTGTAGCAATGCACGGATTTGAACAATCAATTGAACTTGAGATTCCACCGCTTTCTGTAATGTATTTCAAGTTTAAAAAACCTGCAACTCGTAAAAAATGCAACAGCACTCCCGCTAAGACAACAAAAAGTAAATCTAAAGCAAAAAGTACTGAAGCAAAAAATAAATAATGGTTGGTGATTTTGTATGTTTAACAAAAAAGAATGCGTCGCTATGCTTCTGGCTGGCGGTCAGGGTAGCAGACTTTACGCTTTGACACAGAACATTGCTAAGCCTGCAGTACCTTACGGCGCAAAGTATCGTATTATCGATTTTCCTCTGTCAAACTGTATCAATTCAGGTATTGACACTGTCGGTGTATTGACTCAGTATCAGCCTCTTGCTCTTAATGAGTATATCGGCAATGGTCAGCCTTGGGACCTTGACAGAATTCACGGTGGTGTTCATGTATTGCCACCATATCAGTCAAAGGAAGGTGCTCGTTGGTTCGAAGGTACAGCTAACGCTATTTATCAGAACCTTTCATTTATCGACAGATATGATCCTGAATATGTAATCATTCTTTCAGGTGACCATATCTACAAGATGGACTACTCAAAGATGCTTGCATTCCACAAAGAAAAGCAGGCTGACTGTTCAATTGCTGTTATCAATGTTGAGCTTGAAGAAGCTTCACGTTTCGGTATCATGTTTGCAAGAGATGATGGTGAAGTTTACGACTTCGTTGAAAAGCCAAAGGAACCTAAGAGTACTTTAGCTTCAATGGGTATCTACATCTTTACATATTCAAAGCTCAAGCAGTACCTTATTGAAAATGAAAACGATAAGGAAGCTTCAAAGGACTTTGGTAAGAATATCATTCCTGCAATGCTTGCAAATAATGAAAGAGTATTTGCTTACAGATTTGAAGGCTACTGGAAGGACGTTGGTACTATTGATTCTCTCTGGGAAGCTAATATGGACCTTCT
Organism: uncultured Clostridia bacterium; assembly: GCA_937892655.1. Lineage (GTDB taxonomy): Bacteria > Bacillota > Clostridia > Oscillospirales > Ruminococcaceae > CALBJC01. The sequence goes on along the minus strand of CALBJC010000158.1, from coordinate 15,957 downwards.
CAATCCAAATGTTCCACTTGATCTTTACGATCCTTCATGGAAGATTTACTCAAGAAACCCAGTATTACCACCACACAGCGTAGGCAAGAATGCTCAGATTCAGAATTCAATGATTGCTGAAGGATGCTTTATTGATGGTAAGATTGATTTCTCTCTCATTTCTGAAGGCGTAATCATTGAAAAGGATGCTGTTGTTCACGATAGTATCATTATGCCAGGCGCAAGAATCCGTTCAGGTGCTGTGGTTGAATATGCAATCGTTGGTGAAGATAGTGAAGTAGGTATTGACGCTAAGGTTGGTGCAAGACCTGAAACTATTGAAAACAAGGATGAATGGGGTATTGCAGTAATCGGTAATGATTTAAGAATTTGCCCGGATAAAGTTGTAGCACCGAAGCAGATTGTTTCGGAAAATATGTAAGAAGGGGGCAGATTATTATGTCAGTTAATATGGGTAATGTATTAGGTCTTATTTTCGCTAATATGCATGATAAGACTTGTGATGATTTAACTAAATCAAGAACAATGGGTTCGGTATTGTTTGGCGGTAGATATCGTCTTATCGACTTCCCAATTTCAAATATGGCTAACTCTGGTGTTTCTGAGGTAGGCGTAATTACAAAGTCAAACTACCAGTCACTTCTTGATCATTTAGGTTCTGCAAGAGAATGGGATTTATCAAGAAAGAAGGGTGGCTTGCATATCCTTCCACCATTCGGTCACGTTGGTAGTGGTCTTTACAGAGGCAGACTTGAAGCTATGTATGGCGCTATGAGCTTTATCAAGAGCTCACAGGCTGATTATGTAATCCTTTCAGACTGTGATATTATTGCAAATATTGATTATAAGCCAATTGTTCAGGCTCATATCGATACAGGCGCTGATATTACTGTTGTTTGTCAGAAGGGTAACTACTCATCAGAAGAAATTGCTGCTTCAACAGTTTTAGCTGTAAATGATCAGAATAAGGTTTATGATGTTCTTATCGCTCCAAACCTCAGCGGTACATGCATTATCAGTATGAATATGTTCGTAATGAAGAAGGATTTCTTACTTGATATGCTTCAGATTGCTATGGCAAGAAGCGAATACAGCTTTGAAAGAGATTTATTACAGGCTAAGTGCAAAGAACTCAATATTATCGCTTACGAGTATGAAAACTTTATGCGTAAGATTTACAGCATGAAGAGCTACTACGAAACAAATATGGAGCTTCTTACACCTGAAATCACAAGAAAGCTCTTCCACACAAGAAGACCTATCTACACAAAGGTCAGAGATAACCCACCTGCTAAGTATGGCATTGATTGTAAGGTTACAAATTCACTTATTGCTGATGGTTGTATCATCGAGGGTGAAGTTGAAAACTCAATTCTTTTCCGTGGCGTTAAGGTAGGTAAGGGTGCTAAAATCAAGAACTCTATTCTTATGCAGGATACAACAGTAGGCGACAAGTCTGAAATCAACTATATTATCACTGATAAGAATGTTAATATCAGCAATTTCCGCCTCCTCACAGGTTCAGAATCATACCCACTTTATGTAGGTAAGGGCGCATCAATCTAATATAATCAACACAGCAAAGGGATTAGTGTTTTATCACCAATCCCTTGCTTTACATTAAATCGAAAGGGTGTTTTACCTTTGAAAATAATTTATACTTCTTCTGAAGCTATTCCTTATGCAGCTTCTGGCGGTCTTGCAGATGTAGCAGGTTCACTTCCTCAGGCACTTAACAGACTTGGAGATGAGTGTATAGTTGTTATGCCTCTCTACGCCAGCGTAAAGCCTGAACTCAGAGAAAAGCTTGAATTTATTACAAACTATACTGTACCAGTAGGCTGGAGAAATCAGTATTGCGGCGTATTTCAGGGCGAATTCAATGGTGTTAAGTATTATCTTCTTGATAATGAATACTATTATAACCGTCAGGGAATGTACGGTTTCTATGATGACGCTGAAAGATTTGTATTCTTCTCTCGAGCAGTGCTTGAACTTATAAGATACATTGACTTCAAGCCTGATGTAATCAACTGTAATGACTGGCAGACAGCACTCATTCCTGTTTACTATAATATATACTATCGTTATCAGGTAGGGTATGAGGATATCAAAACTGTGTTTACAATACATAATATTGCATATCAGGGCAAATATGGTCTTGAGCTTGTGAATGAAATGATTGGTATTCCTATGTATCATACTTCACTTGTTGAGTATGATGGTTGTGTAAACTTTATGAAGGGCGCTATTGAATGTGCTGACAAGGTTACAACAGTTTCTCCAAGCTACGCATGGGAAATTCTTGATCCTTGGTATGCTCATGGCCTTGACAGAATTTTGGTTCATCGTCAGAACAAGCTCAGCGGTATACTCAATGGCATTGATACCACGGTTTATGATCCTGCAACTGATCCTGCAATCTTCAAAAACTTCAGTGCAGAAGATAAGTCAGGCAAGGCTGTTTGTAAAGAAAAGCTTCTTGAAGAGCTTGGTCTTCCAAAGGGTAAGGAACCGGTTATAGGTATAGTAACCCGCTTTGTATCACATAAGGGTATTGACCTTATCAAATATGTTTTTGAAGATGTCATAAAGCTTGGATATAAGTTTGCTATTTTAGGTTCCGGCGAAAAGATTTATGAAGATTTCTTCAAAGAAATGCAGTATCGTTACAGCGATAAGGTTTCTGTTACTCTTGGTTTTGTGCCTGAGCTTGCAAGAAAGATTTACGCCGGTTGTGATATGTTCTTAATGCCATCACAGAGTGAGCCTTGCGGTTTGGCTCAGATGGTCTCTCTCAGATATGGTACTATCCCAATTGTCAGAGAAACCGGTGGTCTTAGAGATAGTATTACTGACTGCGGTGAAAAGGGCGGTACAGGTTTTACATTCAAAACTTACAACGCTCACGATATGCTTGATGCAATCACAAGAGCAAAGGTTTACTACGATAAGCGCGCTCAGTGGGGCAAGCTTGTTACTCATGCTCTCAAGCAGGATTTCAGCTGGGATACATCTGCAAAGAAGTATCAGGAGCTTTATCAGAGCTTAGTATAATAAAAACAAAGCCACAAAGCAATGCTTTGTGGCTTTTGGATTGCCTTTTAAAGTGGTTCATAATCAGGGTCAGTAACTGCTTCATTTCTGACTTTAATAACTTCATAATCCATATCTCTGAAATCGCTTTCTAAAAAGTATTTTTTAGCCAGATATTTGGATGAGAATTTTCTTGCCATACAAAAGCTCCTAAGCTTAGTCCTTCTGTTGAAAATATAGCTTTCCTGATTGATAAGAACAATATAATAATACATACTTACACCTGCACTTTAATTCATATGCTTATATTATATTTCATTTTGAACAGGAATGCAATAGATTTGATTAAAAACTCTTTACTTTAAACGCAAAATGTGATAAAATTTAAGTATTAAAATTCAACCGAAAGAGTAGGTAATAATGATGAGAACAGTTGGTATTATTGGTGCTATGCCTTCAGAGCTTGTTGATATCCGCAATGCTTTGAATACAGAAGAAATCATTGAAAAAGCTGGCTATGAATTTCATATAGCTAACCTTGAAAATATCAGAGTTGTAAGTGTTTGCTGTGGCGTTGCAAAGGTGAATGCGGCAGTATGTGCTCAGGTTTTAATTGATAATTTCGATCCTGAATTTGTTGTAAATACAGGTATTGCAGGCGGTATGAACGTAAAGGTGAAGGTTTGTGATGTTGTAATTGCCGATTGCTGTCAGCATCACGATGTTACAATGAGATTTTTAGAAAACTATCCACCATATGCAAGCTCATTTGAAACAGATAAGAAGCTTATTGAAGCAGTAGTTGAAACTTGCAAGAAACTTGATATTCCATATCACATTGGCAAAATTGTTTCAGGTGAACAGTTTATTTCAGATAATGCTGTTAAGAAGTCAATTGTTGATGCTTTCTCACCACTTGCAGTTGATATGGAGAGTGCTGGTATCGCTCATTGTTGCTTCAGAAACAAGACACCGTTTGTTACAGTAAGATGTATTTCAGACAATGCGGATGATGAAGGCGAGATGTCATTCGAGGAGTTTGAAGTAAAGGCTGCTAAGAGAAATGCAGATGTTGTAATTGCTACAATAAAATCAATATAAAAAGCCAAAAAGACCTTTGAGAATCTCAAAGGTCTTTTTCAATTATATGCAAACTTATTTAATCCGTTAAAAGCTACCTTAAATAAACCCTCGGTTATCTCTGCAACACACAGATATTTATCTGTAATGGTTGTTATATAGCTTTCGGGATATTTTGGAAATTTGAGTGTAAGAGGGAACATATGCTTTACAATAATATCTTTTTCTATTTTTGTAAGTCTGAATAATTTTGAAGCATTATCAAGTGCTATATGCGGATGACGAAAACCGTGGAGCTTTTCGCCTTTTGAACGCACATAAGTTTTTCTGTTATACAGATACAAATCATGAAGCAATCCGCCGCGCGATGCTGCTTTTGCATTCAATCCAAGTAATTTACAAATTATAAAATTATGGTATGCTACGCGAATGCTATGGTCATAACAAGTAGTAAAATAATGATGAGTAAAGCTCTTTAACTGTAAAACGCTATTGTTATTTATTAGATCGCTGATATAACTGTAAAACTCTTTATTGCTTACAAATTTGTTTAATCTGCTTTCTTCGTTCAAGTTATCACTCCTTCTGTTATAGTATAAAAGATAACAGAAGGGAATTGTTATTTAATATGTTATATATTTCAATACATCAGGTAAAACAAGTATTACAAAAATATAATATACAAATTATTGGAAATCCTTATCATAAAACTGTGGGATATATTTGGTATCAGAGGAGGAAAACTCCTGTACATAGCCATCTAGGTCAAGACTATCAATAGTTTTCAGAACACTATTGTATTCAAATGTTGAAAGACTTCTGTTAAGTGATTTTATTTCAAAATTTTTGTGGATGGGAGTGTACTGACTCATTACACTGAGAATATATGTGTCATCATCAAACGTGTTTTTTATATGTTCAATGAGGTCAATCGAATTTTTTCTGAATCCGGGTAAAACCAGATGCCTTATTATTGTGCCTTTTTGTAGAATGTCATCTTTATAGACAGGCTTACCTGTAATTGAAATCATTTCTTTGATTGCTTTGTTTGCAACTTCAAAATAGTCTGGCGCAAGACTCAATCTGTTTGCAAGTTCATTATCAAAATACTTGAAATCAGTAAGAAAAATATCTACATAACCTTTTAAAAGCTTTATTGTATCCTCTTTTTCATATCCGCTGCAGTTATAAACAACTGGAATTTTGAGTTTATCTTTAATTGATTCAAGACATTCTATAATCTGTGGTGTAAAGTGAGTCGGGTTTACAAGGTTTATATTGTGTGCACCTTTATTCTGAAGCCCCAGCATTAATTCAGCCAGTCTTTCTTTGGTAACTTCATAGCCCATATTTTCATTTGATATAGAAAAATTCTGACAATATATGCATTTTAATGAGCAACCTGAAAAGAAAATCGTGCCAGAGCCTTTTGTACCGCTTATACATGGTTCTTCCCACATATGAAGGTCAGCTCTGGCTATTCTGATTTTGTTACTTTGTCTGCAAAATCCTGTAGTTTTTGTTCTGTCAACACCACATTCTCTTGGGCATACCTTGCATTCTTTAAGATTTGTATTATTCATATTAACTCCAAAAATAATGACGGGGAATAACCCCGTCATAAATTAACCATTAAATTTAAGCTGTGCTACATAATATCCCGAAATGTTTCCATCTGAATCTAATTCATAGTTCATAGCGTTGAAAACAAACCTTGTATTTGTTGCATTTTCAACATCATATTCAAGCTTGAATGTAGAGCTCTTGCCAGCTTCAATAGTTGTTGTTTTTGAATCTGTGATAATCGGATGATTGTCGTAAACTCCATCATTGCCATTGTATGTTACTAACTCAGGTGCAAAATCAGAACTCGATACTGTAATTGCTTCATCACCGTTATTGGTGATGATAAGAATTACAGAAACTCTGTCCTTTGAAGAAACGTACTTTGGATCCGATAATTTATAGTCTGCTGTAAGTCCATTCATTATAAGGTCAAAATCTATACCCATATTTCCAAGATACTCATAGTCAGATGACAAATCTATGTCAGGAATTAATATATCAGGAATAGAGAAGTCTGGTAAAGTAGGTATGTTGATTTCAGGAATTGAAATCTCATATGAGAAGTTTGAAACAGTCGGATATCTGTTTGCATTGCTGTCAGAATTAGCTGCTGAGATAAAGCCTGCAATCACAGAAATTACTGAAACAAGAACAGCAATTACAACATATACAATAGCAATAGTTGCACATGATTTGTTCTTCTTCTTTTTTGCAAAATCAATTTTTATATTACCTGGTGTGACTGGCGGTCTGTAAGTATTCTGCTGCTGAGGTGGTATCTGAGGCTTTGGCTGCTCAGTAAAAGTAACATCTTCGTTTACAAATGTAACATCTTCGATTTCTTCGTGAGAATGAACATCATCACAACTTTCAACATCATCTCTCGGCGCTAAACATTCAGGACAAATATCGCCATCATCATTTCTGAATTTATAGCCGCAAATCTGACATCTTGAATTTCTGGCCATTTATTATTCCTCCACTTCAATTATCTGAGCACCGTGATTACAAGGGGTACAAACTCTTACAAATTTATATTCATCCTCTAAATCATCAGCACATTTCTGAGCAGTACGTTTTTTATCAAAAATTCCGAATACTGCTGAACCGCTTCCTGTCATAACAGCGCCTAAAGCGCCATTTTCAATCATCTTATTTTTAAGAATAAATATTTCTTCATTATCTACAGCAATTTCTAAAGCATTAAATAGAAGCTCTGATATATTATCCAAGTTTTCTAAAGTTAATGATGCAATGAAGTCATCAATCTGTTCATATGCCTCTATTTCCTTCTGATCAAACTTGTTGTAAGCTTCAGGGGTAGATATATCAACATTATCTGGTTTTGCAACAACAAAATAGCATTCAGGCATATTAGGCATAGGGGTAAGTATATCTCCAATACCTTCACAAAGCATAGTGCCGCCCTGGATGCAGAAAGGAATATCTGCACCAACAGTTGCAGCCAGTTCGCATATTTCATCAACAGTAAGCTCCTTTTCAAAAAGCTTGTTGAGAGCAACAAAGGTTGCTGCTGCGTCTGCGCTGCCGCCAGCCATACCTGCACATTGAGGAATATCCTTTTCAATTTCGATAGTAATACCATTCGGAATTTCTTCATCAAAATGCTCAAAGAACGCCTTAGCTGCCTTGTAAGCGAGGTTACTTGCGTCACAAGGAATACTTTCAATGTTACAAATAATCTCAAGTTCATTAAGACTTGTTTCATTGTAGCTGACTTTCACGGTGTCAAAGATGTTGACTGTCTGCATAATTGATGCCAAAAAGTGATAGCCATCTGCACGTTTACCTATAATATCTAATACTAGATTGAGCTTTGCGGGCGAACTGACCGCGACAGGGTTGTCCATAATATCCTCCAATACTAATTTTTAAGATCTTCTAAAAAACTACCAATCAGTTTTACTGCTTCTTTTAAATACTTGAGTGAGTAAGCATAAGAAATTCTTATAAAGCCTTCACCGCTGTCACCGAATGCGTTACCGGGAACTACAGCGACCTTTTTTGAATACAAAAGCTTTTCGCAGAATTCTTCACTTGAAAGCCCCGTAGACTTTATACAAGGGAATACATAGAATGCTCCTTGTGGTTCGAAGCATTCAAGTCCAAGCTTATTTAAAGCATCTACAAGATATTTTCTTCTTATATCATAATCTTCAACCATGTTTTCTACATCGCTATCGCAATTTTCCAAAGCTTCAATAGCGGCATACTGACTGATAGTTGGTGATGACATAATAGCATACTGATGAATTTTGAGCATATGCTTTACAATTTGTTCGGGACCTGCAAGCCAGCCTAAGCGCCATCCGGTCATAGCGTAGCCTTTTGAAAAACCGTTAATATATATAGTTCTTTCTTTCATACCATCAAGCTCGACTATAGAAGTATGCTTGAGACCGTAGGTTAAATCACAGTATATTTCATCAGTAAGAATACATATATTTGTATCCCTTATAACATCAGCGATTTCTTCCAAATCCTCTCTTGTCATAATAGCGCCTGTTGGGTTATTAGGATAAGGTAAGATTAATAACTTTGTTTTATCAGTAATAGCATTTTTCAAAGCGGAAGCTCTTAATTTAAAATTATCTTTAAGCTCAGTAGGAACTGAAACTGGAATACCGCCTGATAATGAAACGATAGGCGCATAGCATACAAAACAAGGTTCAACAACCAATACCTCATCTCCAGGCTCAACTAAAGCTCTGATTGCAAGGTCAATAGCCTCTGAACCGCCAACTGTAACAATAATTTCATTGTCGGGTGAGTAGGTGGTATTGAGCTTTTTTTGCATATGCTTTGAAATTGAATCTCTAAGCTTTGCTAAACCTGCATTTGCAGTATAAACAGTTCTGCCTTTTTCAAGAGCTGTAATTGCTGCTCTTCTGATTGGCCAAGGAGTCTGGAAATTTGGTTCGCCAACACCAAGGGAAATAACCCCTTCCATGCTCTGGGCAATATCAAAAAATTTTCTGATACCGCTTGGCTTCATTTCCATAGCAGCCTTAGCAACGATTTTATTATAATCTATCATGGGGAAACAAAACCTCTTTCATCTAAATCATCTTCATTCATAAGAATGCTGTTTTCTTTATATTTCTGGAGCATGAAGTGAGTAGATGTTGAAATAATCGAATCAATTGGAGCAAGTCTCTGTGAAACAAAGGAAGAAATATCTCTGATATTGTTACCCTTGATAATAACACATAAGTCATAAGCGCCAGACATAAGATATACGCTTTCTACTTCTTCATACTGACAAATTTCCTGGGCAATAGCATCATAACCGCTCTTGGCGGCAGGAGTAACCTTAAGCTCGATAAAAGCTGTAACTGAATCCTTATCAGTAAGTTCATCATTTAAGATGGCAGTATAACCCTTGATATAGCCTCTTTTTTCATAATCCTCGATTCTGGCGGCAACATCATCAATGCTTGTGCCGAGAATAACGGCTATTTCTTCAAGAGATAGTCTTGCGTTTTTCTTTAAAAGCTTTAACAAAGTGTCCATAGAACATTCTCCTTTTTAAATTATACATTATAATTATATCTCTTTCTTAACAAAAAGTCAATAAAAACAGTGCTGTGATGAATATTTGGTATTGATAACAAAAAATTATAGAAAACATACTTGACATTGGTAAAAAATACAAGTATAATGAAAAGCGTTGAGTTAATTAACTAGTATCGGGAAAGGAGTGGACATAATGACAACAAGAACATTTAATTTTCTCAAGGGTAATAATGTCCGCTTTGTTTTCTAATAAGCATTACTATGTGCGGATATTGCGTATTATTGCCTTTGACGTGAGTCAAAGGCTTTTTTGTGCTTTAATTAAATATAGAAAGGGATGAAATAATGAAATATTTTGATATACTTCCTGATCTTTTGCAAAATGAGCTTTTAAAGCGCGGTGTTGAATATGAAAAGCTTTTATATTGCGTAAAATCAGATATGACGGGCGATGGCTGCTACTATGATGTATATATAACATTTGATAACGAAAGCCTATATATAATCGAAGGCTTTGAAAACTATTCTAAAGAAACGAAGAAAAAGCCTAAACAGCTTTTAGAATTCAAGTGTGAAAACTATGATGAAATTCCTATAGAACAGATCACAAAAATGTATGTTGACAGATATCAGAATACTGCAAGACTTATGATAGTAAGAGATATCGATGGTATTGAAAAGGAATACCCGATTGCAAGGTTTTCTATTGGCTTTTCTGAAAAGTTTGAAAGATTTTCACAGCGCCTCAATAATACTCATAACGGTGAACCATGTGATGATACCTTGCTTGAGGGTATAAAAACTCATTGTCCTAATTGCGGAGAGAGATTTCCTGATCCAAACAGACCTGTATGCCCAAAATGCGTAGACAGACGTTCCGCTTTTAAAAGACTATGTTCGCTGTTTGGCGATTTTAAATGGCCGATGATTTCTATCTTTGTGATGGTATTTTTGTCGACAGTATTTGCAACAATATCGCCTATATTCGGTTCTCAGATGTTATATGATGATGTTCTCAATAAAGAGGGCAGGTACTATGGCGAGATTTTAATGATAGTTCTGATTATTGCTGGTGTTTCTTTTGCATCAATGGTAATCAAGATAGGTTTTGGCGTTGTAAATTCAATTGTTGTTCCTAAGGTTATTCATAAGCTCAGAGTTAATACCTTCTCAGCTATGCAGACGCTCTCATTGAGCTTTTTTACGAGTAAACAGACTGGTTCATTGATGTCCAGAGTCGACAGAGACAGCGAAAATATTTACTGGTTTTTCTGCGATATCGTACCATATGGAGTTAAAAATATAATCAGCTTATTTGTTATTGCTGCTATTATGTTCTATATGAGTCCTGTGCTGTCAACAGGCATCATAACAACAATTATTCTTATTCATGTTATCCAGACAAAGTTTTATCGTTCTCAGAGAAAACTTTACAGAAAATATGATGTAGCGCAGAGAAGCGCAAATTCCGTTTTATCTGATGTTATGAATGGTCAGCGAGTTGTTAAAGCATTTGCAAAAGAAGACCATGAAATCAAAAGATATAAAAACAAGAATACTGAAGCTTATACAATTGATACAAAAATAAATACAAGAATTGCAAATACTATTCCTTGGATATGGGTAGTTTGCAGAGTTTTATCAACATTTATTTTCTGTCTTGGTGCTTATATGGTAATCAAGGGTAAGATTGCATTCGGTGTTCTTACAGCGCTTGTTTCGTATACAGATATGACATATGAACCGATAAATTTCTTTACATGGATCGGTGACAGATGGGCAAGATGTATGGATGCGGCATCAAGAATGTTTGAAATACTTGACTCCAAGCCTACAGTTTGTGAAGCCGAAAATCCTGTCAGAATTGAAAATATGCAGGGTAACATCAGCCTTTCAAATGTTGAGTTTGAATATGAAGCAGGCAGACCGATCATAAAAAAAGTTTCGTTTGATGTCAAAGCTGGTCAGATGTTTGGTATTGTAGGTAAAACCGGTGCAGGTAAATCCACAATTATTAATCTTATTGCTCGTCTTTATGATGTTACTGGCGGTGAGATAACTATTGATGGAGTAAGCATAAGAGATATAGCTATTGAAGATTTAAGAAGAAATATCGGTATTGTTTCCCAGGAAACATATCTTTTTATAGGTACTATCGCTGAGAATATCAGATATGCAAATCCTGATGCTACAATGGAAGATGTTATTGAAGCTGCAAAGTCTGCAAATGCTCATGAATTTATAACAAAGCTTCCTGATGGATATAATACAAAAATCGGTGAAGGCGGCGTTTCGCTTTCAGGCGGTGAAAGACAGCGTATTTCGATTGCAAGAGCAATTATTCAAAAGCCTAATATTTTGATTCTTGATGAAGCAACAGCTTCAATGGATACAAGAACCGAACGTAAAATCCAGGCGGCTATTGATAACTTGAAGCAGGGTAGAACCATTATTTCAATTGCGCATAGATTGTCAACTCTGCGTGATGCAGATATGCTTTGTGTTATTGAAAATGGTGAGCTTAAGGAAATGGGTACTCACGATGAGCTTATCAGAAGAAAGGGCAAGTATTTTGAGCTTTATAAGCTCCAATCGGATGCTCTTAAGTTTATCAATATGGGCGATTAATGAGGTGATATAATGAGTACTGAAAAAGAAAATGTAACTCTTGATGAGATTTATGAGGTTGATAAGCTCAATATCATCAACTGCTCGGATATTTCATTTAAAAGAGAAGATAGCGGTTTTATTACTGTTTGCTACGGTGGTAAAACATATAAGAGAGTAAATCTGACAAGGCTTATTCCTTTTGTTTCAAAGAATGAATACATCAGTCTTACATACGAAAACGAAGAAAAGGAATTCAGAGAAATCGGTGTTATCAGAGATATCGCTGAGCTCGATGAAGAAAACAAAAACCTTGTAGTTGAATTTCTGGAGTACAAGTATTATATGCCTGAAATAACTAAGATTTATTCGATTAAGGATAATATGAGAGGCTTTATCTTTGTAGATGTCGAAACAACATCAGGCAGAAAAACTCTTTGTATCAGAGACTGGTATACAAATTTCAGAATGCTAACAAAGAAAATGCTTTACGTTGTTGATGCTGATGGTAATAAGTATTTTACAGAAGATGTAACAAAGCTTGATAAAAAGAGCCTTGCTAATGTTGAAATGTTTGTTTAAAGAATAACCCTTTGGCAAAGGAGGGGAAAGAATTTGAATTTATTAATAACAAAGCCTGATAGTTTTGATGAAGAATTAGTGTTTTGTCTGCCATATAATCTCAACAGAAAATCTAAGAAGATTAAAGGTAAAATGGCAATTACAAAGTCAGAGCTTGTGTTTTTTGAAGATGAAAAAGAAATCAAACGTTATTCGCTTGATTATTTTGATGAATACATCTGTGAACAGCTTATCGGTTGTTCAATGATGGTTGGCAAAAAGGATAATGAATACACATGCCTTTGTGCGTTTACCCAGGATAGTTTTTTGTATTACGCAGAGATTTGCAAAATTTTGGAATTCTATAAAAGAACAGGTGAACTGATGACCGAAACTGATGATGAAGAAATCAGATGTAAAAAGTGTCATATGCCACTTGATGGTTCGATTGAATGTCCTTTCTGTGCAAAAAAATCAAAGGTTTTCTTAAAACTGATATCAAGAGTTGCGCCATACAAATGGTACTTCGTGGGTGCGATTATCTGCACAATTCTCACTCAGGCAATATGGTTTTGTATGCCATATTTCAACAGAGTTATGATTGATGATTTTATTACGCCAAAGCGTCAGGATTGGGATGCTTTTCTGACATTGAGTGCTGTTATGATAATCTTTACAGTACTGACAGGTGTATTTGATTTTATCAATATGAAGTGTTCGTTCAAGGTGGCATTATCGTTAGGCCGTGATTTAAGACAAGCGGTTTTTGATAAAACACAGAGCCTTTCTATGTCATCAATTTCGAAAAAAACTGCGGGTGAACTTATCAGCCGTATTTCTAATGACTCAATGAAGCTTCAGGATTTTATTACCGCTAATGGTAAGGATGCGGTTGTTCAGGTGTTATCGCTTATAATTCTTTCAGTACTTATTTTTGTTCTGAACTGGAGATTAGCGTTATTAGTAGTTTTGCCTGTTCCGCTTGTAATGTATCTTGTCTGCAAGCTGTTTAATACAATGTCGGTAAGATACGGTAAGGTGTGGCGTTTAAAGGTAAGACACTCATCACTTCTGCACGATATTTTAAATGGTGTTCGTGTAGTAAAATCATACGGTACTGAAAAGCGAGAAATTGAAAAGTACAAAACTGCTTCTTACGTTTGGGCAAAAAGCCAGAGAAGCGCTGAAATCGTATGGTACCTTACAATTCCTTTCTCTGATTTTATTCTGATGATTGGTAATTTCCTTGTTCTGTATTTTGGCGGTAAAATGATTCTTGGTGAAACTTTGCTGCTTGGTGAGCTTGTTCAGTTTACATCTTATGTTTCAATGCTTTATAATCCTATAAGATGGATGATAAATATTCCAAGAACACTTGCTGATGCATCTGTAAGTGCAAGCCGTGTATTTGAAATACTTGATGAAACAACAAATGTAAATGATAAGGAAGAATCTATTGACCTTGACATCAAGGGCGAAATTAAGTTTGATGATGTTTACTTCGGATATAAGGTTTATAATCCTGTATTAAAAGGAATCAACTGCACTATAAACCAAGGTGAAATGGTTGGTATTGTAGGTCACTCAGGCGTTGGTAAATCAACAATGATCAACCTTATTTTAAGACTCTATGATTGTACTCAGGGTAAGATATTGATTGATGGTGTAAATATCAAAGACCTTTCTCAGAATGCTCTGAGAAGTCAGATAGGTGTTGTTTTGCAGGAAACCTTCTTGTTTGAAGGCAGCGTCTTGGAAAATATTATGTATTCAAAGCCAGGTGCTACATTTGAAGAGGTAATAAGAGCTGCAAAGATTGCAAATGCTCATGATTTTATCGTCAGATTACCTGATGGTTATAATACAAGAGTAGGTAACAAGGGCTATACTCTCTCAGGCGGTGAAAGACAGCGAATTGCTATTGCAAGAGCAATTCTTCATGACCCTAAGATTATAATTCTTGATGAGGCTACAGCTTCTCTTGATACTCAGACCGAAAAACAGATTCAGGAAGCACTTGCACGTCTTACAAAGGGTAGAACAACTATCGCAATTGCGCACAGATTATCAACCCTTTCAAATGCAGACCGACTCATCGTTCTCGATAAAGGCAAGCTTGCTGAAATGGGTACTCACGACCAGCTTATGAGAAATGGCGGAGTATACTATAAGCTTGTTATGGCACAACGTCAGACGACAAAGATGAAAAAGGTAAAACCTCAGATATTAACAGAAAGCTAAAAAGAGAAGTCGAAAGACTTCTCTTTTTTAGTATTATTCCTAAAAGCATATTTTAATAAAGTATTACTTTTGTAGATTTAGTAGAAGTGGTGTGCTTTTTCTTGACAGATAGCAGCATTAGCGTTATAATTTCAAAAAATCAAGGAGGTATAACAATGAGAAACAATATTATTTCTGTTAATGATATGTTTATGATGTCCGTTGATGTTATGTATTGGTACAGACACGGGCTTGCATTGCTATACCCTGATTTATAAAATTTGTATTTTTGATTAGGTTATATCAGCGCAAGCTAATTCTTGATTAGCTTGCGCTTTTTTTATTTTAAGGAGGGTAAATGATGGAGACAACAGAATATCTTAAGAATTATTATGAAAGCTATAATGAGGATGAAAGATTGTTATCAAAGCATGGGAGAGTTGAGTTTATTACAACGATGAAGTATATCGAAAAGTATCTGTCTGATGGATGTAAAATTCTTGAAATAGGTGCAGCATCAGGAAGATATAGCCACACACTTGCACAAATGGGCTATAAGGTTGATGCGGTTGAGCTTATAGAGCATAATATTGAAGTCTTTAAAAGCAATACAAAAGATGGAGAAGATATTTCAATAACACAAGGCAACGCTACTGACCTTTCAATGTTTGAAAGCGATAGTTATGACATCACATTACTACTTGGCCCTATGTATCATCTGTATAATGAGGATGATAAGCTGAAAGCGCTTTCAGAAGCAGTAAGAGTAACTAAGAAGAATGGAGTAATCCTTGTAGCTTATTGTATGAGTGACCCTGCCATTTTATCATTTGGTTTTATCAAAGGGAACATATCAAAGCTTATCGAAAACAATATGCTTGATATTGACACCTTCAAAGCAATTTCAAAACCATGTGACTTATTTGAAATGTGCAGAACTGAGGATATTGATAGACTAAGATCAAATTTCAACGTGACACAACTACATTATGTAGCAACAGATGGCTACACTAGACATATGTCACAAACGGTTGATGAAATGGATGATGATACATATAACTTATATCTTAAGTACCATTTAGCCGTATGTGAAAGAAGTGATTTGATAGGGTTATCTAATCATACGCTTGATATATTCAGAAAGGATTGATAAAAATGCTTACACATAAAGGGACAAAGACAATTAAAACTCAAAGACTGATTCTAAGAAAATTTAAATCTGATGATGCTGTTGAAATGTACAATAACTGGGCAAGTGATGAGAATGTAACAAGATATCTGACATGGCAGCCGCATAAAAGTGCAGATGAAACTGCAGAGCTTTTGAAAATGTGGTGTGATGAGTATAAA
>CALBJC010000157.1 GCA_937892655.1 uncultured Clostridia bacterium | reverse complement strand
CAACGGCGATTGCTACCTTTTCCGCCCCGCACCCACAAAACATAAAAATCCGCACTCTGCCGCACGCCCTAACGTACTGCGGGGGGCGGGCGATTCTTGAATCGCCCCTACAGAGTGGGGTTTATATGTACTGCAGCTTTCTCTTACTTTTTCTTAATTTATGTTGCAATAATTTTCATAATATGTTAAACTTTATATGTCTAAATTTTGTTTTTAAAACTTGTCTGGAGATATATTTATGGAATTTTTGGATCCTCATTCTGACCCTGTGAAACAGAAGCGTCAAAAGCATATACTGTCCTTCGTGATATCGCTTTTAATTGCGGTTATCGCGGGGGTTATCTGCGTTTTCTCATTCCCTCAGAGGCTTGAGAATATGGCGCAGGACGCTATGTATCAGAATGCGGGAGTTATCCCCGATAACATCAAGATCATAGCTATTGATGAAAAAACGCTCGACCGCTTAGGACCTTACTCCGACTGGGACAGAGCGCAGTTTGCATCCCTTATTGAGATTTTGAACAGCTCTGAAAAAAGACCGCTTGTTATCGGTATTGATGTTGTTTTCAGCGGCAGTGATAATTCATCAGATGATATAGCGCTCGTTGAAGCCTGCAGGGCGCATGATAACATTGTTTTAGCCTCAACTGTAAACTTTGACAGCTATCTTTTAGAAAAAGACGGCGAGTTTTACCGCGCTCAGTATGTAGCCTCTGAGGGCAAGCCCTTTGATGAACTGTCAGCAGTCTGCGATTACGGCTTTACAAACGCTGTTTATGATAGCGACGGCGTTGTGCGTCAGGCGTATACGGTGATTGAGTCAAAGTATGACGGCAAAAAGGAGCAGTATGCATCATTTTCATATATTGTTGCAAGCAAGGTTTCAAAGCTGAGAAGCTACAACTATAAGGTTGAGCCTGAGTTTGTTTCAAAGCCGGGCGAGTTTGAAAAGGTTTCAATGGCAGATGTTCTGGATGGGGTTGTAAAGCCTGAATATTTTGAAAATGCTATCGTGCTTGTAGGTGCATACGAGGAGGGTATGATGGATGCATACCGAGTACCCGTTGATTACTCAGCACAGATGTATGGCGTTGAAATGCAGGCAAACTATGTTCACGCGCTATTGAATGACAACATCATCTACCCTGCAAAGACGTATCTTCAGGTATGGGTAGCGTTTATGCTGGTATTTTTATACAGTATTCTTGCTACAAATCAGAAGATTTCTCAGGGTATTGTAGGCGGTGTGCTTGTAGGGGCAGGGTATCTTGTAACTATCTTTGCATACTTTAAGCTTACAGGCTATAAGATGAACGTTCTGGCAGTACCCGCAGGCGTAGTGCTTGGGTTTGTTGTGGCGGTGCTCTTTAAGTATGTAAGAGGGCAGAAAAAGCGTATCTATCAGATGCAGAAAACGCTTTTTTCGATGGCTGAGGCTATGGCTGAAACCATTGAAGGCAGAACACCTTATAACGCAAACCATACAAAAAATGTCGCAAAGCGCAGTATTGAAATGCTCGATTACATAAACCGCTGTCACAAGGAAAAGAGAACCGACCTTTACTTTACAAAGGCGCAGAAGCGTCAGATGTATTTAGCTGCAATGCTTCATGATGTTGGTAAAATGGACGTACCGCTTGAGGTAATGGATAAGCCTACAAAGCTCGGCGAGCGTGAAACTGAGCTTAAAAACCGCCTGGAGATAATATCGCTGCGAATAAAAAATGATATGCTTCAGGGCGTTATGCCGCAAAATGAGGCAGACAGAAAGCTTGAAAAGATTGAAAAGTTCTTGCAGTCGCTGGGGCTTTTTAACTGCGGAAAGCCGCTTTCTGAAGAAGAATGGGCGCTTGTTGACGAGATGACAAAGAGCGTTTATGTGTCAGCAGACGGCAAGAGAATACCGTATATGAATGAGGCTGAAATTGAAAATCTGTATATAAAAGCAGGAACCTTGTCAGAATCAGAGCGAGCTGTTATGCAAAGCCACGTTACATATACCGATAAGATTTTGAGCCACATTCATTTTGGCGAGCAGTTTTGCGATGTGCGCAGAATGGCGGCTGATCACCACGAGCTTTTGAACGGCAAGGGCTACCCACGAGGCGTTGGCGAAAAAGAGCTTGATACGATGACGAGAATTTTAACTATTATGGATATTTACGATTCGCTTATTGCCGATGACAGACCGTATAAAAAGGCAAAACCAATAAAGGTTGCGTTTGAGATACTGGATGAAGAGGCGCAGAATGGCAAGATAGATAAAGAGCTTTTGCAGTTTGCAAAGGAGCTGTATTTAGTTGACGATGCACAAGGCACAGATTTATCAAAGATAAATCCGCACAATGCACAATTATAGCGCATGCGTCAGTTATAAAGGTCCAAACGTTATATTGTTTATACTACTTTTACATAAAACTGAAAGGAATAGCTATGAAAAAGAAAGGTTTTAAAATTCTGATTATTTTACTTGTGGCGGTTCTGGTTATTGCCGCCGTTGTGGGTGTTTTACTCTTTATAAACAGCGGTCACAGAGTTATCAAGATCGAAGACTATAAGGGCGATGTAGAGCTAGAGCGTGACGGTGATGAGGTCGATATCTTCGAGGGCATAAAGCTCAGATCGGAAGATGAAATCACAACGGGCGAGAGGTCAAAAGCAGAGCTTTTATGTGATGACGATAAGCATATCTTGGTGCGTGAAAACACCTGCTTTACTATCATCTCAAAGGGTAACAAAAAAGAGGGTAAGCTTGAAATTGAGCTTTTGTATGGCGCTACACTCATTGACATTGAGCAAAAGCTCCCTGACGATTACGATTTTGAGGTTTCAACCCCGAATGCGAGCTTGTCAGTAAGAGGTACTACCTTTGAGGTCGAGTATATTCCGCAGGAAAATACAACAAACTTAACCGTTACAGATGGCGCTGTAAAGGTTAAGACAAAAACCGGTTCAATGCTCGTTGAAAAGAATCAGAAGGCGGTTATCAAGGATGATGAGGTTGCCCTCTCAACGCTTGACGGTCAGCCTGCCCCTGTAGAACCATTACCCGGCGGCACAAGTGAAAATCAGCCGACACCACAGGTTATGGCATTTGAATGTGCGCCTTCACCAAGCTATAAGGTTTCAGACCTTATCATGTGCATGGCAGGCGTATATGTAAGACAGCTCGTAGGCTGGGATCACGTCGAGGTTTTGGAAAACGATATTTTGTATAATGAGTTTGTAAATAACGGCGTTCATATAAGATTTACTCTTGATGCGCCATCGTCAATGTTTGATGAGATCTATAAAAATGCAGACGGCTATGAAATACCTGTAAGAACATATCTTCACAGCGGAGCAGATAACAAGAACAAGTCATTTTTATTCCAAAAGCAGATTCAGATAAAAAACGGTGACAGAGTTTCACCGAAGTATGCGCTCAACATCGTAGTTTATGATGAGGCTGATACAAAAAGGCTTGATAACTCAACAGCGTTTGAGTATATAAATATTACTCTCAATAAATTCTTTGTATTACCTAATAACGTTGAGATTGTTGATCAAATGGCAACAGGGGCTGATGACCAACCATCAGGGCCGCCTGAGGATATAGATTCTATGGATAGTCTTCTCCCTGAAATTTTAAGTGGCCACAATAATAAGGATGGTCTTACATTTATTTTAGAGGCTTGCCAGACAACTCTTTTAAATGGCAGCAATTTTGTTGAAACTGTCCTTGAAGGCATATGGTATTTTGAAAGTGCTGAAAATGTTTACTTTCCAAAGGAATATCAGGGCGATGTAAGAGTTTACGATTTAGCGCAGCTTGACGGAGTAGTGGCTCTTATAACAGACAAGTCTTTAGCCCAAATGGAAAATCTGCCTGAATATGTAAGGGTAGAGGGTAACAATGTATATTTCTCTGAATGTACTGAAAGTGAAAAACCATTTGCAAGTGTAACTATTACCCAGATAAGCTATACTCCTGATCAAGAGCTTGAGGTAAAATATGATTGGGAATACACAGACGGAAGAAGCGGTAATTATGTTGCAATGTTTTACCCTGATAATAACGGTGCATTCCGCGTCGGCTCAATTAAAGCTCAGTAAAATACTACCAATAAGCAAAAAGGTGAAGCTATGAAAAAGAAAACCAGAGTTTTGATAATTTTGGGCGTCGTGGCGGTCTTGGCTATTGCCGCTGTTGTGGGCGTTTTACTCTTCATAAACAGCGGTCACAGAGTTATCAAGATTGAAGACTATAAGGGCGAGGTAGAGCTAGAGCGCGATGGCGCTGAGATTTGAGACTGAGAGCTATGTAAGAGATTTTTATATACAAATCAAAGTGTTTGATATAAAGGGCGCAGAGTCAGGCTCTATGGGCGATATAAACGCATATATTGACCTTACTACAGAAGACTTCTACAACTTTACAGCCCCTACCGTAATGGCGACCTACATTCCATAAAACAGATAAAAACCGAAGGTTTATTCCTTCGGTTTTTTATATCAAAGCGTTGTCCGCCCACGCACCACTCATCGCACGGTCAACCACACCCTGTCACACGCATCAACGCACTACAGAGGCGGGCGATTCGTGAATCGCCCCTACAGGGTAGATATCACACGCACTACGGGTGACACAATGAATGGCTCGCCCTCTGGGAGAGCTGTCACGCAGTGACTGAGAGGGGGGGGAGGTCGCTTTGTAATGCCATTTGTGCTCTTTTGCCAACAAAACAAAACCAATATAAAATCGTCTGCGTCAGCAGACACCGTTTCTTTTCACTCCTCTCCTTTCATTTAAGCTATGCTTACCCAAAATATCTCTTGCAAACGCCCTTGATTTATGCTATACTATAATATATGCGTAAATTTCACACTGGGGGTGAGGGGCTTGAATATTGCGGTGTTTGCCAAAGAGGACGCTGTCGTTTTTATAAAATTCGGCGGTGCTATGCTTGGCATTATGATGCTCATTTTCTTAATTGCCCTTTTAACTCCTAAAATGGCGGGATTTATAGATAAGCTTATTTTAAAAAACAAAACTCCTTCTCCCGAAAGGGTGGAGAACGCAGACGGTTTGCAGTCGCCATTCGGGGCATCCTCGACGGGT
The DNA here is from genome assembly GCA_937892655.1 of uncultured Clostridia bacterium. GTDB lineage: Bacteria > Bacillota > Clostridia > Oscillospirales > Ruminococcaceae > CALBJC01. Next base: position 12,384 of record CALBJC010000157.1, on the reverse strand, counting down.
GAGGATTTAAACCATAAGATCTATAATGAGGATATTTACGCTATCAAGGGGCTTTCAAAGTCCTCTGACAGCGACAATGATATAAAAAAGGACGGAAATGAAAATGGCTAAGGATAAAAAGCTTGTTGAAGCTATCACATCAATGGATGAAGATTTTGCAAAATGGTATACCGACATCTGCAAGAAAGCAGAGCTCGTTGAGTATACAAGCGTTAAGGGCTGTATGGTAATAAGACCTTACGGCTACGCTATCTGGGAAAATATCCAGAAAATTTTAGACTCTATGTTCAAGGCAACTGGCCACGAAAATGTTTGTATGCCTATGTTTATCCCTGAGAGCCTTCTCAATAAGGAAAAGGACCACGTTGAAGGCTTTGCGCCTGAGGTTGCGTGGGTTACTCACGGCGGTTCGGAAAAGCTCGAAGAACGCCTTTGCGTTCGCCCGACCTCTGAAACACTTTTCTGCGAGCATTACGCTAATATTATCCACTCCTACAGAGATCTGCCAAAGCTCTACAACCAGTGGGTATCAGTTGTAAGATGGGAAAAGACTACAAGACCATTCCTGCGTTCAAGAGAGTTTTTGTGGCAGGAGGGTCATACTATCCACGCTACTGCTCAGGAGGCTATTGAAGAAACAGAGAGAATGCTCAACGTCTATGCAGATTTCTGCCGTGACGCTCTTGCTATCCCTGTTGTAAAGGGTAAGAAGACCGAGTCTGATAAGTTTGCAGGCGCTGTTTCTACCTACGCTATCGAGGCTCTGATGCATGACGGTAAGGCTTTGCAGGCTGGTACATCTCACTATTTCGGTGACGGCTTTGCAAAGGCGTTTGAAATTGAATATACGGATAAGGAAAATAAAAAGGTAAACCCACATCAGACATCATGGGGCGTTACAACCCGTCTTATCGGCGCTATCATTATGACACACGGCGATAACAACGGTCTTGTTCTGCCACCTGCTGTAGCGCCAATCCAGGTAGTTATCGTACCTATCGCTCAGCATAAGGAGGGCGTTTTAGACAAGGCAACAGAGCTTTATGAAAAGATCAAGGCTCTTGGTATCAGAGTAAAGCTCGATGACAGCGATAATTCACCTGGCTGGAAGTTCTCTGAATATGAAATGAAGGGCGTTCCTGTAAGAGTTGAAATCGGTCCTAAGGATATCGAGGCAGGCAACTGCGTAATCGCTACCCGTCACAACGGCGAAAAGACAGTTATTGCCCTTTCTGACCTCGAGCAAATGGTACAGAAAAAGCTCACTGAGGTTCACGACGGAATGCTCAAAAAGGCACTCGAAAACCGCGAAAGCAAGACCTACGCTTGTACTTCAATTGACGAAATAAAGTCAGTTTTAGAAGCAAACGGCGATGGCTTTATCAAGGCTATGTGGTGCGGTGACGAGGCTTGTGAAGATAAGGTCAAGGAAGAGACCGGTGTCGGCTCACGCTGCATCCCATTCGAGCAGGAAAACCTCTCCGATAAGTGCGTTTGCTGCGGAAAACCAGCAACATGCATGGTATACTGGGGTAACGCCTATTAAATCAATGCCCGCACATCTGCGATAAATGGTCGCATACGTCGTCAGCGCAGGCTCGACGTACACCAGTACGCCTTTGCCTACGCTTCCTAGTCTTCGACGCATTTCTCTTGATGTGCTAAATCCTGCATATTTGCAGGTGGCAATCTGTCGCTTGCAACAATATATAATTTCTGCACTTTGCGGATAAAAACTAAATTAACTAAAATCCAGCGGAGAACCTTCAGAGTTTTCCGCTGTGTTTGTATACGATGTAAAAGTGGGGTATCTGTTTGCCTCCCTCCGAGAGGGAGGTGGCACCCGAAGGGTGACGGAAGGAGCCTGACGGACGTAGTAGAGATATGAACTTATAAACTTCTTGTAAACTGCGGATATTGTAACAGAGATACCGCTATTACTACGGCATTTCTCCTTCCGTCGCCTGTGGCGCCACCTTCCTCCCCGAGGAAGGCAAAGGGGGTGTCAAACCTTTGATTAGAAAATTAAGATTGCAAAGTTATATAAATGAGCGTTGTAATGATTTAAAGCAGATGCTGTGTGATGATTTGGCTCCCTCCGAGATGGGAGAAAAAACACCTGACTTTTGCTTAATAACATAATTTGCAACATCATAACATTCAACCCAAAAAATCGCAAAGGGGTGTGGCTATGTCGCTTGAATACAATAAGAACAATATTGTTCTTGCAAAAGCTCTGCGTAAAAATATGACTCCTTATGAAAAGCGTTTGTGGTATGATTTTCTTTCAAAGCATAAGCTCAGATTTCAGCGGCAAAAGGCGATTGATAACTTTATTGCAGATTTTTACTGCCATAAAGCAAAACTTGTAATTGAGCTTGACGGTCAGTGGCATAAATCGGATGAAGCGTGTAAAAACGACCAGATAAGAACGGAAATTTTAAAAGGTTATAATCTGACTGTAATCAGAATTTCAAACAGTAAAATTACCGATGACTTTATCGGCGTTTGTGAGTATATTGATAATGTTATTAAAAGCATTATTGAATAAATTTTCAGTAGGAGATTATTAAGAAAGTAGGTAATATTATGACAAACTGGGGTATTATGGGTACAGGACGTATTGCGCATACCTTTGCGCAGGCGGTAAACTATGTTGACGACGCTTGCCTTTATGCAGTAGCATCCCGTACTGATGAAAAGGCAGCGGCTTTTGGCGGGCAGTATGGTGCAAAGGTTTCGTATGGCAGTTATGAACAAATGGTGTGTGATGAAAATATCGATATTATCTATATCGCAACGCCGATGTCAGCGCATTTTGAAAACTGTAAGCTTTGCCTTGAGCATGGCAAGAATGTTCTGCTCGAAAAGGCGGTTACTATGAATGCCAGAGAGTTTGAAGAGCTTATTGCGTTGGCGCGCTCAAAGAACCTCTTTTTGATGGAAGCTATGTGGACAAAATGCCGTCCTACCTTTTTGAAGGCTAAAGAATGGGCAAAAAGCGGTGCTATCGGTGATGTAGTAATGGTAAAGGCTGATTTTTGCAACACTGTAAAGCTCGATTGTAACGACCGCCTTTTTGCAAAGGAGCTTGGCGGCGGCGCTATTTTAGATTTAGGCGTTTATACTATAACCTTTGCCTGCGAGTTTTTAGGCTACAAGCCAAAGGCTATTCACTGCAGAAAGAGAATCGGTGCTACAGGCGTTGACTTTGACGCAGGCATTATGCTCGAATATGAAAACGGCTTTGCCTCATTGACCTGCGGCTTTGATATACCTTGCCACAATAACGCTACCGTTATCGGTACAAAGGGCAGAATTGAAATGGGCGACTGGTTTTTCTGTACCGGCAAAGCCCGCCTTGTTTCAGACGGGGGCGACCTCATTGAAGAAATTGACATTGAAAACCTCTGCAACGGCTACGAATACGAAATACTGCAGGCGCAGAAGATGCTGCGTGAGGGCAAAAAAGAAAGCGATTTAGTACCGCTTTGTGAAACACTCGATGTTATGAAAATTATGGACTACTGTCTTGAAAATTAAGAGGTAAATTCTGGGGGGAAATAATGAAGCTTTTTGTTATAGTTTGTGCTGTATGGTTTTTGATACTGCTTTTTGGTAATGTATTTTTTCTTGTAAAGGCTATTAAGAAAAAAGAGAGTTCTCTTTATGGCGCAGCTTTTGCGCTTAGTGGCGTGAGCATTCTGTCAGCGGGCATTCTGTTTTTATGGGGCTGGTGGTGCGAGCGTCTTGACTGGGATGTGCTCATATTATCCTTTTTTGCAATCATAGCCGCCATTTTGTATCTTATTGTCTTGATAACGGGGGCTATTGTAAAAGTAAAGGCAAAGCCCGAGGGCAAGGTGTTTTCGGGTAACAGCAGAATAAAGCCCACAGTTTTGGCAGTTATTATAATTTCAGTTCTGATGTGCGCTGCAGAGGCGATAACCGATACTGTAAAGGTATCTGTAGAAGAAAGCCGATATAACAAAACTAAGGAAGAAAAAATAGAAGAATTATCAGCCTTTTTGAATGAAAAATACGGCTTTGAGCTTACAGCGCAAAACTGCGTTTATTATACAGCGCAGGATTATTCAACTCAGGAATATTTTATGGGCAGTCATACATATAATATCCCGTTTGTAGCAGTGTTTGAGCAAAACGGCGAGTATATCACGGCCTCAGACCGTGGGGGCAATTTCTCTGACGATTATCAGATAGAAGAAATAGGCTACCTTTTAGGCGGGCATCTGGGCTTTGAGTTTGCCGTGATCCGTGATATTCACAACGGCAATATTGAAGATAATCTGCTCACTAAGGTTATGCAGAACTCTTTCGGGCAGAAGGTAACAGAAGATAACGCAGCTGAGCTTTTTGACGAGATATTAAAGCAAGAGGATATAGAGATCATTCTTTATGAAAAAGCGTCAGATGATCTGCAGATGCAGACAGCGAAGGCGTATGATAAGCTCACAGAAATATATGCGCTTGAAAATGTAGACCGTGTAGCGCTTTATCTGTATGACAGCGCTGAAGCCTTATATGTTCAGACCAGGGGCAGATATGCTCCTGATGATAAGATTTCCGACGGGTATTACGATGACTATAATTTTTCATTTTGCTATGTGCCAAATGATACCGAGTATTTTTATCCCGAAGGCTCAATTTTTGACGGGGAAGTTTTCAACAATTTTGTAGACTACATTGAAATTAACTAAAGAAGGGAAAAACTTGAAAAACTTAAAACCAAAGAAGAATGTTTTAATAAGATTTTTACCATACTACCGCCCTTATGTTGCGATTATCTTAGTTGACCTTTTATGTGCGCTTTTGTCAACCGTATGCGAGCTTGTATTCCCGATGATAGTGCGCCATATTACAGATACTGCTATGAGCGATACCCAGACGCTTCTGATGTCAACCGTTTTAAAGCTCGGCGGGCTGTATCTTGTTTTGCGCCTTATTGATACCTTTGCAAACTATTTTATGACATATATCGGTCACGTTACAGGTGTCAGACTTGAAACTGATATGCGAAGAGACCTTTTTGCACACCTGCAGAAGCTCTCTCATTCATACTATGACGAGGCTAAGGTAGGCTCGATAATGTCACGCATCACTACCGACCTTTTTGATGTAACCGAGTTTTCTCACCACTGCCCTGAAGAATTTTTCATAGCGTTTATAAAGATTTCAGGTGCATTTATTATCCTTGGCGGTATAAATATCTGGCTGACGCTCATCATCTTTTTGCTTTTGCCTCTGATGCTTGTATCCTTTGCGCTTTTCAGGGGTGGAATGAAAAGGGCGTTTGCGCAAAGCAGAGTAAAAATAGCAGAGCTCAACTCTTCCGTTGAGGATAGCTTACTCGGCGTCAGGGTTGTAAAATCATTTGCAAACGAGGCTATCGAGCAGGAAAAATTCGAGCGTGGCAACAACAATTTTAAGGATATAAAGCGAGTATCATATCACTATATGGCAAAGTTCCATTCGGGAACGAGGTTTTCTGACGGCGTTATGTATATCGCTACTATAGTTATCGGCTCGGCGTTTATGCTAAAGGGTAAAATCACCCCTGCCGACCTTATTGCGTATCTTTTATACATTCAAACTCTCATCACGTCGATCCGCCGTATCGTTGAGTTTACAGAGCAGTTTCAGAAGGGTATTACGGGTATCGAGCGCTTTTATGAAATTATTGATACGCCCCCTGAAATTGAAGATTGTGAAAATGCAATTGAGCTTTCAGACGTTTCGGGCGATATCGAGTTTTTCAATGTATCATTTTCATACTCTGACCGCACAGGCGAGGTGTTAAAAAACATTTCTTTAAAGGTTAAAAAGGGTGAAAATATCGCCCTTGTAGGCCCTTCAGGCGGCGGTAAAACAACGCTCTGCTCTTTAATTCCTCGTTTTTATGAGGTGAGTGAGGGCAAAATTTTAATCGACGGGGTCGATATAAGAGATTGTACTTTATCATCTCTTCGCCGTGCTGTTGGCGTTGTAGCGCAGGATGTTTACCTTTTCTCAGGAACGGTTTTTGAAAACATAAGCTACGGCAAGCCGGGCGCTACGCTTGATGAGGTTAAAAAAGCAGCAGCCCTCGCCGGCGCTGATGAGTTTATAAACTCGCTCCCTGACGGTTATGATACCTACGTCGGCGAGCGCGGTGTAAAGCTCTCGGGCGGTCAGAAGCAGAGGATATCTATAGCACGTCTATTCTTAAAAAATCCGCCTATTCTCATTTTAGATGAGGCGACCTCGGCGCTTGACAACGAGTCTGAAAAGCTCGTTCAGGAGTCGCTCGAGCGTCTTGCCAAGGGCAGAACTACCTTTACTATCGCTCACCGCTTAACAACTGTCAGAAACGCCACAAAGATTTTAGTTTTGACAGAAGACGGTATTGCCGAGCAGGGTACTCACGCTGAGCTTTTAGAGAAAAAGGGAATTTATTTTAATATGAACAGGTTTTATAATGATTGATAATCGGGATTACTTTCAGCTTTGTTTTGAGCTTATAAAACTGTAAAATTACAAAATAATCAGAATCTGCCGAAGGCTTATGCCTTCGGCGTTTTTGTTTTATACAAAGTCGGCAAAACTGCGGATACTGTGGCAATGGTCACTCTGTAATGCCATTTCAACTTTTTATCCCCTCAAGTCGAGTAGGGGCAGAATCGCTGACTAGGCGTTGTAGTTTATTTATATTCTCAGGATTGTTAATATCTTAGCTTTGTTCGTTCTGTAGGGGCAGAATCGCTGACTAGGCGTTGTAGTTTGTTTATATTCTCAGGATTGTTAATATCTTAGCTTTGTTCGTTCTGTAGGGGCGATTCACGAAATGCGTAGCATTTTTGCGCCCAGCCTCTTCACTACATCGGTGCGTACGGCGAAGTGCGGATTTTATGCTTTATGGTGCGGGGCGGAGAAGGTAGCGAATGCCGTTGTGCCTGAAGATTGGTTCGGGCGATTCGTGAATCGCCCCTACTGTCCATCCCCTCTCACCCGCTAACGCGGGAGCTCTCCCAAAGGGCGAGCCATTTATTCGTCTACACAAACTGATAAGTGTCGCACTGAATGCCTCTCCCTCAGGGATGAGGTAAAAACCACCAAAGGTGGTTCGGAGAGGGTTCTCCGCAGGCACTATGAGAAGGTACTGACGCAACCGCCTTCAAAAACCAAAAGGGTAAAAACAAGCTGACTCGTTTTTACCCCTTACAATGCAGATTAATAGTATCTTGAATCGTCGTTGTCGAGAACATCGTGAAGCTCATCAATGTCATCTAAAACTCGGCCTGTACCGTGAGCAACGCAATCGAGCGGATCTTCAGCAATGTAAACAGGCATACCTGTTTCGTTGTTGATAAGCTTGTCAAGACCCTTTAAGAGCGCACCGCCGCCAGCGAGGGTAATACCCTGGTCGATAATATCGGCTGCAAGCTCAGGTGGAGTTCTTTCAAGAGTGATCTTGATAGCTTCGATAATATGTGATAATGGTTCAGCTAAAGCTTCTCTGATCTCAGCAGAGTTTATGGTGATATTTTCAGGAAGACCTGTGAGCAGGTTTCTACCCTTGATATCCATTTCAGAGTCATACTCGCCAGGGAATGCAGAACCGATCTGAAGCTTTACGTTTTCAGCAGTTCTTTCACCGATGAGCAGGTTATACTTTTTCTTGATGTAGTTGATGATTGAAAGGTCAAACTCGTCACCAGCCACTCTTACAGAACGTGATGTAACGATACCGCCAAGTGAGATAACAGCAACCTCAGAAGTACCGCCGCCGATATCAACGATCATTGAGCCTGTAGGCTCTGCAACAGGAAGACCAGCACCGATAGCTGCAGCCATAGGCTCTTCAATGATAGAAACCTTCTTAGCGCCTGCGCCTACTGCGGCATCCTGAACAGCTCTTCTTTCTACTGCTGTAACGCCTGACGGAATACAGATAACAACTCTTGCCTTTGCAAAAAGTGAGTTTGCAAGAGCCTTTCTGATAAATTCCTGAAGCATATTTGTAGTCATATCAAAGTCAGCGATAACGCCGTCCTTAAGAGGTCTTACAGCAACGATAGAGCCAGGTGTTCTACCGATAACATCCTTAGCCTCTTTACCTACGCAACGAACCTTTTCTGTTTTTGTTTCAACCGCAACAACAGAAGGCTCACGGATGATGATACCCTTACCCTTCATAAAAACAAGAGTATTAGCAGTACCAAGGTCAATACCTATATCCTTTTTGAATAACATTTTTCATAACTCCTTTAAATTCAACTCAATATTATCTATATCAATAAAAATAGGCAATAATACATCTTATAGTATACCACTATTTTGAGCTACTCTCAAACAATTTTTGATATTTTCGCAATTTTCAGCACTTTGCACAAGACGACACTATCAATGCACAATGCACAATGCACAATGCACAATCAATGTGTTCGCCTTTGGCGAATGGATTTTAACCTCTGATAGAGGTTGATGTCGATTTTACTTTTGCGTGTCTTTGACGCTTTTTCAATCGACAATGGACAATTGACAATTTTGTCTTTTTATGGCTTGATATATACCGCATACTGTTCGTTCTGTAGGGGCAGAATCGCTGGCTGGGTAGTATGGTTTGTTTATATTCTAAGGTTTGTTCGTTCTGTAGGGGCAGAATCGCTGACTAGGCGTTGTAGTTTGTTTATATTCTCAGGATTGTTAATATCTTAGCTTTGTTCGTTCTGTAGGGGCGATTCACGAAATGCGTAGCATTTTTGCGCCCAGCCTCTTCACTACATCAGTGCGTGCGGTAGGGTGCGGATTTTAATGTTTTGTGGGTGCGGGGCGGAGAAGGCAGCAAACGCCGTTGTATCTGCAGATTGTTTTCGGGCGATTCGTGAATCGCCCCTACACAGGATGATAAATCCCCGTAGTGCGTTGATACGTGCGGCAGAGTGCGAATTTTATCTTGCATTGTGCGCCTGTTTGCCTCCCTCCGAGAGGGGAGCAAAACCACCAAAGGTGGTCTGAGGGAGCCTGACGGTAGTATTATCGGTATCTCTGTCACAATATCCGCACATTTTCACATATCATCCCTTAGAACGTCAGAGTGCGCGGCGAGGTATGTGTTTTCACATTTGCGGTGCGGGGCGAAAGGTTTTCATCCAGTCGCTATTTCTGCACAAAGTTCTATTAAGAACGTAATTGTGCAGGAAAACGTATATTTCCCCACTCTCTGCACACCCTAAGCCTGAGGTGAACATTATGAATAATATGAGCAAAACGCAGTATGAGCTTTTGTATTCGCAGTATGAGAGCAGGTCAAAATGGTATCTCAATATCCCGAAAGCCTTTTTGATCGGCGGAGCTGTCTGCGCTTTGGGGCAGGGGTTTATTGAGCTTTATATGAGCCTTGGCGCTGATAAAAAAACCTCCTCAACGCTATGCTCTGTAACGCTTATTTTTCTCTCGGCACTTTTAACGGGGCTGAGGGTATACTCAAAGATTGCAAAGCACGGCGGGGCAGGTACGCTTGTACCCATTACAGGCTTTTCAAACGCTATTTCATCTACCGCAATAGAGTTTAAATCAGAAGGCTTGATACTCGGTCTTGGTGCTAAAATTTTTACAATCGCAGGCCCCGTTATCCTATACGGTATAGCCGCCAGCGCAGTATACGGGCTTATCTATTATTTTTTAAGATAAAGAAAACCGACAGGTTTTACCCTGTCGGTCTTCTTAATATTGTATGCAAGGTTAGTTTTTGTCAATTAAATCAAAGCACGCAACGCCCATACCTACTGTTGACATATAGCATCTGCCGTATGTATTCCAGTCGCCTGCAACCATACCGCCGTTGCCTGTACCGCCATACTGGTGAAGGTCATCGTCAACTCTCGCCCAGGTGTTACCGCCATCGTTTGACCACCAAACACCCTTTACATCATCAGCTGTAGGCTGACCGTAGATGTAGATAGCAGGTGTCATATCATCCTTACCCTTACCAATACCCATAGCCTCAACTCTTGAAAGAGTGCCTACGGTTTCAAAGGTCTTGCCGTAGTCCACGGATTTCATAAGGGTATTGCCGATATAGTAAACTGTACCTGCGTTATTTACGTCAACTGCAAAGCGGATATTGCCGCCCATGCTCTCGAGTGTTCTTGCAAAGGTCTTACCGCCGTCTGTACTTACGCAGAATCTGCCTGCAGTTGCAGCGTATACTACGTTATTGTCAAAAGCGTCGCCCTTTACATACGCAGGGCCGTAGATGCCCTCTGCCTTTGTCCAGTTCTCGCCTAAATCTTCAGAGTAGTAAACTGACATATCGCTTGAAGGTGACCAGAAGAGTCTGTCGCCGTTTGCCGATAAGCCTACAACGCCGCCCGAAGCGCCAGTTGAAGCTGATGTCGGCTTCCAGGTATTGCCTCCGTCAGTTGAGAGGTATGGCTGTGATGAGTTTGCAACTCGAAGCATAATCTGTGTATCCTGATATGCTACTGCTGATGATGAAGCAGAGCCCATCTGCGGAGAATAAGCCTTGCCGAATGTGAAAGCGTCAGGCTGGATAAAGCCGTCATAGTCACCGATATTTGTGAGCAGCGGGCCATCTGGCACTGACACTACATCAAACGGAACTGTTTCTTCAACGCCGTTTGAGAAGAAATAAAATTCAGGGTTTTCATCCCAGATGTTGTCACATCTCCAGATACCGTTACCCGAAACTGTCATAACTGTATCAGGATTGAACGGGTCAATCATCAGACAGCTCGACCAGTGCATAGCCGCATTTGTAACCCAGTCAACGCCGCCGTTTGTTACTGTCATCTTATCGTTTATATTAGTCCAGGTCTCGCCGCCGTCTTTTGAGATAATAAAGTAGTCGCCCCATGCGCCGTGTGGCTGTGCTACCCAGTAATCTTCAGAACAAGCCAAAAGCCAGTCAGGATTTTGTGGGTGCGCAATACAGTCGCCGCACTTGTTCGGGTTCATTGAAATATCCTCTGCTGTATCAGAATCAGGGTCATATCTTAAAATTACGCCGTCGTGGTCACCGCCGTGAGGACCTTCGCTGCCGCCGAGGGTAACGATAATATCGCCGTTTGAGTCAAAGCGCATTCTCTGAACCATAAAGCGGTTTGAAAGGGCTGTTACCACATTCCAGGTAGCGCCGTCATCCTTTGAAACGTAAACATTTTCATCCTTTGCCTGAGAAACAGCGCAGTAGATGTCGCCGTTTTCAGCTACTAAAATGCTGTTTACACCAACGCCGTTTGCAGTCTGGTCAACCGGGAATGATTCAACCTTTGTAAATGTCTTGCCGCCGTCATCTGAACGGATAAGGCCGCCCGTTCTGCCGCCTACAAAAATCTTGTTTGTGTTTGTCGGGTCAAAAGCAACTCGCTCGCCGTTACCTCTGCCCATACCGTTACCGTGAACTCTTATCATATCAGTAACGGGCACAATATCAAATGTAACACCATAGTCATCTGAAACGAGCATAGCTGTCTGACCGCCGTTGAAATATTCAGTACCTGCCGCCAGAACGATCTTGCCCGCATTTGTAGGGTCAATAGCCATACCGTCAATACCAAGATAGCCTACCTCGTTTTCATCAACGAAAGCACAAAGCGCTATCCACTTGCCCTCATCATCGTCCCAACGGTAAGCGCCGCCAACGTCGGTACGGGCATAATAAACGCCCTCTTCACAGGTTGAGAAAACGCCCGTTACAAAGCCGCCGCCGCCCATTGAAACCTGAGAGTAGCTGAAAGTATCGCTGATATATAATTCCTGCGCGGTATCATTGCCGCCGGCGTTATCCACTGCATTGTCAGCCGAGGACGAGCTGTCACCCTTACCGCCGCAAGCGCTCATACAAAGCATAGCAAGAGCCACCATTGCCGCCAATGACTTTTTAAATTTTGTAGTCATATTCTTCTCCAATCTGATTTTTGGCATAAAAGCATTTAACGCCATAAACCAATATTAAAATTTTAAGCAGCCGAAAAAATGCTGTCAAAGCATCATTATCCGCCTACCCTTTATGCGCTTAGTATAACAAAATTATGTAAACGTTGTCAATGTGCATTTTGCAAAAAGCGAAAAGGAGCTATTTGGTAAAACACAACAAACAAAAACACCCACCCCAAACTTAAACGTTTTAAAGCGGATAATATGAATATGAGATATTAAAATATGAAACCAAAAGAGCAAAAAGCCAAAAAGATATGATGTAAACTTTATATGAACGTAAAAGGCTACAACCCCTCACAACCGTAGGGGCGACCATTGGTGCCTGCGGTGTACCCTCTCAGTCACTTCGTGACAGCTCTCCCTGAGGGAGAGCCTCTCAGCGCGACACTTATCAGTTTGTGAAAGCAAATGAATGGCTCGCCC
>CALBJC010000156.1 GCA_937892655.1 uncultured Clostridia bacterium | reverse complement strand
CTTACATATCCCCCGTTTTCATAATACTGTCTGCAATCCTTCGGATGACCAAAGAAGAATCCGGTACAATACGCTCTGTGAGATACCTTGAAAACTTCATCCTTTACCCATTGCGGAAGCTCAAAGCATTCAGGATTCGATTTAAAACAATCCACAGCCATTCTATAAGCATTTGTAACAACAGAAACATAGTAAGAAGACTTAGCTCTACCTTCGATTTTAAGGCTATTTACGCCCGCTTTAACAAGCTTGTCAATGTTGTCAATCATACACATATCCTTGGCATTGAGAATATATGTTCCCTTTTCATCTTCAAAAACAGGATAGAATTCGTTAGGACGCTTTTCTTCCATCAGATGATATCCCCATCTGCAAGGCTGTGCACATTCACCACGATTAGCATCACGGTTAACAAGATAGTTTGATAATAAACATCTGCCAGAAAAAGAAACGCACATGGCTCCATGAACAAAGCATTCAATATCCATTTCAGGCGGGCATTTATCCCTGATTTGCGCAATTTCATCAAGAGATAATTCTCTTGCCAAAACCACTCGTTTGGCACCCATTCTATAAAACTCATTAGCAGTGACAAAATTTACAATACCAGCCTGAGTAGAAATATGAACTTCCATATCGGGAGTATATTTCTTGATAAGCGATAATACGCCTATATCATTAGCGATAACAGCATCCACCTTGCATGCCTCAGCATTCTTTATAAATTGCTCAAAGTGAATGATTTCGTTATTTCTAGGAAGAGTATTACATGTAAGATAAACCTTTACTCCCCTTTTATGAGCAATTTCGACGGCTTTTTTTAATTCTTCATCAGTGAAATTTGCAGGTGATGCACGCATACCAAAAGCTTGACCGCCGAGGTATACAGCGTCTGCGCCAAAATCAAGTGCTGCTTGAAGTCTTTCCATATCTCCTGCAGGAGACAAAACTTCAATTCTATTCAGATCCATTTATTAGTGTCCTCCAGTTACGCAAGATTTGCAAGCTTGAGATTTTCATTATGTTCAGCCAGCGTTTTTGCGTAGAAAAATTCACGGGTTTCAATATTTGAACAGAAATAATAGTAATCGGTCTTTTCAGGATATAAAACCGCTTCTATTGCTTCAATACCCGGGTTACAGATTGGTCCAGGCGGTAATCCTAAGCCAATATAAGTGTCATAAGCATCATACATTTCCTGATAAGCAATTGAAGAATTTGGCTTAATAATTTCATTTACATAATTATCAGTAGTATCAGACTGAAGTCTTGGGAATTCAGCTGAATTATTAAGTCTGTTGATAAATACAGATGCAACCATTTTCATTTCACTTTCTTCTCCTGCTTCCATCTGAACAATTGAAGCAAGAGTAATTACTTCATCAAGTGAATATCCCAGTTGCTGCGCTCTGTCGAGCATATTATAGTTTACCTTTGAAGCAAAGTTTGCTTTGAACTTTTTAGCAACGTTGTAGGCAGAATCCCCCAGATAGAATTCATAGGTATCAGGGAACAAATAGCCTTCCATCTTGTAGAATTCAAGCTTATTGCTTTCAACCATATCCTCAAAATCATAGCCATACACAGTATTATTAAATGTATAGATGAAATCAGCAGCGCTACAAACACCATTTTGTTCAAGAAGCTGTGCAGCTTCATACAATCTGATACCTTCAGGGAAAGTTATCTTTGCAACAGGCTTTTCTTCTCTCATTGTGCAAAGTCGATTAATAATAGCTTCGTAACTCATGTTTGAAGATAGTTCAATGTCACCAGGATACATAGTGTTTCCGTCACTCAGCTTTACTATGAACATAAATACGTCAGTAAACTGAATAATTCCTTCATCGTGAAGAATCTGTGCTATTTCATTAGGTGTAGAACCTTCTGGAATATTAATTGTAATTGTATTTGAAGAATCGCCAAATCCAAGAATATCTTTACCAACAGTAATACCTGTAAGCGCAATAAGACCTGATAAGCAAAGAATGATAATAATTAATAGCAATCCGCCAAAGACACTGTTGTTAGCGCCCTGCACAACCTTCCTGCGACGACGCTTTGGTTTATCATCATAATCATCATCTTCAAAATCTTCACTCTCAAATTCATCATCTTCATACTGAATATTGATTTCAAATTTTTGAGCTTCTGCCGATTCATCAGATTCATTATCTTCTGTATTTTCGGATTCTTCAGAATCACCAGAAGAAGCTGTCATTTCATCATTCATATCATCTGAATCAGACACATTCTGAATAGAATCATCATTATCTTCATTTACTACTTTATTATTTACTGAAGCTAAAATAGCATCAATTTCATCATCTGATACTGATTCAGTACGATTGCTATTATTTGATTCAATTTCATTCAAATCAAAATCTTTGATATCCATTTTAGACCTCCTTATCAAATTTTACTATACGTTTTTCAGTAATCAAAAAGTCTACAGATATATCATACTCGTCACGAGGAAGACTATCAGATACACAGTTCTCATAACATAAGCCAATTTTTATTCCTTTAAAATCAGCTAAAAATCTGTCATAATATCCTTTTCCAAAGCCAAGTCTGAATCCGTTCTTATCAAAAGATAATCCCGGAACAATACATATAGCTTTATCAACATTATCAGCCAACACACACTTCTTAATATCAGGTTCTAAAATATTGTAGTTACCCGATTCTAAATCATCGAAAGAAGAAATAAGATAAAACCTCATTTCGCAGGATTTTGGATCACATTTAGGAACAACCACTTCGACATTTCTTTCAAAAAGCCAAGTAATCAGATTTTTTGTATCCACCTCAATTTCAGTTGAAACATAAACAAATACACGACTGATGTCAAGCAACAATCCTGACGAAACAATATTATTAAAAACCTCAACATCAGATGCGCACTTATTATCAATATTTGAAATTCTGATAGCTTTATACTTAGATCTCAACAATCTTTTTTGCTCAGTGATATTGCTTATCTGCATTGAAGTGAACCCATAAGAATATCAGCACGCTCTTTTGAAATCAGCTTTTCGATAAGCTTATAACTGAATTGCAATGCAGCGCCTGCACCTTTAGCTGTTATTATATTACCATCACAACAAGCAAGATCTGAACAAACATCAGCACCAAAAAGCTGATCTTCAAATCCTGGAAAACAAGTTGCTTTCTTACCATCAAGCAGTCCCATATGACCAAGAATTGAAGGTGCAGCACATATTGCACCAATGATTTTATTATTATCAATACAATAGTTAATTGCACTCTTAACGATAACAGAAGCCTCCAGGTTAAGAGTTCCGGGCATACCGCCAGGAAGAATAATCATATCAAGATTTTCATCAAGGTTAATTTCTTCACCAACCAAATCAGTTAAAACTGAAATGCCATGTGAGCCTGTAATTATATTTGAACCAATACCGACAGTTTTAACTTCAAGCTCGCATCTTCTCAGGCAATCTACAGGAGTCAACGCTTCAACCTCTTCAAAACCGTTTGCTAAAAAACAATATATCATTATTTTAAATCCTCCATATTGAATGTAAGAGTATATTTCTTAATTTTAAAACAAGGGTAATATGACATTTTAGACTTTCTCAAGCCTTCAATGCCCAGATCCTCTTCCCTGTTTATGTATTTGTAATCAGTAGCAAATTCTTTTAAAAACTCATTGCAAATTGTTGGATAAGCACCATTTACATTCTTTTCAGCCTTTTCAATATGAACAACAAATGTTTCATCATTTAAACGTTCACCGATTGTAACAGCCACAATTTCGTCATTCATATATAAAATTCCGCCACACAATTCAAGCTCATCAAAATGCGTAAAATAGGTGTTGATAGCATACTGTTCAGCAATTGTAGATAAAGGCTTATCATCATCAAGAGAGTTATAAACGCCTATTGTATAAACAAAAGCATCATCAATATTTGTACTGTTTATACGTTCAAATCGCCAATTATTCTTTTTGAAATTTGCAATATGATTTCTTTTTGAATGATATTTTTTCCCTTTAAGCTCAATCAAATCTGCAGAAAGATAAATATAATCATCATGAGCTTCATCGGTTGAACATGTGTATAAACCCGCATAAAAGCTTTCAAAAAGAGGCAAAAACTCCTCAGTTACCGAGGTTATAACCGCTTTATTATAACCATTCTCTTTTGCATCAGAAAAGATATAATCTAATGCTCTTTTACAATCATCATAAGATGAGTTGACATTCAGACCAAATGGGAAGTCATAATAAAACTCGTCACCAGACTGAGATTTTAAAATACAGAATTCATCACATTTACAGGCTTTTGTGTTATTTAGCCTTTGCCACGCAACATTATTTGCAAAAGAGGACTCACAAATCATAAATCCGGACTCTTTTATTGCACCATTGACCCATTCTCTGTCAGAAACATTTAAAGGTTTAAAATCCAACATAAATCAGATGTTACCTTTCATATTCTTATAAAACTCTCTTACTTCGAGCATTTTTCCACAAGTCATTTTACCTTCAGCACAAGCGCCCTTGACACAGGCAGGTCCTGCATTTTTAAATACTGTAGGAGCAACCTTACATACTTCTTCAAGCATTCTGTCTGCTACAGCTTTAATTTCCCACTGTGCTCTGTGACAACATCTGAGCTTAAAGAAATTCAAAAGTGAACGTGCATTCATAGTAACAATCATCTTCGTATCACAAGCGTTAGGAAGAACAAAACGTGCATCCTCGATAGCCTTTTTAGTAGCCTTCTGCATAGCCTGCTTTTCATCGATGCCTGTAGATAAGAATGTTTCATAATGTTTAGCTTTAAGAATTTCAGTAAGCTTATTATATGTAGTAATTGCGCTATTCATCTGCTGATTGAAAATTTCGAGAGCTTCAGGATTACTTGCTATCTCAGGAGGAGTAACAAACTGAAAATCCTTCTCCTCAACATATCTCTGACTCTGTACAGAAAAGGATGCAATTCTATGACGTGTGATCTGAGCAAGCAAAGCACGGGAAACGCCTTCAATACCAAAAGTGAAAGTAATATGCTCAATAGGACTTTCATGACCTATATCCGAAAGCATATTCAAAAAGCTGGTAATCTTTTCTTCAGTAAGGCCATCTAAAACTGTATCAATATCTGCACTTGCATAGCAAAGCTTTGCAGCTGCAGCAATTAGCTTTTCCGGTTCAGGAGTATGAGCGAGTAAAGTTACTTTCATCGTATTTTGTCTTCCCTTCTTATTTTAAGAAATCACATAACTATTCTATAATATCATACCATTTTTCTGCAAAAAGGTCAATAAAAATTTCTATTAACAAAGTATTTTCGGAATAATCTTGTATATTTTTTCTGTTTGTGATATACTTAAATATTATATATGAATGGAGATATATTATGCCGATTAGAATTTCAGATAAATTACCAGCCTTTCAGACGCTTATTAATGAAAATGTATTCGTTATGACATCTGACCGTGCCGAACATCAGGATATTAGACCACTTAAAATAGCTATTCTTAACTTAATGCCAAAGAAAATTGAAACAGAAACTCAGCTTCTACGTTTGTTAAGTAACACGCCTTTACAGGTTGACATTGAGCTTGTTCAGGTTTCTTCACATAAATCTAAAAACACATCAGAAGAGCATATGCTTACATTCTATAAAACCTTCCCTGAAATCAAGAATAATCATTACGATGGTATGATCATTACCGGTGCACCTATTGAGCATCTTGAATTCGAGGATGTTGATTATTGGGATGAGCTTTGTGAAATAATGGAGTGGACTAAAACTCACGTTTTTTCAACTATCCATATTTGCTGGGGTGCGCAAGCAGGTCTTTACTACCATTATGGCGTCCCTAAGTATCATTTACCTAAAAAGATGTTCGGCGTTTTTGAACACACTGTTCGTTCCAGTACTCACCCTATGTTAAAGGGCTTTGATGACATTTTCTTAGTTCCCCACTCAAGACATACAGAAGTTAAGCTTGAAGATATTGAAAAGATACCTGATCTTGAGGTTCTTTCAACTTCTGAAGAAAGTGGCGTATACTTGGTTTGCGATCAGGCAAACAGAAAATTCTTTATTACTGGTCATTCTGAATATGACAGAATGACTTTAGCTGGTGAATACTTCAGAGATTTAAATAAAGGTCTTGATATTCAGATGCCTAAGAATTACTTTCCTGATAACAATGACCAGTTACCTCCTTATTTTAATTGGTGCGGTCACGCAAATCTTATGTATTCAAACTGGCTCAACTATTGCGTTTACCAGTTAACGCCATACAACCTTGAAGATTTAAAGAATATCAGATAAACTAAAAACTCCCGAGAATACTGCTCTCGGGAGTTTTTGTTATTACTTAACTATCTTGGGTTCTTTGCCATCTTTAACACACTCAGCTGTAACGATAACTCTCTTGATTTTATCGTCTGATGGAGTGTTGAACATAGAATCCATAAGTATGCCTTCAATAATCGAACGCAAACCTCTGGCACCGGTTTTTTGTTCAATTGCTTTCTTAGCAATCTCTCTTAACGCATCTTCTTCAAACTCAAGCTCAATGTTATCATAAGAAAACAACTTAGTATATTGTTTAACGATTGAGTTCTTTGGTTCTCTTAAAATTCTGCCAAATGTCTTCCATAGTATATGAAGGAAAAACATTGCGCATCGGAATTTCCATGGTATGCAAAGATTCCTGCTCCGCATCCTCTATGATTTCTTTTTGTACTGATGCAACCGGCTCTGGTTGTTCCAATCTCGGCCAATCTGCATTTTCCGGCATAGAATCCTCTACAGTCTCCGGCAGTGGCATATCCAAACTATATTCTACAAAATTTGCTTCGCTAAAATCCGTTACATTCACATCTCTCCAGAAAC
>CALBJC010000155.1 GCA_937892655.1 uncultured Clostridia bacterium | reverse complement strand
AAGAAAAAGCTCTCAAAGCGTGATAAGGGCGCCGGTATGACATACT
This sequence comes from uncultured Clostridia bacterium, assembly GCA_937892655.1. Taxonomy (GTDB): domain Bacteria; phylum Bacillota; class Clostridia; order Oscillospirales; family Ruminococcaceae; genus CALBJC01. The sequence goes on along the minus strand of CALBJC010000155.1, from coordinate 31,651 downwards.
ATATCCAGGAGGGTTATCCAACTGAGAGCGTTATCGAGTATGTATTGACACTCCTCAATTCAAACTTTGAAGAATGGCGCAAGGCTAACCCTGATAAAAAGGCTACAGAATTCGAGTTCTCAATAAAGAAGATGAGCGCTTCAGGCTCTCTGTTTGACTTAGTAAAGCTCACAGACGTCAGCAAGAATTTAGTATCCCGCTATACAGCTCAGGAGGTTTACGATAACGTAACTGCATGGGCAAAGGAATACGATAACGACTTCTATCAGGTGCTCACCCGTGATGAAGAGCTTACAAAGGGCATCTTTGCTATCGGTCGTGGCGGCAACAAGCCAAGAAAGGACCTCGGCACCTGGGCAGACGCTAAGGGTTATATGGGCTTTTTCTTTGATGAATACTTCGTTTACGAGGACAAGCTCGATGAAAAGTTTGCAAAGGAAGATATCATAAATATCTTAAATGACTACAAGGCAACAAGCGGCAATGAGGCTGATCAGAATGAATGGTTTGAAAATGTAAAGGCTATTTCTGAAAAGTATGGCTTCTGTACAAATATGAAGGAATACAAGGCAAACCCTGATGCATATAAGGGCAACGTTGCGGATGTAAGCTCATTTATCAGAGTAGCAGTAACGGGTAAGCTCAATTCTCCAGACCTTTTTGCTGTTGAAAAGTTACTCGGTAAAGAAAAGGTCAATGCAAGAATTGACAAATTTATAAAAACGTTGTAATATATATAGTAGCTTATTTTTAAAGCGAGGTTAAAACAATGGAAGAAACAAGCAATTTTTTATTTGACATAATCTCTTCTGACTTGGAAGAGGGTAAGGTTGAGAGCATCTGCACCCGTTTCCCACCGGAGCCAAACGGCTATCTGCATATCGGTAGTGCAAAGGCTATCTACATCAACTACACCGCTGCAAAGAGATTCGGCGGTAAGTTCAACCTTCGTCTTGACGATACAAACCCTACAAAAGAGGATACAGAGTATGTTGACTCAATCATTGAGGATTTAAACTGGCTGGGCGCTACTCCTGACAACATCTTCTACGGTAGTGACTATTTTGAAAAAACCTATGAATTCGCAGTAAAGCTCATCAAGGAGGGCAAGGCTTACGTCTGTGACCTTTCAAGTGACCAGATGCGTGAATACAGAGGTACTATGACAGAGCCAGGTAAGGAATCACCTTACAGAAACCGTTCTGTTGAAGAAAACTTAGAGCTTTTTGAAAAGATGAAGAATGGCGAGTTTGAAAACGGCCATTGTACTTTAAGAGCAAAGATCGATATGTCATCCCCTAACATCAATATGCGTGACCCTGCTATTTACAGAATAGTTCATATGGGTCACCACAGACAGGGCGATAAGTGGTGTATCTATCCTCTTTATGACTTTGCTCATCCTATTCAGGATGCTCTTGAGGGCATTACTCACTCAATGTGTTCTATCGAATTTGAAAACCACAGACCTCTTTATGACTGGGTTGTTGAAAATGTAGGCTTTGAGCGTGACCCTCATCAGTATGAATTTGCTCGTCTCAACGTTACAAATACAGTAATGAGTAAGAGATATTTAAGAGCGCTCGTTGAAAACAAGACTGTTGACGGCTGGGATGACCCTAGAATGCCAACATTGTGCGGTCTTCGCCGCCGTGGTTATACAGCGTCTGCAATCTTTGATTTTGTTCAGCGCGCAGGTATCTCAAAGAGCCTCTCAATCGTTGATATAGCGCTTTTAGAGCACTGTATCAGAAATGAGCTCAACCAGACAGCGCCTAGAAGAATAGCAGTACTTGATCCTATCAAGGTTGAAATCGAAAACTACCCTGCTGATAAGACAGAGTATTTTGAGGTTGTAAATAACCCTAACGATGAAGCTATGGGCAAGCGTCAGGTAGCGTTTACAAAAACTCTCTATATCGACGCTGATGACTTTTCAGATAACCCACCGCCAAAGTATTTCCGCTTAAAGCCTGAGGGCGAGGTAAGACTTATGGGCGCTTACATCATCAAGCACAAGGAAACTGTTTACAATGCTGACGGTACTATCGATAAGATTATCTGTACTGCCGATATTGAAAGCTCAAACGGCCCTGCAACTGATGGCAGAAAGGTTAAGGGTACGATCCACTGGGTATCAGCTGATAACTGCATTGACGCTGATGTTAAAATCTACGATAAGCTGTTTACTATTGAAAATACAGGTGCTATTCCTGAGGATAAGACATTTGATGATTACTTAAATGTTGACTCAGTAGTTACCAAAACGGGCTGTAAGCTCGAAAAGTGCCTTGAGGATGCCAAGGCTGGCGATAAGTTCCAGTTTGTGCGTTTAGGCTACTTCTGTAAGGACTCAAAGAATGAAAATACCTTCAACAGAGTAGTTGAGCTCAAGGATTCAAAACCGATAAAATAGAGTGTCAAATAGAAATATTTGACAACTGTTTTACTATGCAGCAAAAGACCGCTCGGGAGTAATCCTCGGCGGTCTTTTGTGTTGTTGAAGGTTAAAAAAGACCAAAGACCGCTAAGAATAAATCTTAAAGCGGTCTTTGATCTTTTTATGTATGATTTTTAGGATGGCATTATTACTGGCGTGAAAGCCATAAAATTGGCTGTATAGTGCCATTGAATATTTTAATTTTGTGAAAGCCAATCTGCAAAATCTTCAAAAACAGTTTCGCTTGTGTTTTTGATTATAGCCTCACAGGCTGCTGATGTGCTTATTTCGTAGTCATATTCACCGATATTTTCAGATGCGCTTTTGAGAATATCTCTGAAAATACTGTCGCCGTAGGTTTCAAATAAATAGTGCATAAAGTTGTAGCCGTAGCAGTAGTTATCATAGTCAAATGAGAATGATTCTAAAAACAGCTCCTTTGCATTATCCTTTGTAACGTCAACGCCTACTAATCTGTAGCTTTCGTCTGCGTTACTTTCGCATAAAAGCTCAGGATGCTCGGTTAAAATAACATCTGCCATATAAGTAGCATATCCTTCTGTCATAATTCTGCCCATATCAACGCCGTTTCTTAAGTGATAAACGTGAGATAATTCGTGAACAAAGTCCAGCGCACATGAATCGTCAAGAATGTTATCGATAGTCGGATTTATAAGAATATATGAGTTGAAGGCTGATGAGATCGACTCGCTATGCGGTGCGATATAAACTGTAAATTTTTCAGCAAACGGGTCAACGCCTGCAAAGGTTTCGTCAAACAGCCATGAATGGTCAGTATGCTTTGCAGCAGCAAATTTTGTATCATTATCAAACTCAAAGCCTGACTTTTCTTCTACTATATCAATGTAGTTGTAGATTTTATCTAAAAGGTTGCAAGGTACTGTAACGCCGTCGTAGATGAAAACTACCATATTATCGTCTTCTAAATAAACGTGTTCAGGTGCTGTATACCATTCATCTGCATTGCCGCTGAGGGTTACAGGTTCTTTTGCGACAGTTTCTTCTGTCAGCAAAAGAGTAGCGCTTGTCAGATCTGCTTCATAGCATAAAAGACGCTGAGGGGTATAATAATCCTGATAAGCGTTGTAAGGGGCGGCTTCTGTGTCATCAATAGTGATGAGACCATTTATTTCTTCACCGTCAATGCAAAGGGTATACAAAACCGTAGTAGAATAATAATCTATTTCAGGTCGTGAGTCTGTCTGAATGCTTCTCAGCTCAACGTATACGTTGCCGTCGCCGAAATAAACCTTCTGGTCGAGTGAGATTTCAAACTGTGTATCATACTCTGCAAATACAGCGTCATCAGGTATTACAGGTTTATTCTCTGTAACATTTAAGGTCGTGTTCAAGTCTGAGATGATAAGCTGAGGGGCGTTTGTGGTAGTTGTCGCCTCGGTAGCCTCTGTTGTTGTGCTCTCTGTTTTCTTTTCATCGTCTGAACAGGCGGTAAAGCAAAGTGACAGCGCCATAACGCTTGCTAAAAATAACGCTTTTTTGTTCATTTGGTTTTCTACCTTTCTTTTGTTTATAGTTTAAATTCCGTCAAATCTATCCTCATTCTGTGACAGCCAATTTGCAAAGTCTTCAAATACGGTTTCAGATGTATTTTCGATAACTGCGTCACAGGTAACCTGAGAATCTACAAAATACTGATATTCAGGCTTTTGTTTGTTAGCGTCCTCTACGATATCCCTGAAAATGCTTTCACCATAGGTTTCAAAAAGATAATGAATAAAACGGTATCCGTAGCAATAAAAATCATGAGACTCTTCAAATTCTGTCAGAAACATTTCCTTTGCGTTCTGAGGGGTAATATCAAATGAAATGACTGAGTAGTTCATCTCTGAGTCAAAGTCACAGTCGTATTCAGGATGTTCGTCCAGAAGAACATCTGCCATATATGTAGCATAACCCTCGGTCATAGTTCTGTTAAGGGCTACACCGTTTGACATATGGAATGAATGTGCAAGCTCGTGGAAGAATACATAAGCTGCGCTGTCATCGATAATATTTTCATTTTCAGGATTCAGAACCAGCGAGGATGAGCCGGCGCTTGATACGCATACCTCGTATGGTACAAGATATATTGAGAATTTTTCAGGTGCTACACCTATAAAGGAATCCCCGAAAATCGATGAATGGTCGGTCAGATCATACCTTGAAAACTCAGAATCGTTGAAAAGCTCATAGCCTGTTTTTTCTGTAAGTATGTCGAGGAATGTATCAATTTCTTCTTTGATACTCTCTCTAACCGTAACGCCCTGCATAATATAGATGTTATAGTCTTCAGCTTCAATATAAACATCCTCTGGGGCAGTATACCATACTTCGCTGTTGCCGCTTAAGATTACAGGCTCTTTTATGTCTGTATGCTCTTTTATTCTGACAGTACAGCCGTCGAAGGAAATTTTTGTAGCTACAAGGTTCTGGGTTATTGCAGGCTCTATGCTTCCGAAATACGGTCCTTCATCGCCATCCATAGCGGATACAATACCGAGATATTCAACACCGTCAACCCAGAATGAGTATTTGAGCGAAATATCGTGGTAGCCGATATCATCCATAGTGTATTCTAAAATTTCTCTTGCCTCAAAGGCTACACTTCCATCGCCAAAATAAACCTTCTGACCCTCCTTGATTTCAAATTCGGTATCATACTCTCTGAAAACTCTTGTATCAACCTGCTCGGTTGTTGTCGTAGCTTCGGTAGTCGGCTCGGTTGTTGTAGCTGTTGTCGGCTCGGTTGTTGTCGTGTCTGATACTGCATTAGCCTGAGTATCTGTACTGCTCTTGTTGTCATCTGAGCAGGCGGTAAATGTGAGTGAAAGTGCCATAACGCACGCTAAAAATAACGCTTTTTTGTTCATTTGGTTTTCTCCTTCATACATTTTATGATAAAAGTCTAACATCTACTCTTTAAGAAAAGGTTGATAAATTCCTTAAGAGTTTCTTAAGATAAATAAAAAAAGCCGACGTTTTTGTAAGCGCCGGCTTTATGTAAATGTATTTTATTAAAGTCTGATGATTTCGCCTTCAAGGTTTGGTGTAGCGCCGATTGCGTTTGCTTCATCTGTATCGATGTGCATAGCTCTTGCAAAATTCTGATGAACTCTGCAAACTACGTCGCCTAAAATTGCGCTTCTTTCAGGAGTATTGATCTTAACCCAGACAACTTCCTTATCTGTAACGCCAAGCTCCTCAGCGTCAGCAGGTGTGAGGTGAATGTGACGCTTTGCAACGATAACGCCTTCTTCAATTTCGATCTCGCCGCAAGGACCAACGATCTTACAAGCAGCTGAGCCCTTGACATCGCCTGATTCTCTGATTGGTGCTGTAAGGCCGATTGAACGAGCGTCTGTAGCTGATAACTCAACCTGTGTAGCAGGTCTTACAGGACCTAAAATTGATACGCCTGCAAGCTCCTTCTTAGGGCCAACGATTGTAACTCTTTCTTCACAAGCGTACTGACCAGGCTGTGAGAGGTCCTTCTTGTGAGTGAGTGTTGCACCCTTGCCGAAAAGTGTTTCAAGAGCTTCCTGAGAAACGTGAACGTGTCTTGCAGAAGTTTCAACGATAAATTTTGCCATTTTATATTCCTCCAAAAATAATAATCTTAATATATTTTACTACTAATCGGCTGAAAAATCAAGCCATATTATGACATAATTTGCCGCAAAATGAAGAAATTTGCAAATTTGCATTTTAATAGGCAAAAAATGCACAAAACAAAAGGGTAAAGGTCGGGTAAATTTATATTTTTAGACGTTGAAAAAAAGTGTGAAAAGGTATAATATATAATAGGTGTAATTTTCGCTGTGAGGTGAGTAAATTGGCAGATATTATTTCTCAGATTTTAGATATTGATAAAAATGCAAGAGAAAAGGTAGCGAGAGCTAAGGAAGAAAAAAAGCAGATGCTCTTAGACGCTGAAGAAGAGCGTGAAAAGATAAAGGGTCAGCTTGTTGAGCGCGCTACTCACAGACTTGAGGTTATAGAGGCTCAGGAGTCACAAAGGGCTAAGGAGACAGAAGAAGAGCTCAAAGCCTCTGCTGACGAGAAGATAAAAACTATCGATGAGAGATTTGAGCAAAACCACGAGGCGTGGGAAAAGGAAATTTTTGATAGAATAACAAAGTAAGTTTCAAAAAGGGGGCAGGGAAAATGCTTGAGCGATATACATCAAATGCAACGGTTGCAAAGATAAGAGCCATTCACGGCTATATGCTCACAGCGCAGAATTTTAAGGACCTGCTTACCCGTCAGAGCGTTGCAGAGGTTGCAGACTATCTCAAAAAGACAAAGCGTTATCACGATGCGCTCGCGTCAGTTGATGTAAACTCTGTCCACCGCGGATATTTAGAGGAGCTTTTACACAGAACAAACTTTCTGCTTTATGAGCGTATATGCCGCTTTGGCCAGCTTGATAAGACGGATTTTTATAAGTTTGAGATCTTAGCAAACGAGATAGAGCAGATTTTAAGCTGTATAATGCATATAAATTCAGGCGAGGATGAGAGCTTTATTGAGTCGCTCCCGGCATACCTGATTTCAAAATCGGATTTTGATATGATAACCCTTGCAAAATCAAAGAATATGCAGGATATCCTCACATGCCTTGAAAAGACAGACTACTATAAAATACTCTGCGATATTTCGCCAGACAGCAAGGGTATCATAAATTACTTTGAATGTGAAAAGCGCCTGAGAACATATTACTATAAAAAGCTTCTGTCAGATACAAAGCGCTCGTTTGACAAAAAGACAGCCGCAGAGCTTGAGGGCCTTATCACAAACGAAATTGACCTTATAAATATCATAAACGCATACAGAATGAAAAAGTATTTTAATGCGGATATAAAAACGGTTTTATCTTCAGCTCTGCCATTCTACGGCAGACTAGGGGAGAAAAAGATGATAAGAATACTATCATCGCAAACCCCTGAAGCACTCCTGTCTGCGTTTTTAAAAACCTCTTACGGCAGACAGCTTGCGGGCATTGATGAAGATTTTATAGAAGACAGCGTAAACAGAGTGCGCTTCAAGCTTAAAAAACGCGCTCTTGCAGTTACCCGCAATGCCCCGACAGCGCTATATGCGTTTTTGGGCGTATGCGATATGGAGGTTGAAAATATTACCAACATTATCGAGGGTATCAGATACAGCGCTGATATGGATGAAATAAACAAGATTTTAATCTACTAAAAGGGATGGTGATATAGTGGGAATCGAGAAAATGACGCTTGTAAACATAGTCGGTATGTATACAAGCCTTGATGAAGCGCTCGTGCTTTTATGCAAAAGCGGCTGCTTTCATATCGAGCCTGCCTCTGCTGACAGCGTAGGCAGTCAGGGTCTTAAGATGCTCAACGAGCAAAACCCTTATCTTGATATATTAAAGCGCCTTGTAAAGGTAGCCGAAAACATCGGTATAAAGCTTAAGAGAACTGATTATTCAGATGTTCTGCTCAAAAATGCCGATGAATATTCAGAGTATGTTCTGGCGCTTGAAAACAAGACGCAGAGCATTACTCAGAAAATTTCAGAATATGAAGCCGAGATTTTAAAGAAGGAAGAAATCATAAAGCAGCTTACTCACCTGCATGGCTTAAATGCAAACTTTGAGCAGATTTTTGCCTGCGAACACGTTAAGGTAAGAATAGGCAGAATGCCTGCTGATAACGAGAAAAAGCTTTCGTACTTTGATGAAAATCTTTTCTTCTTTGAACCGCTGGAAATTACAAAAACCTACTGCTATGGTATGTATATGGCGCCGTCAGACTCTATAGAAGTAGCTGACGATATCTTCAAATCACTTTATTTTGAAACTATTGACATCCCTGACTTTTTAAAGGGTACTCCTGAAGAGGCGTTTGAAAAGCTTAATTCAGAGATAGCCCTTGCAAAAAAACAGCTTGAAGAATTAAATGCTCAGAGGCAGAAGCTCTCAGAAGAAAACGAAAAAGAGCTTTGCGCTGTTTTTTCAAAGCTAAAGTTTCAAAATGATACCTTTGAGCTGAGAAAAAATGTAGCGGTCGTTCACGGCAAATTCTACATCAAGGGCTTTATCCCGAAAGCTCAGTCTGATTATTTTACAAAGCTTTTTGACAATTCCCAGAATATCTCAGTGGTGCTAAAGCCGCCATCCTCGGATGCGTCTGTAACCCCTCCTACAATGCTCAAAAACGGCTTTTTCTCAAGACCGTTTGCAATGCTCGTTGAGATGTATGGTCTGCCATCGTATAACGATATAAACCCTACAGCCTTTGTTGCGCTGACATATACCATTCTGTTCGGTCTGATGTTCGGCGATTTGGGTCAGGGCTTTGTGATATTCTTAGCAGGTCTTATAATGACCTTTGCTATGAAGATTAAAGCGGGCGGAATGCTCACCAGAGTCGGTCTTTCGAGTATGTTCTTTGGCTTTATGTATGGCTCGGTATTCGGCTTTGAAGAGCTGTTAGACCCCGTTTATCATGCGCTTGGCTGGTCGGGTAAGCCTCTGGAGGTTTTCCACGAAACAACCTTTATCCTGCTTGGCGCTGTTGCAATAGGCGTTGTACTCATTTCGATATCCATTTCAATGAATATCATAATGGGTTTAAGGCAGAAGAATATTGAAAAAGCGCTCTTTGGTGCAAACGGTCTTTGCGGTCTGATACTTTATGACGGCATCATCGCCGCAGTAGCGCTCAATATGCTTGCGGATATAAATCTTTTGAATCCTGTCTATGTGATTTTTGTAATAGTGCTCCCGCTTGTATGTATGTTTATGCGAGTGCCTCTTGCAAACTTAATTACAAAGCGCCAGTTCATTTTAAGTCACGACCCTGAAGAAACCGGTATCGGCAACTTCTTTGTAGAAAATTTCTTTGAAATGTTTGAGTTTATGCTCAGCTACGTTTCAAATACAATGTCATTTTTGCGTGTAGGCGGATTTATTCTCTCCCACGCAGGTATGATGCTCGTAGTTATGACTCTTGCAAACTCCGTTTCAGCAGGGGCATCGCCGATAGTTATTATAATCGGTAACCTCTTTGTAATGGCTATGGAGGGTATGATAGTTGCAATTCAGGTAATAAGACTTGAATTTTACGAAATATTCTCACGTTTCTATGACGGTGACGGTAAGCCGTTTGAACCCGTATCAGTTGATTTTACAACCGAAATTGAAGGTTAAGATTTTGATTATAAATTTTTGGAGGACAAAATTATGGAACTTTTTATTTTACCACTCGTAGCAGTAGTTTGTATCTGCGCACCTATTATTTACACACTTATCTCAAAGGCAAATAACGAGCAGAAGAGAAGAAACGCATTTTTAGTAAACTTGGTAGGCTTTTTCGGCGTTATGGCTATAGCGCTCATTTTACCGCTCGGCGGCTTTGTATCAGCGGCTGAAATTGAAGCTGCGGCTCCACAGGCTGTAAACGATATGTCAAAGGGCCTGGGTTACCTCGGTGCAGCGCTTGTAACAGGTCTTTCATGTATCGGCTCAGGTATTGCAGTTGCCGCAGGTGCGCCTGCTGCTATCGGTGCAGTTGCAGAAGAGCCAAAGTCATTTGTAAAGTCACTTATCTTCGTAGTTTTGGGTGAAGGTATTGCTCTTTACGGTCTTTTGATTTCAATTCTTATCATCAACAGCTTATAATATTTTTATGCTTTAAAAAGCGAGGTGAAAGTATGCAGTTTTATTGTATTTCAGATAATGTTGATACTCAGATGGGTATGCGCTTAGCTGGCATTGAAAGCGTTTGTGTTCATACAGCGCCCGAGGTATCGCGCGAGCTTGAAAAGGCGATAAAGAATGAAGATATAGCTGTAATACTTATGACAGAGAAGCTCGTTGAGCTTTGCTCAGAGCAGGTTTATGACATAAAGCTTAATTTTAAAAGACCGCTTATTGTTGAAATCCCTGACCGTCACGCTACCTCGCAGATCACATCAACTATTTCAAAATACGTTGAGGAGGCTATCGGCATAAAGCTGTAGCCCGAAAAGGAGAATTTTATGAACGATTTTGAAAGCGCAAAGCTTAGAAAATTCAGTCAGGCTGTCTACAAAGAGGTTGATGAGCAGATTTTTTCAATCCTTGAAGAAGCCGCTGTTATGAAAGAGGAAATAATCGAAAGCTCAACAGACGAAGGGCTGGCGATTGCCTATGACAGGATCAAAGACCAGAAAAAGAAAATCGAGCAGAAATATGTAAGGCAGATATCCTCATCTGAGCTTGAAAATCAGCGCAGGGTACTTTTGCACCGCAAAAGGCTCGAAGACCTTATCTTTGAAAATGTAAAGTATGACCTTATCAGATTTACAAAAACAGACAGCTACAAAAGCTGGCTTAAAGACAAGCTCTTAGGCGTTACATCTGCTGACAGTATCAGCGTCAGAGCAGAGGATGCAGCGCTTGTAAAGGAGCTGACAAGCATAGCCGTCACTACTGATAATTCAATAAAGCTTGGCGGATTTTTTGCACACAATGAAAAGCAGGGCACAATAATTGATAATACTCTTGATACAATGCTTTGTGACGAAAAGGAAGCCTTTATAAACCGTGGGCTTCTGAAGCTCTACTAAACTTTGAGGAGGAGTAAAATTGAATACGATATATTCAATAAACGGACCTGTTGTAAAGGTTAAGAATACTAAAGACTTCTCCATGCTAGAGATGGTTTATGTAGGCACAAAGCGCCTTGTAGGCGAGGTTATCGGTGTATCCTCGGATTTTACAACGATCCAGGTCTATGAATCTACAACAGGCTTAAAGCCGGGTGAAGAGGTAAAGGGCAGCGGTATGGCTATGTCATGTACTCTAGGCCCCGGTATACTTACAAATATATTTGACGGAATTTTACGTCCGCTGCGTGACCTTGAAAAGCAAAGCGGTGCGTTTATTGCAACTGGCAGCGAGGTTTCAAGCCTTGATGAAAACAGAAAATTTGACGTTACTTTAACTGTAAAGGTAGGCGATAAGCTCTGCGCAGGTGACATTTACGCTACCTGCCCTGAAACATCGCTTATTGAGCATAAATGTATGCTCTCTCCGTTGTCAGAAAGCGGCGAGGTTATAAAGGTTATGCCTGACGGCGAGTATACAGTAAATGATACTGTAGCGGTTATCAGAACCCAGAGCGGTGATGAGGTATCTCTTACCCTTTGTCAGAAATGGCCTATAAGAACAGCAAGACCTGTCAAAAACCGTCTGCCTATTTCAAAGCCGCTTATTACGGGTCAGCGAGTTATCGACTCTTTGAATCCTATTGCAAAGGGCGGTACAGCGGCTATTCCTGGCGGCTTTGGTACTGGTAAGACTATGACTCAGCATCAGCTTGCAAAATGGTGCGACGCTGATATTATCGTATACATCGGCTGCGGCGAGCGTGGCAACGAGATGACTCAGGTCTTAGAGGAATTCTCAGAGCTTATCGACCCTAAAAGCGGCAAGGCGCTCACAGACAGAACAGTTTTAATTGCAAACACTTCAAATATGCCTGTAGCGGCAAGAGAGGCTTCGATCTATACCGGTATCACTCTTGCTGAATACTACAGAGATATGGGCTATCATATCGCTATTATGGCTGACTCTACATCCCGTTGGGCAGAGGCTCTGCGTGAGATTTCAGGCCGTCTTGAAGAAATGCCTGCAGAAGAGGGCTTCCCTGCATACTTACCATCGCGTCTTTCAGAATTCTATGAAAGAGCAGGGTATGTAAATACTCTGAATGGCGCAGAGGGTTCTGTAACTATCATCGGGGCTGTATCCCCTCAGGGCTCAGACTTTTCAGAGCCTGTAACCCAGAATACAAAGCGTTTTGTAAGATGCTTCTGGGCGCTTGATAAGTCTTTAGCATACGCGCGTCACTATCCTGCTATCAACTGGACAACCAGCTATTCAGAATACGCCGATGATTTAGAGGAATATTTTGAAAATAACGTTGCTACCGATTTTATGCAGGTAAAGCGTAATATAAATAACCTTCTTGTTGAAGAAAGCAAGCTTATGGAGATCGTAAAGCTCATCGGTGCAGATGTTCTGCCTGATGACCAGAAGCTTATCATCGAGATAGCAAGGGTCATAAGAGTAGGCTTTTTACAGCAGAATGCCTACCATAAGGATGATACCTATGTTCCGCTTTATAAGCAGTACAGAATGATGAGAATTATCCTTGACCTTTACAGAGTTTGTCAGCGTGCCATTGCAAACGGTGTTGTGATGTCAACGCTCACCGAGTCGGGGCTTTTTGAAAAGCTTGTAAAGATGAAATACGATATTGAAAATGATAATCTTGGAAAATTTGATTTATATGAAAGCGAGATTGTAAATACAGTTTATGAGCTTTCGGAAAAATCAAAATCAAAGTAGGAGGGCTATTATGAGTTTACAGTATGTCGGTCTTGACAGAATAGACGGTCCTCTTGCCGTTATTGATAAAGTGCGCGATGTTGCCTTTGATGAGATCGCAAAAATAAAGCTTACAGACGGCTCTGAGCGCCTGGCGCGAGTAGTTGAGGTGTCAGAGGAAAAGGCGGTAGTTCAGGTTTTTGAAGGAACAAAAGGCTTGTCGCTGAAAAATACAAAAACCCGCTTTTTAGGTAAGCCTATGGAAATGCCTTTGTCAAAGGAAATGCTGGGCAGAGTTTTCAGCGGTGCGGGTAAGCCTATCGACGGGCTTGGCGATATTTATCCTGATAAGTTTATGGATATAAACGGTCTGCCTATAAACCCGGTTTCAAGAAGCTATCCAAGAAACTATATAAATACAGGTATCTCATCAATTGATGCGCTTGCAACCCTCATACGTGGTCAGAAATTGCCGATCTTTTCAGGCTCAGGTCTTTCTCACAACAAGCTTGCGGTACAGATTGTATCCCAGGCTCAGATTGCAAAGGATTCAGGTCAGGAGTTTGCGGTAGTTTTTGCGGCTATGGGCGTTAAGAATGACGTTGCCGATTATTTCAAGCGTTCATTTGAGCAGTCGGGTGTATTGCAGAAGGTTGTAATGTTTTTAAACCTCTCAAATGACCCGATCATTGAGAGAATTTTAACCCCTCGCTGTGCGCTTACAGCGGCAGAATATTTAGCCTATGAGCATAATATGCATATCCTCGTTATTTTAACCGATATGACATCATATGCCGAAGCGCTCAGAGAGTTTTCATCATCAAAGGGCGAAATCCCAGGCAGAAAGGGTTACCCAGGTTACCTCTATTCAGACCTTGCCTCGCTTTATGAGCGTGCAGGCGTTATAAAGGGCTCTGAAGGGTCAGTAACTCAGATACCGATCCTCACAATGCCAAACGATGATATTACCCACCCTGTACCTGACCTTACAGGCTACATTACAGAGGGTCAGATAGTTTTAGACAGAAACCTCGACCAGACTGGTATCTATCCGCCGGTATCAATTCTGCCGTCTCTTTCACGTCTTATGAAGGACGGTATTGGTGAAGGCTATACAAGAGAAGATCATTCAGTTTTATCAAATCAGCTTTTTGCGTCTTATGCAAAGGTTCAGGATGCAAGAGCGCTCGCATCAGTTATCGGTGAAGAAGAATTATCCCCTGCCGATAAGGCGTATATCGCGTTTGGTAATCTGTTTGAGCGCTATTATATTTCTCAGGGCTTTGATGAAAACCGCTCAATCGAAGAAACCTTGGAGCTCGGCTGGGATTTACTGAGTTTCCTGCCAAAGTCAGAGCTTGAAAGAGTTGACGAGGAGCACTTAAACCGCTTTTACAACCCTGAGCGTGCAAAGAAATTCAAATTATAAACTGCAAAAAAGGAGGGCAAGGCTGTGGCAGAGCAGGTTTTTCCAACCAAGGGTAATTTAATACAGACAAAAAAATCGCTTCAGCTTGCAATCCTCGGCTACGAGCTTTTAGACAGAAAGCGAAACGTTCTGATAAGAGAAATGATGACTCTTATCGATAAGGCAAAGGAGCTTCGTGATTCTATTGATAAAACCTATAAAGAGGCGTATAAGGCTCTGCAGTTTGCCAATATCACAATGGGCGTTATCTCCCATTATGCGCAGAGCGTGCCGATTGACGATAGTATAACCCTCTCGTCAAGAAGCGTTATGGGTATAGAGCTGCCAACCGTTGAGATAAGTAACGACCCGCCTGAGTTTTCATACGGCTTTTCAACCACAAACTCAGCGCTTGATAAAGCGTATATCTGCTTTGACAGGGTAAAAAAGCTCACAGTCACACTCGCTGAGGTAGAAAACAGTATCTACCGTTTAGCAATCGGCATCAAAAAAACTCAGCGCCGAGCAAACGCCCTCAAAAACATTTTAATCCCACGCTTTGAAGGCACAGTAAAATTCATAACAAACGCCTTAGAAGAAAAGGAAAGAGAAGAATTCTCCCGCCTCAAGGTTATAAAGAGAATGAAAAAGAAATAAAATACAAAAAACACCACCGCCAAGGTTTACCCTCAGCGGTGGTTTAATATTTATCAATTGTCAATTATCAATTGTGCATCGTGCATTGTGCATTGATTTACTTTCCCTCAACAATATCAATATACGCCTTCATAAGTAAAACTGCGCCGTCGATGCCTGTTTTTGAGGAGTTTATGCACAAATCGTAGTTTGTTGCAGCGCCCCAGCGCTGATCACTGTAATAGTTGTAGTATGCAGCACGGCGCTTGTCGGTCTTTTTGATAAAGTCCTCAAGCTTTTTCTCCTCGATGTCATACTTAGCCCTGATTCTCTCCTTCTTGTCAGCCATATCGCCGTTTACAAAAAAGCTTATAACATTATCCTGCTCTCTTAAAATGTAGTCAGCGCATCTGCCTACTAAAACGCAAGGGCCTTGTGCTGCCATATTCCTTATACAGTCAAACTGCGCTAAGAAAATCTTGTGATTTAGCGGCATATCGTTATAGATTCTGCCGGTTTCGCCCATAGGATAAGTGCCCATTACCAGCGAGAACAAAAGGCTGTTTGAATGGTTTTCATCGTGAGAGTGGAAATAATCTTCAGAAATACCGCTCTGCTGTGCAGACTGCTTGAGTATTTCTTTATCGTAAAACGGAATACCTAAATGTGAAGCAAGCTTCTGACCGATCTCTCTGCCGCCGCTGCCGAATTCTCTGCCTATTGTGATTACGGATTTCATAAAAACATCTCCTTTTCATATCTTTAAATATATAATACCACAAAATGTACAAAAAGTACAGTATTTTTTAAAAAATATTTTTACAATTTTACATACTTTTAAATAGGTAATATGCCTAAAGGTAATTGTTGAAATAGGTGAAAACTGAACAAAAAATGTTTTTAGGATATTAACTTTTGTATATCTTCTTGACTTTTATCGCCAAAAATTCTATCATTAAAAAGTTGTATGATTTTTATAAAAAGGGAGTAATTTCAGTGATCGATATATATAACAGCTGGTCTTTGGAATATAAAGAGCCTTTTGGCGCAATAAGGGTTAATGAAACCTGCCGCTTTTCTATCAGAGTTCCAAAGAATACATATTATGACTGCCTGCCTGTTCTTGTTATTTTCAGAAATGGCTTTAAAGAAAACTTTATTACAATGTATGAAACCTGGCAGACAGATGAGTATGTTGAATATAAAGCGGAGTTTACTCCGTCATTTGTGGGCGTTCACTATTATTATTTTGCGCTTTCAAACCACGGCTACCGCTTTTATGTAAAGAAAAACTCAGCCTCAACAGGCAGCTATGACGGCCAGGGGCTTTTCCAGCTTACAGTATTTGACAGTGCCTACAAAACCCCTGATTTTCTCAAGGGCGGTATCATGTATCAGATTTTCCCTGACCGTTTTGCCAAAAGCGGCAAGGTGCATGAAAACATCCCGTCTGACAGAATTTTAAGAGATGACTGGTATGGTACGCCATACTACCGCCCTGACCAGAACGGTCATGTATGGAATAATGACTATTTCGGCGGTGACCTTGAGGGTATTATAGAAAAGCTTGATTACCTAAAGTCGCTGGGCGTTACCTGCATTTATTTGAATCCTATCTTTGAAGCCCACGAAAACCACAGATATAATACTGCAAACTATCGTCGTGTTGACCCGCTGCTCGGTACAAACGAGGATTTCAAGCGCCTTTGCGATGAGGCTAAAAGCCGTGGTATCTCGGTTATCTTAGATGGCGTTTTCTCTCATACGGGTGCTGACAGTATCTATTTTAATAAATTTAACCGCTATGACAATTTAGGTGCATATAACTCAACCGAGAGTGAATTCTATCCTTGGTATACATTCTTTAACTATCCTGATAACTATGAGGCTTGGTGGGGTATTGATACTCTGCCAAACGTCAAGGAAAACAACCGCGAATATACAAACTATGTCTGCGGTGAGGGCGGCGTTCTGGATTACTGGATGTCGCTTGGTGCTGCAGGCTATCGCCTGGACGTTGCCGATGAACTGCCTGACGCATTTTTAGATATGCTCAATATCCGAGTAAAGAGCTTTTCATCAGAAAAGATCGTTATCGGTGAGGTATGGGAGGACGCTTCAAACAAGGAAAGCTATGGCGTAAAGCGCCGTTATCTTCTCGGTGCACAGCTTGACAGCGTTATGAACTATCCTTTCAAGGATGCAGTACTCGGCTTTGCAATGGGTATGTCTGCTGTTGAATTCCGTGACAGGATAATGACTATTTTGGAGAACTATCCAAAGCCATCTGTTGACTGCCTTATGAACTTTATCTCGACCCACGATATCCCAAGAGCGTTTACGATTCTCGGCGGTGACTCTATTGACGGTCACGATAAGGACTGGCAGGCAGAGCATTATATGACCGAGCAGCAGTATGAATTTGGTAAAAAACGCTTGAAAACTGCGATGGTGCTTCAGTATTTCCTGCCAGGTGTGCCATCTATATACTATGGTGACGAAGCTGGCGCTCAGGGCTATGCTGACCCATTCAACCGCCGCTGTTACCCTTGGGGCAGAGAGGATAACGAGCTTATCGAGTATGTAAAGGAGCTGGGCAAGCTTCATGGACAGATTGCATCGCAGTATAGCGGAGCGTTTAAAATCTCAGGCTGTACTGAAGACTGTATCGCCCTTGTTCGCTACAACGAGTTTTCAAACAGATGCGCTGTAATACTCGTCAACCGCGCTGACAGCGATGTTACGTTTGACGTTGCAAATCTGGTGCGTCACGTTAAAGAAAGCGAGTGTATAAAGGGAAGTGCCGAAGGCACAAAGGCATTTATTCCTGCTCACGATTTTACAATCCTTACTTTAAATCTTGCATAAAAAGAGTATATTAAATTCAAAATTTTAAAAAGCTGTATGATAGCAAGAGCGCTGTCATACAGCTTTTTCATACTATATATAAGGCTATATGGCAAAACTGACAAAAAGCTTGGGATAAATTTATCCAATTGGTGCAAAGTATGGATTTTTGCAAGAATACAAAATTCATCTTGCATTTTTGAGGTAAATGTAATATAATACTAATGATAACTAATAATAAAAAAGCAAGATTGTCGGAGGTTTTGTTATGTTGTACAGCCAGATGAACAAAGCGCAGCTCAAGGAGGAGCTTTCAGCGCTTTCAGATAAGTATAACGAATATAAGAGCATGAATTTAGCGCTTGATATGTCAAGAGGCAAGCCAGCTCCATCTCAGCTTGATATTGCAAACGGTCTTTTAGATGCAGTAAAGAGCGGCGATGATTTTATTTCAGGCGGATTTGACACAAGAAACTACGGTCTTTTAGACGGCATCAAGGAGGCAAAAGCTCTTTTTGCCGATATGATCGACGTAGGTGAAGATGAGATTTTTATCGGCGGTAACTCAAGCTTGAATTTAATGTATGATACAATTGCAAAGGGCCTCATTTTCGGTATGATCGACAGCAAAAAGCCTTGGTGCCAAGAAGAAAAGATAAAGTGGCTTTGTCCTGCCCCTGGCTATGACAGACATTTTGCAATCTGTGAGTCTTTCGGCATCGAAATGATTACAGTACCTATGCTTTCAGACGGTCCTGATATGGATATGGTAGAAAAGCTCGTAGCCGAGGATGAATCGATCAAGGGTATCTGGTGTGTACCGATGTACTCAAATCCTACAGGCATTACCTTCTCCGACGAGGTAGTAAAGAGATTTGCCAATATGAAAACAAAGGCTCAGGACTTCAAGATTTTCTGGGATAACGCTTACTGCGTTCACCATCTGACAGATACTCCTGATAAGCTTCTTAGCATTTTAGAGGAATGTAAAAAGGCAGGCAACCCAAACCGCGTATTCATTTTCGGCTCAACCTCAAAGGTAACCTTTGCGGGCGCAGGCGTTGCGGTAATGGGTATGTCAAAGGAAAATCTTGATTATTTCAAGAAATTCATCACTATCCAGACTATCGGCTATGATAAGATAAATATGCTGCGCCATGTAAGATACCTCAAGAATTTTGACGGTATGAAAGAGCAGATGAAAAAGTTAGGTGACGCTATTGCGCCAAAGTTTGAAAAGGTGCTTGAGATTTTAGAGAGCGAGCTTACCCCATGCGGAATAGGTTCATGGCATAAGCCAAACGGCGGCTACTTTATCTCACTTGATACTCCTAAAAACTGCGCAAAGAGAACTTTTGAGCTTTGTAAAGAAGCAGGCGTTGTGCTCACATCAGCAGGCGCTACCTTCCCATACGGCAAAGACCCAGAGGATAAAAACCTCAGAATTGCGCCAACCTACCCACCAATCGAAGAGCTCGAGCTTGCCGCAAAGCTTTTATGCCTTTGCGTAAAGATTTCAGCGGTAGAAAACTTAATAAACGCATAAATTTAAAGCGAAAAGCATTTGTGCTTTTCGCTTTTTTATTGTATGTTAAAAGAAATTATGCTATAATCATTTTGAGGTGATAAAAATGTCAGGTGAGGTAATTTTGATCTGCGGTAAGATATGCAGCGGTAAAACATATCTTGCAAAAAAGCTGTGCGATGAGAAAAATGCTGTTTTGCTCTCCTGCGATGAGCTTATGCTGACAGTTTTTGACCCGTATCTTGGCGACGATTTTGACCGAGTATCCAAAAAGTGTATGGATTATCTTTTCAAAAAAGCCGCTTGTATTGCAAAAAGCGGTATAAACGTTATTTTAGACTGGGGCTTCTGGAAAAGAAAAGACCGTGATGAAGCAAAAGCATTTTTCAATGAAGAAGATATAAAAACAACGCTTTACTATATAGATATTGATGACGCAAAGTGGCTAAAAAACATTCAAAAGCGAAACTGTGAGGTACAAGAGGGGAAAACTACGGCTTATTATGTAGACGAAAATCTTCTGAATAAGCTTGAGAGTGCGTTTGAAATACCGAGCGAAAATGAAACAGATATAAAAATTGGCGGATAGGGAGATAATCCTTATCCGCTTTTTTGCGTAATGTATATAACCCCAACCTGTAGGGGCGATTCACGAATCGCCCGTTTTGCGTCGTCTGCGGGTAATCGAGACGGGCGACCATTGGTCGCCCCTACACAGACATAGATTACCACTTGCACAAATATATCTGTCTACATCTCATTATACAGAACTGCTATATGATCATAAACCTCCTGACAGGTGAAGTTTTCCTTTGCCGCTTTGTCAAGATAGCCCGTATCCTTTAAAATATGCGCTATATCGCAGGCACGATTGTCGGTCTCACGAAATTTTACAAAAACCTTGCTCTCGTAATCAAACGTTTTAAGCTCGGTGGCACCCTGCCACGCCAGCTGTACTGCCTGCGCCTCACCGCCAAGAACTGTGATGTTCAGGTTTTTATCCCTGATATAAGGGTCATATCTGCTGTAATGCAATGCCCCGCAGTAAGCGTCGAGAGAAGCTACCTCAATATTTTTTATGCCGCACATAACGATAGTACCCATACACATAGGACAAGGCTCCATTGTAGTATATATAGTATAGCTTTTAAAATCAGGGTGCTGTGAAATATCAAGATCTCTTAAACACTGCGTTTCAGCGTGAGAAATCCTCGGGTTTTTAATATTTTTGTTTTTTGTATTGTTCTTACCGTCACAAACTAAATTGCCGTTTGTATCAAATACAGCAGCCCCAATCGGCAGATTGCCCGCCTTGTATGCCTCCCACGCGAGAGAAAACACCGTCTGCCACTCAAAACTTAAATCACAAAACATCAAAATCACTCCTTTTATATGAGTATATCATACATTTTTTGTCGTGTCTTGATGTTTTGAGTAAAATATTGATTTTTGTGACATTTATTCTTGTAGAATATACACAAAAAGTGAACAAAATTTTCTATTTGCATTATTTGGGCAAATGATATATAATTAGTTTTGTAAGGTTGAGTTAAATTAGTGAAAACTGATAAAAATTTAACTTACTATGAATTTCACTCAGAACGGAGAGATCTAAATTGAAACATTATGACAGCACAAAAATTAAGAATATCGCAGTAGCAGGTCACGCAGGCTCAGGTAAAACCTCGCTTGTAGAAGCGCTTTTGTTCAAAGCAGGCGTTACTGACCGTCTTGGCAAGGTAGCTGACGGAAATACAGTCAGCGACTATAACCCTGAGGAAATCAAGAGAAAGTCATCAATTTATACATCACTTACATATTACGAGAGAGACGATCTGAAGGTCAACCTTCTTGATACTCCTGGTATGTTTGACTATGCAGGCGCTATGACAGAGGGTATCTTTGCATCAGGATGCGTTATGATTACAGTATCAGGTAAGTCAGGCGTAAAGGTTGGTACAGAAAAGGCTTACGATTGCGCAGTTGAGCTCAAAAAGCCTAGAATGTTCGTTGTTACAAAGCTCGATGACGATAACGCTAACTTCAATAACGTCTTAACAGACTTGAAGGCTAAGTTTGGCCCTACAGTTTGTCCTATCGTTGTTCCTATCATCAAGGATTCAAAGATTGTTTCTTATGTAAACCTTATTGAGATGAAGAACTATGAATATAATGCAAAGGGCGAGCCTGTTGAAATTCCTATGCCTGACGGCACATACAGAATCGACGGTCTTGTTGAAGCGGTTTCCGAAGCTGTTGCTGAAACAGATGAGGCTTTGTTTGAAAAGTTCTTCTCAGGTGAAAAGTTCACTCAGAAGGAAATTATCGACGGTATCCACAAGGGTATGAACGAGGGTATCATTACTCCTGTAACCTGCGTTTCTTCAACAACTCTCGCAGGCGTTGATATGCTTTTGAAGGAAATCAATCTTTTGATGCCGGCTCCTGCTGAAAAGGAAGTTAAGCCAGGCGTTACAGCAGATGAAGATATCATCGAGATCGCTTGTGACGAAAACGCACCAGTATGCGCATTCGTATTCAAGACAGTTGCTGACCCATTCGTTGGTAAGATGTCATACATCAAGGTATTTGCAGGTAAGCTCGAAAGCGGTGCTGAAATCGTAAATGCTACAACCGGCGCTACTGAAAAGGTAGGTAAGCTCGTTGCTATGTGCGGCAAGAAACAGGAAGAGGTTGACGCTGCATACGCCGGTGACATCGTAGTAGCTTCAAAGATGAATGTTAATACAAACGATACTCTTTGCGCAGCATCACGAGTTTGCTCACTTGAAAAGATTGAATTCCCACAGCCTTGCTACCCAAGAGCTGTAAAGACAAAGCAGGGCGATGAAAGTAAGATTTCAGGCGCTATGGCAAGAATTTTGGAAGAAGATAAGACATTACAGTATTATATGGACCCTACAACCAAGGAAATGATCTTGAAGGGTATGGGCGAGCAGCATCTTGTTTCTGCCTGTGCAAAGCTCAAGGTTGATTTTGGCGCTGATGTAGAGCTTTGTGAGCCAAAGATCGCTTACAAGGAAACAATCAGAAAGAAGGTTAAGGTTCAGGGTAAGCATAAGAAGCAGTCAGGCGGTCACGGTCAGTATGGTGATGTCTGGATCGAGTTTGAGCCTTGCGTTTCTGATGAGCTTATTTTTGAAGAAAGAGTATTCGGCGGCGTAGTTCCTCGTAACTTCTTCCCTGCAGTTGAAAAGGGCTTGCAGGAGTGTACCGCAAAGGGCGTTTTGGCAGGGTTCCCGGTAGTAGGTCTTAAGGCTATCCTGGTTGACGGTTCTTACCACCCTGTTGACTCATCTGAAATGGCATTCAAGATTGCCGCATCTTTAGCATATAAGGAAGGCTTGCGTCAGGCAGAGCCTATCCTCTTAGAGCCAATCGGTTCACTCTCAGTAACAGTTTCTGATGACAATACTGGTGATATGATGGGCGACCTCAACAAGAGAAGAGGCAGAGTGCTCGGTATGAACCCATCTGAAAAGAAGGGCTTAACAGAAATCGTTGCAGAAGTTCCGATGTCTGAAATGCATGACTTTGCAATGACAGTCCGTCAGATGACTCAGGGCAGAGGCTTCTTCACATTCGAGCTTGTAAGATACGAACCACTCCCATCACAGCTCGTAGGCGAGGTTATCGCTAAGGCTGGAAACATTGAATAACAATGCACAATGCACGATGCACAATGCACAATGCACAATGCACAGATTCATCAAAGATGAATCCGCACAATTAGCTCTTTTATAGCTTTGAGATAAACTCATAGTTTGAGCGACTTATAAAAACAAATATAGCCGAAGGCTTTCGCCTTCGGCTTTTTGTGTTGATATGCAGGAATAAATGTTGATATGATAAATATGGTATCCAACCCGTAGGGGCAAAGAACGCTTTGCGTTTTACGAAACACAACGTGTTTCTGCGCCATGTCTTTGTAGTGCGTTGAAATCTTAACTGTAGGGGCGATTCACGAAACACAACGTGTTTCTGCGCCTAGTTCTGCAGTACGTTTGGCGTATGCGCAATGGCGGCTTTTTTGTCACACCAAATCGTCTTAACCAAATGCGTCGCAATTATTTCTTAAAACTCTGTTAAAACATTGTTATTGAATGGGAGAGGGTATAATGATATAATAAAAAAGCTGTCACGACAGCAAAAGAAAATAAATATATGGAGAAGTCGCCTAGTCCGGTTTATGGCGCACGACTGGAACTCGTGTATGGGTTGATAGCTCATCGAGGGTTCGAATCCCTCCTTCTCCGCCAAAAAGAAACGACAATTTTCGACAGAAGATTGTCGTTTCTTTTTGTTCTTTTCACTTTTCTCTTTTCGTTCTTCTCTTTTCTCACAAATTGTCGTTTCCAGAGAAAAGATAAGAGAGAAGAGATAAAGGAAAAGGTAGCTTTGCTTCGCAAAGCATTGAATTAAGTCGTACAATATGGTATAATGCATTCAGAGGTGATGATGAATGAACAGTCCTTTACTCGATAAATCTCTCGATTTTGCAACACAAATCGTATTATTTTATGAAGAATTTTCAAAAGCAAAAAAAGATACCACAATCGCCAAACAACTGCTTCGCTCTGCTACAAGTGTTGGTGCAAATATAAACGAAGCTGTATACGGCAATAGCAAAGCTGATTTTATATCAAAGCTTCATATTTCACTTAAGGAAACCGGTGAAAGTATATATTGGCTCACACTTCTGAAAAGAACAAATCTGATAGAATATAACTTTGATGAAATCCTTTCTCTTGCTGAAGAAATTAAAAGAATGCTTATTGCTTCGCTTAACACTGCTAAGGAAAATTCATATGATTCAATTAAGAAGAATAACTAAAGATAATTTTGATAGTATAAAAAACTTAAAAGTTGCAGATTATCAAAATCACTTTGTTTCATCCGCAGTCGATTCTTTAGCACAAGCTTGGTTATATTATGATACAGCATATCCGTTTGCTATATATGCTGATGATTTACCTATTGGTTTTGTTATGTTAGGGTATTATGAGTCAAGAAAGCAGTACACATTATGGAAATTCTTTATTGATGAAAAACACCAACACAAAGGTTATGGTAGGCAAGCGTTGCAACTTGCTGTAAACTATTTACACAATAATTTTGATTGTGAGGAAGTTTATACCGGTGTTTATATAGGTAACAATATTGCAAAACATTTATATATTTCTTTTGGCTTCGAAGAGACAGGTAAGATTGAAGCGAATATGGAAGAATTGAAATATACTTTTGCATGAAACTGTGAGAGTTCGAATTCATACGCAAAAATGCCGAAAATATCTTTTTGTAGCCCATAGAAAAAAGAGACAGATTTATCTGTCTCTTTTTTAGTTTTTTCAATGAAACTCCCTGCTCAGTTTCGCTTTTTTAATATTAAAAGAAATAAAAATCAGCATAATTTATCATTGTAGCAAAGCTTTCAGTATGGTATACTTAATATGATAAATAATTTTTTTGGGTGGTGTAGATACAGTGAATTTAGAAAAAATAATGTCAGTTGACGTTAAAATTACAAACTGCTCATCTGTTTGCTTTGAGGATAAAAGCGTTTGTATGCTGGGCTTTGAGGGTAGTGCCCGGTCTGAATACTTTGAGGGCGAAATTCTGCCCTTTGCCTGCGATACTCAGAAATACTCTGAATCTTCAAAATCCCTCTCTGCGCGCTATATGCTAAAGGGCAAGGATTTGACGGGTAATGAGTGCAGTATTTTTATCGAGAATAACGCGCAGCTTTCAAGCGGTGAGCTTGTTACAACGCCGTCTGTTTTAACCGACAGCCCGCTTTTATCAGGCTTTGCCTCATCTGACCTTGAGGGCAGACTAAAGGATACCGAGAATGGCGTTGAGGTTGAGATTTACGAGAGGGTAGGTGGCTTTGATAGCGAAGAAATCCATCTTCGTGATGAAAACCGCGATATCTACTGCGAGCTTTTGCGCCCTGAGGGAGTGGGTGACAAAAAACAGCCTATCGTTATCTTTTCTCACGGCTATAACAGCTGCAGCGAGCATATGCGCCATGAGATCATCTCTGTTGCAAAGCGAGGTATCGCAGGTATAGGCTTTGACTATTGCGGCGGCGGTACCTGCTCAAAAAGCTCAGGCAAAACCTATGAGATGACAATTGATTCAGAACAAAATGACCTTTTAACAGTTATTGACTATGTATATAATCTTCCTTGGGTCGACAAAGAGCAGATTTATATCTACGGCGGCAGTCAGGGCGGCTTTTTAGCGGGCATTACCGCTCCTGAGGTCAAGGAGAAAATAAAAGGTCTGTTCCTTATTTTCCCAGCCTTTTGCATCCCTGACCATTGGAATCACAGAAAAGGAAACTGCGAAAAACGATTTGAGCTTATGGGTATGACCATTTCAAGCGAGTTTGTTGACAGTGTACCGCTTTATGATGTGTATGAAAAGGCTTCACAGTTTGAAGGCGAGGTACATATCTTCCACGGTGACGCAGACTCTTTGGTTGACCTTTCATACTCACAGAAATTAGTTCAATGCTACAAGAATGCAAGCCTTTATATATTCCCAAATCAGGGCCACGGCTTTGATAGCAGATTTACAAATGCTTTATGCGCAAAGGTAGCCTCAGTTATCAGAAAAAACCAGAAAAAGTAATTGGCAACTTGTCGATAAAAATTCAAAAATGTGCAACTTGCGCTGAAAAACGGCATTATATCCTGCCATTTGTACCTCTTTTATCGCTATTTGGCGCGTTGTCACTAAAATATTGCAATTTATCCGTGGCTGGTGTATACTGATTACAGTAGATAAGGAAATTAAATTTCATGATAAATATTGCAGAACATAATAATTTCTGCTCCCAACCAGGTTAATTTTGCGTGTATGTAGGAAAATGATGTTACGCAAAGGCGTCCATTCGGTAAAACGAATGGATGTTTTTGTTTTTATAAGGTTTTTATTGACAAATCAGCTTTTTGGGTGTATACTTACGTTAAAGTTTTCTGCTTTGCAGATTTTGAAAGGAGATGCTATTTGATGATTGCTATTTTTGAGGTGGCTTTTTTGTAACAAAATATGTGGTATAAACCTTTTGTAAAGTGAAAACGTGAGTTTTGCACACTTTTTGAGGGTGTGTATTTTTTATGCCCTTTTTTCAGAAAAGCTACATAATGAAAGGAGTTGTTTAGTATGAATGAAAAAAACAAAACCCCATTTATGATAACTTTTGAAAGGACAAAATACAATGAATAATGAAAAATTAAATTTAGAAGACTATGGCTATAACCTATCCTATAACCCTGATAATTGCGAGGGTACAGTGGCGAGAATTATGGCTGTTCACAGAGAACGCTTTGAAATCGTGAGCGAATATGGCTTTTCATCGGCGATAATTAAAGCTTCTGTAAACTACAATGGCGGATTTGAAGAATACCCTACAGTAGGCGATTTTGTAATTATAACCTACAACCCTTACGGTGAAAGCCTTATTATGAAAACTCTCAGACGAAAAACCTTCTTTGAAAGAAAAAATCCTACCCCCGGCGGTGGTGCGCAGGCTGTTGCGGCAAATTTCGATTATGTGTTTATTATGCAGTCCTTAAACCACGATATAAATTTGGGACGTATTGAGAGATATCTGTCGCTTGCGTATGAATCGGGCGCTGTGCCTGTGATACTGCTTACAAAGGCAGATTTATGTGATGACGCTCAGAGCATTATAAGCGAGATTGAAAATGTTGCATACGGTGTAGGAATTTACAAAATAAGCTGTGTGACGGGTGAGGGGCTTGAGGAGCTTTCAGCCTACGTTAAAAGCGGTAAAACTATCGTATTTTTAGGCTCATCGGGTATCGGCAAATCAACCCTTCTCAACACTCTTGCAAAGAGCGATATAATGAAGGTAAACTCTATCCGTGAGGATGATTCAAAGGGCAGACATACTACTACTCACCGACAGCTTATAAGGCTTGAAAACGGTGCTATGATTATTGATACTCCGGGTATGAGAGAGCTTGGTATGTGTAACGTTACAAGCGGCTTTTCTCAGGCTTTTGATGATGAAAAAGCCGACAAAATCATTCTGCCGATGACAGAAGTTTTAAAACACCCTGAAACTGTTGAAATTTTTGGCAGAAAACTCATCTGCGAACTGCCTTTCCTCGTATTTGAAAATGACGAAGAAAGATTCATCTCATGTCTTGAAAAACTGAAAGATATGGGTGTAAAAGAAGTGCTTGCGGACAACATCGGAACTCTTTCAGCCGCAGTAAAGCACGGTTTCAAGGTGCACGGCGGTCACGGGCTGAATGTACTCAATTCGGTATCATTTGCAGAATATGAAAAGCTCGGTTGTGCCGATATTACGGTGTCTCCCGAAATCTCAATGCCGTTATTCGCCAAAATGACAAACAATGCTCAGAAAGGGATTTTAGGGTACGGTTTTCTGCCTCTTATGCGTTTCAGGGCATGCCCCGCACAGACAAAGAACGGCTGTGCAGACTGCAAAGGACTGACCGTTATAAAGGACAGACTCGGAATTGATTTTTATATTCTGTGTTCTTCAAAAAAATACTCTTCACTTCTCAATTCTATACCTCTTTATATCGGTGACAAACCGCATAACAGCGCCGATTTTGTAACACTTTATTTCACATTTGAAAACCGTGAAAAATGCAGAAAAATATTCTCCTCATTTACTGAAAAACAATCATTGAACATGAAAAAAACAGGCGGACTTTACTTCAGAGAGCTTTTATGACACACTACAATTCACTCAATGAATACTGCCGAAAAACATTCGGCAAAAAACTTTATAAATTATCACTTGAAGGTGCAACAACCTGTCCCAACCGCGACGGTACCGTGGGGACGGGCGGTTGCATTTTCTGTTCAGATGAGGGATCGGGTGAATTTTCGGAAAAACGGTGTAACGACATAAATCTGCAGATTGAAAATGCAAAAAAGAGGGTTGAACACAAGAACAAAAACGGCGGATATATCGCATATTTTCAGAGTTTCACAAACACATATGCCCCTCTTGATTTTCTTGAAAAAATATTCACCGATGCCGTATCACACCCTGATATTGATGTGCTTTCAATTGCAACAAGACCCGACTGTCTCGGTGACGATGTGATTGAACTTCTGAAAAAACTCAACACAATAAAACCCGTCTGGGTTGAACTCGGTTTTCAGACGTCAAACGAAAAATCGGCTCAGTTTATAAGAAGAGGATATAAAAATGCGGTCTTTTCCGAAGCTGTGAAAAAACTGAATAATATCGGAATAAAAGTCGTTGCACACGTTATAATCGGACTGCCCGATGAGACATACGAAGACATGGAAAATACCGTGAAATTTGTATGCAACTGCGGAATATGGGGAATAAAACTCCATCTTCTTCATGTACTCAGAGGAACAGACCTTGAAAAAATATATCTTGAAAACCGTTTCAGATGCCTCGAAATGAATGAATATATTGACATCATATGTTCACTTGTTGAGAAAATTCCCGACAACATAATCATACATCGTCTTACGGGTGACGGTGACAAAAAGAAGCTTATTGCACCTCTCTGGAGCGGAAACAAGCGGCTTGTTCTCAACAAGCTGTCAAAAGCCATGGACATAAAATGTATTCAACAAGGGAAACAATTGAACTGAGAAAATCATTTATATTTTTATTAAATTATTATAACAAATACTTAAAAATACTTGACAATTTCTTTATAAAGTTATAATATATTATAGATAATGCATAAATGTTTTTATCTGCATTATTTTCTGAATAATTATCTTGACATTACCGTCAGTTATTTCAGTAAAAAAACAAAAAAACACGGAGGTGTAAAAAGATGAACTTAGGCTTGGCAATCGGTCTTATCGTTGCAGCAGCTGTTGTTTTCGGTGTTGCCGGTTTCTTTATCGGCGGTGCACACAGAAAAAAGGTAGCAGAAGCAGCTATCGGCTCAGCAACAGAAGAGGCAAACAGAATTGTCAGTCAGGCTGTTTCCGAAGCAGAATCTAAGAAAAAAGAAGCTATTCTTGAAGCTAAGGATGAAATACACAAACAGCGTAACGACCTTGAAAGAGAAATCAAGGAGCGCCGTAATGAAGTCCAGAAGCAGGAAAGACGTCTTGTCCAGAAAGAAGAAAATCTTGACAGAAAGTCTGATAACCTTGAAAAGAAAGAAGAAACTCTTAACAAAAAAATCAAAGAGGCTGAAAATAAACTCACAGAAGTTGAAGCTCTGAAAAAGAGTCAGTTCGATATGCTCGAAAAAATTTCAGGCTTTACAAAGGAACAGGCTAAGGAATTCCTCATCAAGAATCTTGAAGGTGAACTCACTCATGAAAAAGCTCTCAAGATACTTGAAATTGAACAGCAGACAAAAGATGACGCAGAAAAAATTGCAAGAGATATAATTACCTCAGCAATTCAGAGATGTGCTGCAGACCATGCAGCAGAAGCTACCGTTTCGGTAGTTGCTCTTCCCAGCGATGAAATGAAGGGCAGAATCATCGGCCGTGAAGGCAGAAACATCAGAACACTTGAAACAATCACAGGTGTTGACCTTATTATTGATGACACACCTGAAGCTATCACAGTTTCAAGTTTTGATCCCGTAAGAAGAGAAATCGCAAGACTTACACTTGAAAAACTCATTACAGACGGAAGAATTCATCCTACACGTATTGAGGAAATGTATGAAAAATCAAAGAGAGAAGTTGAGCAGAGTATCAAGCAGGCAGGTGACAGAGCTGTCATTGATGCCGGTGTAAACGGTCTCCACGGCGAGCTTGTAAAACTCATAGGCAGACTCAAATACCGTACAAGCTACGGTCAGAATGTACTTAATCATTCACTTGAAGTTTCTTACATCGCAGGTCTTATGGCTGCCGAAATCGGTGCAGACGTCAAGCTCGCAAAAAGAGCAGGTCTTCTTCACGATATCGGTAAGGCTCTCGACCATCAGCTTGACGGTTCACATATCGAGCTCGGTGTTGAATACGCAAAGAAATACAAAGAAAACGATGCTGTTGTTCATGCTATCCATGCTCACCACGGTGACATTGAAGCAAAAACAATTGTTGCATGTCTTGTTCAGGCTGCAGACGCAATTTCAGCCGCAAGACCCGGTGCAAGACGTGAAAATGTTCAGAATTACATCAAGCGTCTTGAAAAGCTCGAAGAAATCGCAACATCATTCAACGGTGTTGAAAAGTCTTTCGCAATCCAGGCAGGCCGTGAAGTTCGCATCATGGTTAAGCCCGATGTTATTTCAGATTATCAGATGATTCTTGTTGCAAGAGATATCGTCAAGAAGATTGAGGATGAACTTGAATATCCCGGTCAGATCAAGGTCAATATCATCCGCGAAAGCAGAGCCTGCGACTACGCTAAATAAAACCATTTTTTACCGAGGAATCTTTTCCTCGGTATTTTTTTGTGTTGACATATATTCTGATATTTTGTATTATATATTTATAAAAATAAACCAGGAACTAAGTTTGAAGTTTTAGGATATTCAATGATTCTTGGTGAGCAGCCTCAGACAATTTGTAAAGATGAAGTTATTCGTAAATTAGGAAATGTTACGGATAAAAAACAAAGAAATTGTGTTAACAAAGTTTGTTTTAATACATTTTTTTTTGGAGAAAATATTAATTGGGAAGAGGTGTTTGCATAAATGAACGGAACAATTACATGCTCAATAAATGAAGCAATAAAATTAATGTCCCACTTAAGTGAAGACACAATGGTTACATTAACTATAGTCGATAAAAAAACTAAGGTTCATAATCCTTCTAAAAGGATAAAAAAAAGAGATAGTAAAAAGCTACTAACAAAAGCTGAAATGATAGAATATCAAGACAATGATTTTTTTGGAAGATTTTCATTGTATGGAACTGTTAGAGATAAAAATATAATTCAAAATAAAGAAGAAATAAAAGTAATTAGTAATGACTATACTGTTTTAGTAGAAGATAAAAAATTTAGTGAGGAATTTATTAAGAAATATGATTATATAGTTAGTGTTCCAATTCATAGTAAAAGAATGCATCAAAGGGGATATAATCAAAGTAAACTTATTGCTAAAGAAATTGCTAAGTTAACACAAAAAAAGTATATAGATAAAGTACTTATTAAAATAAAAAATGTTGAAGCTCAAAGTTCCTTAAATAGAATATCTAGAATACAAAATATAAAAGGAGTTTTTGAATTGGGAAAAAATTCGAGAATTTTAGAAGGTAAGAATATTCTAATTGTTGATGATATTTATACGACAGGCAGTACCATTGATGCGATAGCGAAGGTTTTGCAAGAGGATTCTGAGAGAAAAATCTTCTTTGTTACACTGGCTATCGGAGAGACTATTTAGTGTATGTGGAGGAAAATATGAACGTAAAAAATTGTAGAGGTTG
>CALBJC010000154.1 GCA_937892655.1 uncultured Clostridia bacterium | reverse complement strand
GCTTTGCAACGTGGTAGTTCTTCTGGTGAGCAACTACACAGCCCTTGCCTTCTGTATCGCTGTTCCAGTATGACTGGGTAGTATCAATATGCATACCAATCTTTTCAGGAGCAACTGACCAGCCTGCGTTATCAAAAAGGTGGAATTCAAATTCAGGGAGAATGAGCATTGTATCAGCAATACCTGAATCCTGCATATACTTTTCAGCAGCCAAAACGATGTTTCTTGGATACTGATCAAGAGGTCTGTTTTCAGGGTAATCAATAATCATTGCATTACCAGTGATTGAAAGTGTAGGAACGCCGCAGAATGGATCGATAAGCGCTGTGTCAAGGTCAGGGATAAATACCATGTCACTCTTTTCAACTACTGCGTAGCCGTAGTTTGAAGCGTCAAAGCCGATACCATCCTTTAAAGTTTCTTCAGAAAACTGTTCTGCAGGGATCGTAACGTGACGGAACTGACCGTTGATGTCTACGATCTTGAAGTCGATCATCTGGATATTATTATCCTTAATCATATCCATAAGCTCTTTAACTGTTCTTGCCATTTTTTTAACCTCCGTAAATTTAAAATAAACTAACAAAAATATTTTACCATAATTTTATAACAATTTCAATGCTTTTTGTGTGGTTTTCTAAAAGAAATGCAAAAATTGTAAGATGTAAGCATTGTTTTTAAATATAAAGTATGCTAGAATATTGAAAAAAGGAGAGGTGTCAGATATGTCAAAGGTAAAACTTGTAAAAAATGCAATGCTTGCAACTATCCGCTATCCGTGGGAGCATGGTGTATGCGCTCAGGCTGTATATGAAACGGGCGATATGATAACCGCCATTGCAATGGCGCATGACGCTGTCTTGCGCGCTCAGCCTGACGGCAGACTCGCAGTAATAACTAACAATATAGCTGTAACAGACCCTGCTGCAAACGGTGAGGTAGTATATCGCGCGTATGAGTATACAAAAAATCAAATGTATAAAAATGCCGCTGATAAAATGCTCGGATATTTACTGAACAAATCTCCTAAAACCGATAAAGGCATTATCTGCCATCATGAGA
>CALBJC010000153.1 GCA_937892655.1 uncultured Clostridia bacterium | reverse complement strand
CTCGGGTCGATGGCCTTGGCCTTATGGTACATTTCGCGTACCCATTCCTGAGTTTCGCTCTTGTAGATCTTTTCGCCGTTTTCCTTGAGAACGTAATAGATGTTTCTTGGCTTTACCATTTCACCGTTTTCTTTTACGTTAGGGTCAAAGTTTGCAAACAAATCACGGGAGATGATGAGCATAAACTCATTTGCTCTCTGAGCGTCTGTAAGATCAGGAGCAAGCTGTGCTCTTTCCTCTGCAAAGAATTCTGTAGATGGAACACCATTTACATACAGCTTCTTAGCAAGTCTTGAAAGGCAGATAGCCTGGTCAGGATCTGTAAGAGCCTCAAGACGCGCATTCTTGTATTCGAGAATATATTCCTCAAATACTGTTGCAAATAATCGCATATAAGGAAAATCCACCTTTTCTCTTGCATACACGATCATTGGGTTTGATAAATCAATTACCACTTAAAACACTCCACTTCCATACTAAATATTTATTGTCTGGATACTATCCTCTGTATCCCTATCAAGTTCACTTTCAACATTCTGATAATATTCTTCAACATTATCAGCCGCAAGACCTACAAAATCAGCTGAATTATCTGCTGTAGGGTCTGTACTTTCCATCTGAGCTTTGCCTTTTTCATATTCAGAATCATTGGCATCGGCTATATTATATGGCACAGCCTCACGCTCGTCACGCTTCTGACAGTAGCTATCAAACTTATCCTTTGCCTTTTCGATATCAGCTTCATCAATGCCGACTAAGTTTTCCTTGTACTGCTGACGCTCCTGTTCAATAGTCTGATATGATTTTTCAAGAGAAACAAGCTTTTTCTCTATCTCTGAGGTTTCAACTATCTCTTCGATTACAACGTCAGTTTCGTATGTACTTATTCTGGTTTTCTGTTCCTGCTTCTGAGCTTCAAGCTTTGCTTTGATGCGGTTTTCATAACGCTCACGCTGAGCCTTTTCTTCTTCAAGCTTTTTGTCAAACTCAGCAGTAGCACGCTCGAGCGCTGCCTGAGAAATCTCAGGAGTAACACCGACTGTTTCTAAAACCTCTTCTGCTACAGGCTCTTCATTTTCAGCACCGGGCACCTGCGATATGTCACAATTAAAAAAATCATCAATTGTTGGCTGATTGATTTTTGGCATTGGAGAATTGCTCTTGCTCTTTGAGAATAAAGCCATATCTTTAGTACCTCCCTGCTAAATAATACACAAAAACATAAAACTTTGTTTAATCTTTTATGATATAAATATATACGAAAGCGTTTTCGTTAATTTTAAGTATACCACATTTTAAAACGATTTTCAACTATTTAAGGCTAGAAAATTAACCATTTTTTTGAGCGTTATATAGTAATTGTATACATTAAAACGCTAATATTCCTTACTATGTATATGTATCTGCATTTTCTGAAATACTATTTATTGATAAAGGAGAGATTATATGTCTGATAACAGTTCACAGACAAGAGGCTCGTTTTCTTCAAGACTCGGATTTATCCTCGCTTCTGCAGGGTCTGCGATAGGTCTGGGTAATTTATGGAAATTCCCTTACGTTGCCGGTACAAGCGGCGGCGGTCTGTTTTTTATTATATATATGCTCTTTATGGTTATTCTCGGTATTCCTATAATCTTCACCGAAATCTCCATTGGCAGAGCTACAAAGCTAAACCCTATTGACGCTTATTCATCGCTGAATAAGAAATGTGGATTTATAGGTTTATTCGGAATATTAGCGTCATTTCTTATTATCTGCTTTTACAGCGTTGTTGGCGGTTGGGTATTAAAATACTTTTTCAAATATCTTCTGAACGCAGATTTCGGCGCACAGCCTGAAAAATATTTCAGTTCATTTACAGCTCAGACTCTGGAGCCTGTTATCTGGCATGCTGTTTTCCTTATTGTCAGCGTTTCGATTGTAGCACTGGGGATTTCAAAGGGTATTGAAAAGATTTCAAAAGTAATTCTCCCCGCTCTTTTTGTTATCATAATCATTCTTGGAGTAAGGGCGGTTACACTTGAAGGCTCTTTTGAAGGAATAAAGTATTTGTTCTTTCCGCACACAAGTCAGCTCTCAAGCCTTTCAGATTTTGGCGATGTAGCGGTTCTGGCTCTTGGTCAGGTTTTCTTCTCGCTGTCTTTAGGCTCAGGCGTTTCGATAACCTACGGCAGCTACATTACAAAGAAATCAAATCTGTTAAAGGATTCTGTTCTGATATCTGTTCTTGACACCTCAATAGCGGTTTTAGCAGGTATTGCCATTATCCCTGCGGTATTTGCATTCGGGCTTAATGTAAGCGAAGGACCCGGACTTATATTTGAAACTCTGACACTTGTTTTTGACAATATTGTTTTTGGAAGACTTTTCGGAACGATATTTTTCCTTCTGGTTTTCTTTGCGGCTATCACTTCATCAATCTCAATGCTTGAGGTTGCCGCATCGTATATAATTGACCATTTCAAGGTTTCAAGAATAAAAACGGTAACAATAATTTCTGCTATCGTATTAGTAATCGGCGCTTTTGCCTCACTTTCAATGGGGGCAGTAAAAATTGAGCTTTTCTCAATGCCGATTTTCGACCTGCTCGATTATATAAGCTCAAAATTTCTAATGCCGATAACTGCATTTTCAACCTGCGTTTATATGGGTTATTTCTACAAGGGAGATATTATCTCATCTCAGTTTGAGAACAAAAAGATTCTTTATAACATTTACAGATGTCTTATAAGATATATTACTCCTTTTTTGATTCTGATTATCTTTATCTGGGGACTTATCTAGAAAAAGCCTCACACTACCTAGTGTGAGGCTTTTATTATGTTATGGATGCTGAGATAACCTTATCAAACATTTTCATTTCTACACATTCTATTTTATTTTCGTAATATCTTACTTCTATCTTGTATCCTACCCCCTTATAGATGATTGTATCATTTGTTGCATCTATAAGGTATTCTTTTGCAAAAACGGGTTTTCGCAGGGTGGCGCTGTGATTATAGTCAACCGCAAAGGTCACAAGCCATACTGCAAATATAACTATGACAATAACAAGCAATACTGTCAGTATCTTTTTCTTCATTTTTCTACCTCTATGCAGGGTTTTCTACAGCACCTATGAAGAGAATACTATCGCCACGACTCAAGCAGAAAATGAATGGTCTGTCGCATTCAATATCAAGGCGTGGAGGTGGGTCCATTGGTGCTGCAGTACATGCATCCATTACAACCATTGTGTATGCCGCACCCGTACAGCCTTCTTCATCAATTGAAAAGCGTGCTTCCTGAACGATTTTTGAAACCTCTATACCCTCGCCTCTTTCATAAGGGTCGGTAGTAAGCGGTGAAAAATCTGCTACATCGCCATTGAAAGCTTCTTCAACGCCAAGGCTTTCAAAGGTTTGCTTCAAATCGAATTTTGCTGAGATATCAAACTTTGGTATTGTGAGATATACATCATAGGTTTTAATATCATCATAGGTTGTAGCGCATTTGTAAAGCTCTTCGCTTTGCAAAACAGAATTTATATCAACATCTTCATCAGGTAAAACGACTGTAAATTTTGAGCCATCGCTGAGTGGGATATTTGTTGCTACAAAATCATCAGTTACATAAGCGCTTTCGTAATATCCCTTCATAAAATCAGCTGTTACTTCAGATTTATCCGCTAAAGTAAAGGTATCTTCATAAGAGTCAGACAAATTATCAGTCCATGCACCTTCATAGAAAATAGTATTTACAAGGACCGCTAAAGTATCAATATCAAACTCAAAGCTTTCAGGAGAAGGCTCGATAAGACCATGAGTTCCATCAGCTATCCACGAAGCTATAGCCTCATTTGCCTCAAAGGATGTAAAATCAAGCGCTGCGATAAAAGCATCAAAGTTTTCACCCATTTTTGCACAATACTCAGAGTTGAATTCATAACGCTGTGACAACCATAATGAATTTCTGATGTCGGTCGTTCTCTCGCCATCATAATTTGAAGCACTCAAAAGACTTGTTGTAAGAGTATTCATATCTGCGCTGAGAGAATCGCCTCTATAGCCTAAAAGCTCTGCAAGCTCTTCTCTTGTCTGATTATCTGCAGCTTCTGTTAGCATCGCCATAGCATAATATGCGCTCAGCGGTGAATAGCATCTGTTGACACCTTCATATTCTGCACCCGTTAAAACTGCTGAGGATGATTTGAAAGCAAAGTTATAAAGGCTGTCTGCAAGTTCATCAGGCACTGCAGGAAATGCTTTTTCTCTCTCAACAGGTTGACCTAAAATCTGAATGTTACCCTTAGGCTCAAAACTATTGTTTTCATTTCTGTCAGAGTTTAAATTTACAGATGGTTCAGAATTATTTGTACGTTCAGTTTCTTTTATACTCACGCTATTTGAACCGCATGAGCAAAAGCTCATAACAGCCATTGTAAGCGCAAGCGTTGCACTGAGAATTCTTTTGGTTTTTGACATATTGTTATCCCCTCTCATTGTCTTTACTTATAATACGGTTGTAGGTGTAATAATTTATGGGCAATTTCTGCTTGTTTACAAAATATTTACATTTGTATTCGATAAACACTTTCTTTGTCGAATATTAGCTTATTTAATTGACATTTATCGGATTTTGAAATATAATAATTTTGTATGCTCTTTTTGAGCAGTAACCGAAATATTAATCTCTCAAGGAGTTTTTGATATGATATTTGCCGATCTGCTTTTTCTTTATCTGTTTTTACCGTTATGTCTTATATCTTATTTTATAACAAAAAACAAAAGTGTCAAGAATGCTGTACTGATTATATTCTCACTGATTTTCTATGCATGGGGCGAGCCTGTATGGGTTATTCTTCTGATATTCAGTGCCGCTGTTGATTACATAAACGGTCTTTATATTGAAAAACATTTCGGTACAAAAAAAGCAAAGCTTGGCGTTGTAATATCGCTTATTGTAAACTTAGGTTTGTTATTCGTATTCAAGTATTCGGGCTTTGTTCTTGACAACATATCGACATTATTCAATCTTGATATGAAAACTCCGAACTTCAGATTACCTATCGGTATCAGCTTCTACACCTTCCAGACTATTTCATACTCAATTGACTGCTACAGAGGTAAGGTTAAAACTCAGCATAATTTCTTCAGATTTTTGATGTATGTTTCGCTTTTCCCACAGCTTGTAGCAGGTCCTATTGTAAGATACAGCGTTATTGATAAGGAAATCGATGACAGACATACAACGGTTGAGGATTTTGCATACGGCATTACAAGGATGATTATCGGTCTTGCAAAGAAGGTAATTATAGCAAACGGCTGTTCTGTTATCGTAGCCGACCTGCTTGACGGTCAGCTTTCAAACCTTTCTGCAGCTGCGGCATGGCTTGGTATTATCGCGTTTACCCTGCAGATCTATTTTGATTTTTCAGGCTATTCGGATATGGCTATCGGTATGGGCAGAATTTTCGGCTTTCACTTTGATGAAAACTTCAACTATCCTTATATTTCAAAGTCAATTACAGAATTCTGGAGAAGATGGCATATTTCACTCGGCAGCTTTTTCAGAGATTACTTATACATTCCGCTGGGTGGCAACAGAAAGCATGCAACCTTAAACCTCTTTATCGTCTGGTTTTTAACGGGCTTATGGCACGGCAGCAGCTGGAACTTCGTTTTATGGGGATTATACTTTGGCGTTATCATTTTTATCGAAAGACTTACGCTTTTAAAGTTTATCGATAAAATACCATCATTTTTCTTACACATCTATTCGCTGTTTTTAATCGTGTTTGGCTGGGGCTTATTCTACTTTACAGACCTTTCAAGACTTGGCCAGTTTATAAAAGCGCTGTTTGGTGCAAACGGCGGCGGCTTTGATGACGCTGTTATCAGAAATATCTTTATGAATAACATATTCCTTCTGATAATCGGTTGTATTATTTCTACCCCGATCTCAAAATGGATCGGCAGCAAAACAGAAAAGATAAATTCACCTGAGCTTTATGCAACAATGGGTACAGTAAAAATAATACTCACAGCTTTACTGCTGGCTGTAAGCTCAGTACTTCTTGTCAGTGCTACTTCTAACCCATTTTTATACTACAGATTCTAATACTACTCTCTTGCAAAGGAGGTTTTGATAATGAACGATGTTGATAATATAATTAAAGAATATACAGAGAAAAGCAACGTTGAGGCTGGGGCTGAGATTAAAAGCGAAAACTCAGAACTTAAATTCAACCCTGCTAAGAAAAATACAGCTGAAAGAATGTATATCCCCGATGAAGAGGAAACGGAAAACACAGATAACTATATGGATGTTGCGAAAATGAAGATACATAATAAGATCTGCGTAAATACAATCATCGTTTTCTCTCTGATGTTTATATGGATTGCAGTATTCTTACTTATTTTACCGAGAGAAACCTATTCTGATTCAGAAAAGCGTGAGCTTGCTACAATGCCTGCGTTTTCAGTTGAGAGCTTTTTCAAGGGCGAGTTTACTGACGGGATAACAGAGTATTACAGCGATACTGTTCCTTTCAGAGAGTCGATTAATAATATCGCAAACACAATTACCGATATGTATGGCGTAAGAGTTGATGACGCTAAGATCCATGGCGTTGTAATCCCGTCTACAGATGATGAGGAAGATGAGTTTATCACAACAGCTCAAAGAACAGAGCCTTCTGTAACTGAAGATGATGAGATT
Organism: uncultured Clostridia bacterium; assembly: GCA_937892655.1. Taxonomy (GTDB): domain Bacteria; phylum Bacillota; class Clostridia; order Oscillospirales; family Ruminococcaceae; genus CALBJC01. The sequence continues at coordinate 16,853 of CALBJC010000153.1, read as the reverse complement.
ACAGAAATAACAGATAATACTGATACATCTGAACAGACATCTACCGGTACTGTGACATCACTTTCACCTGATCAGACTGTTCCTAGCGATATGTCTGAATATGATCCTAACGATGAGAATAAAACTGATATTGTAAATAACGGTATTCTTGTTCTGGAGGACCAGGGGCTTATGCTTTACGGCGGCGGTATCTCAAGCGGTACAAAGTATGCCGGCTACATAAATAAATATCGTCAGCAGTTACCCGACCATGTAACTATCTACAGTATGGTTGTTCCTACCGCGGCAGAATTTTATATGCCTTCGCAGTATGCAGGATACTCAAAGAGTCAGTTATCAAATCTCAATAACATTATCAATAACCTTTCACCTAGCGTTGAGGTTGTTGACGCTTATTCAGCACTTGCAGCACATACAGATGAAAAAATCTATATGAGAACTGATCATCACTGGTCAAGCCTTGGCGCTTATTACGCGGCGCAGGCATTCTGCAATCAGGCGGGTGTGCCTTTCAATGCAGACCTTGAAACACAGTATGATAAGGTTGTTATTCCAAACTATGTAGGAAGCCTTTATGGTTATACTAACGACATAAAGCTCAAGAATAACCCTGAAGACTTTATCTACTATAAGCCAAAGAACAGCTACGAAACTACATTTTACTACTACGAATACCCTAACGCGCCATTCAAGGCAAGCCTTTTTAATACAAAGGTTTCTTTAGCACTTTCATACTGCGTATATATGGGTGGCGATAACCTTGTTACAAGGATTGAAACTGATGTACATAACGGCAGAAAGCTGGCTATTTTCAAAGATAGCTTTGGTAATGCGCTTGTTCCATATATGGTTGGTTCATTTGAAGAAATTCACGTTTTAGATATCAGATATTTCCCACACAACGCTATTGACTATATCAATTACTATGGTATTACTGATGTATTGTTTGCAAACAATATCTTTGCGGCAACTTCAGGTCTTGGCAGAAATCTTGATGTTTTAAGAACTCAGGCTGATTATTCAGGTCAGGCTATCTGGGGCGAAGAAGTTGAGGTTACTACCCCTGCTACAACAACGCCTGCTACCCCACCTGAAACAACAACTACTACACCTGGCATTTCATTCGGTACAGGTGAGAATACAAATCAGACCGAGACTACTACTACCATTACAACAACGCAAGAGCCCGTTGTTATTATACCTGCGTAATTTAAAATCCCACGCTATTTAATACAGCGTGGGATTTTTTTATTACATATTAAAGGATTTTTGTTTTATTCAAGATTGAGTTTGTTCTTCATAAAGTAGGTTGAGCCAAAGAATGTTATTACACAGAATATAGATGTCATAATGTTTTCAACGAGCATTACGATATTTGCTTCCTTGAAGCCCTTTTCAACAGGACTTGAAACGCTTACTGTAATACCTGAAGAATCTGATTCATAAACAGTCTCAGTTGTAACTTCAAACGACTCTAACATTGAATCGAGCAAGCCATCACTTACTGCTGTTGCAATAATTGTACCAATAGTTACAAGAATTACAAATATGACTACTGACATCAGCTTTTTGTTCTTTGAGAATGAATTGCCTACCGCAAGAGAGCAGTAGAATGTAAAGTAAGATAAAATAACGCCCAAAACAAATGCCACAACTATCTGGAAAACAAAGAGTGGCTGCTCTGCTAAAACGTCAACGAAATCTTCAATCATTAATTTGATGGCATTTAAAAATCCACCAATACCCTTGAAGCCGTCATCTGCAATAAACACAGAAAACATACAAGCCAGAATACAGGTTATAAGCCATGTAAATGCTGGGATAATCTTTGAAACGATATGCATCCAAGGCTTTACAGGCAGAGTATTCATAAGATATCCCTCATCTGAGAAGATGTTCTTTGAAAATCGAAGAACTGACGAGAAATAGCCGAGAAAGCATACAGCCGCAAAGATAAGAACATATGCAATAACAATAATTACCTCTAAAACTACGCCTATAATACCTAAATCAACATCTACAATAGTACCTGTAATGAATCTCATAGCGACTGACAAAAGAATAAACAAAGCCAATACCGGCAACATTGTTCTTGCAGTTGCTTTATATTCATGTTTGATAAGTTTTCCTAACATCTGAATACCTCCCTGAATAATGCGTCAACAGACTTACCTTCGTTTTCGCGGATTTCATCAACAGTTGAATGAATTCTGAGTGAACCATTCTGAATCATTACTACATCATCAAGCACTGTTTCTATATCTGTTATGAGATGAGTTGAAATAATGATTGAGGCTTCTTCGTTATAATTTGTGAGAATTGTTCTTAAAATATAATCTCTTGCCGCAGGGTCAACACCGGCGATAGGCTCATCAAGGAGATAAAGCTTTGCTCTTCTTGCCATAACAAGAATAAGCTGAACCTTTTCCTTTGTACCCTTTGAGAGAGTTTTGATTTTTGCATTTGTATCGATACTGAGATTCTTGAGCATTTCAAGAGCTGCTGTCATATCAAAATCCTTGTAGAAATCAGCAAAGAATTTTAATATATCTGATACCTTCATCCAGTCAGGTATGTATGTTCTTTCAGGAAGATATGAAACTATAGACTTTGTTTCAACACCTATATCATTTCCATCAACCTTGATCGTACCTGATGATGGTACAAGTAAACCGCTTATCATCTTGATAAGAGTTGTTTTACCGCTACCGTTAGGGCCTAAAAGACCGATGATTTTGCCTGACTCAAGTGAAAGCATCAGATTTTCAAGTGCAGTTTTCTTACCGTATCTCTTTGTAAGATTCTGACATTCAAATAATGTTGCCATTTTGTTTTCCCCTTCTCTATTTATTGTTGTTTACCGCCTGCAGAATTTCTTCATCTGAAAGCCCTAGCTTTCGCATTGAATCAATGTATTCTGCAGTTATTCTGTCTGAAAGCTCTGCACGTATCGTTTTTATAAGCGATTCATCCTCTGTAACAAATCTGCCCGATGTTCTGTGAGAGAAAATAAGGCCGTTTCTCTCAAGCTCCGACAAGGCTTTTTGCATAGTATTGGGATTTACAGCCGCTTCTACCGCAAGCTCTCTGACCGCAGGAACCTTATCACCCGCTTTGTATACTCCGCTTATTATTCTTCTTTCTATTTCTTCCATAAGCTGAATATAAACAGGTCTGTCTGAGTTAATTTCCCACGCCATAAATTACTCCTTTCTTATAAATCGTATGTTGTCTACTTTCTTTTGTTCTGCGGTTTATTTCTGTATTATTGTACTGTTGTACTAACCGCTTAATACAATAATACTACCAATTATTTCATTTGTCAATACCTTTTTGAAAAAATTTTTCAAAAAATGAAAAATCCGTATGAGATATACACTCATACGGATTTTAAAAAAGCTATTTAAATGCGATAGCAAAGGACTTTGAGAAGGTCTGAGATGATTCTTCACATTTCACAGTTACATTTATCTGAGCTGATTTTTTTGACTCAGTAACTGTAGCTGTCCACAAAATTGTGACGTTTTTATTGTTCGGGCAGACAGGCGTTATTACAGAATAAGAGTTTGAGCCCTCATTATTGATAGTAACCTCATCGCTGTCAATCGAATATTCTTCAATCAGCTTTTTTAAGAATACATTATATTCAGTAATAGGATATTCATCACTGTAATACTCAAATCTTTTTGCCGCTGATTCAATCGCAATCTCGCTTATCATCTCACGGGTTACTGTTTCACAGTTTCGCTTTTTACTGTTATCGATATATGCAGAAATGTTTGGTACTGCAATCATTGTAACTATGGATATAATTACAAGCACTACAATAACTTCAACTATAGTAAAGCCTTTATATCGCATAGTCACACTCCTTTTTTAGTCAGAATAATATGCAACCTTGAGTACTTCTTCAGGGGTTGTGATACCTTTTCTTACAAGGTCTAATGCGCAGTCACGCAGAGTTTTCATACCCTGCTCATTTACAGCGTAATCCTGAATCTCCTGATTATCTGCACCTTTTGCAATCATTCTCTTGATAGTTTTATCTATAGCTACAATTTCATGGATGGCAATTCTGCCCTTGTAGCCCGTATTATTACAAACGTGACAGCCCTCGCCCTTTCGGATTTTAGGAATATCGTTACCGATGATCTCTCTTTCTTCAGGGGTAGGAATACACTCCTTACCGCAGTTTGTACATACCTTTCTTACAAGACGCTGAGCGACAATACCAACTAAAGAGTTAGCAACAAGGTAAGGCGCAACGCCCATATCCTCAAGACGCACAATAGATGAACAAGCGTCATTTGTATGCAGCGTTGATAATACAAGGTGACCTGTAATAGCCGCACGAACTGAAATATCAGCAGTTTCAGCGTCACGGGTTTCACCGAGCATGATAACGTCAGGGTCCTGACGCAACAGCGCACGAAGACCGATACTGAAGGTAAGGCCTGCTGTATTGTTTACAGACATCTGATTTATTCGAGCTAAGTTCCTTTCAACCGGGTCTTCAATGGTTGAGATATTTACCTGCCTTTTAGCGATATGCTCTAAAATCATATAAAGAGTTGTGGTTTTACCTGAACCTGTAGGGCCTGTAATATAGATAATGCCGTTAGGCGCTGAGAGCATTTTGGAAATCTTTTCATACGCCTCTGCATCCATACCGAAGTGACCTGCCTTGTCAATGACAGTATCGGATGACAGATATCTCATTACTACCTTTTCGCCATGTACTGTAGGAATGACAGATACACGGATACTGATATCAAAGTTTTCTACCATCGTTCTGAAGTTACCGTCCTGAGGAACACGCTTTTCAGCGATATCAAGATTTGACATAATCTTGATACGGGCAACAATAGAGTTATGCAGAGATTTTGACAAGGTTACATAGTCAACAATAAGGCCGTCAATTCTCATTCTTACCTGAGTAAAGGTTTCAAAAGGCTCGATATGAATATCGCTGACATTTGTACTGTAGCCTCTCGCAAGCAGAGAGTTGATAAGCTTGATAACCGGTACATCATCATCGCCATCTTCCATCTCAACGGTCGGAAGCTGGAAATCAACAGCTGAAACGTTTGCCTTCTGAGCTGCCTGCTTTGCACTAACTTCAGCATAGTAGTATTCAATTGCCTTCTTGACGTTTGCGGTTTCTGCAAGCATAATATCAAGAGGCGCATTGACAATCTGCTTGATATCCTCCTGAGCATAGAAGTCAAGAGGGTCAGACATAACAATCTGGAAACGATTGTTTTTTTCTGACAAAAGCATAGCGTTATATTTAGAAGCAAGCTGCTTTGGAATCTTACCTACAGTATCGGCATCGATATCATAATCATCGAGGTCAACAAGCGGGTATTCAAGCTTTTTACCCAATGCCTCAAGTACCTGGCGCTCAGATACAAATCCAAGCTCCAAAAGCAGAACACCAAGACGCTTACCGGCACCCTGCTCGGTTTTCTGATACATAAGCGCTTCATGAATGTTTTCCTCGGTAATATAGCCATATTCTTTTAAAACTTCACCGATAGGTATGTTTTTCATCTTTTATATCATCCCTTTTTGCTTATTCTATAAAACTGTATGTTAGGTATAAATCTCTGAAATTTGTTGAAGCTGTTGCCTGATAGGATGCAGAGTCTGAGAAATTTAAAAGTGGCACAACTCCGCTTTTTGTATAGGCAAGATTGCTTGACGCTATACTGTTATGATAAACAGATACTGTGAGCTTTACATAGCCCGCAGCAACTGTAGAATCATCAATCTCTATTCTGTAAAGACAGCCGTTTCTTGTAGAATCATCAAGAATATTCTGCGTTATTATATCGGGACGGGATATTGTTATAACGTTACCTGCTGAAGAATAATAGATAGTTTCTATATAGTTGCCCGATACACCCATAGGGCTTTCACCCGTTGAAAAAGAGGTTGCGTATTTTATCTTTTCTTCTGTAAGGTTATAAACAGTATTTGCAACCATCTGAGCATTTTTTACCATTGTATTTTTTGAAAACAGATTACCTACAGAAATTATAATACCGCTTGATACTGCGATTACTATTGTAATGAGAAATAGTGTCATTGTTGTTTCAACAAGCGTAAAGCCTTTTGAATTTTTCACTCTTTCTCATCTCCTCTTTATGTGGTCTGATCGGGGTTTTCACCCGCATTTTCATCTGTGTTATCTTCAGGGCTTTCGCCTGTATTATCACCAGGATTCTGCCCTTCGTTGTTATCCCCTGTATTTCCATCACCAGTATTGTCATCAGGATTTTCATCCTCAGGAATATCTGATGGAACAAACGGGTCACGCTGATTATCAAAAAACGCTATGTAGACAGTTTCTTTACCTACCTTTATCTCTTCGCGATAGCCATAGGAATCTATATTTTTTGACTGCACACTGCCGCTTGCACTCTGAATGACAGCAGATATCGAACCTGCCACGGGATTGGTTTTTGTTGCAATGTTTTGTTCAAGAGCAGCACAAGCAGATGTTGAATCCTGCATAAGCTTACTGCCTCTTGAAATAATGTTTACGCCTGCGCTTATTCCGCGGTAAACCAAAAGCGATATTATACCTATTATCGCCATAGCTATTACTACCTCAACAAGCGACATACCACGACTTAGTTTTTTCATCTTTTGATCCTTTCGCCTGTCAATATGTAATGTAGCCTAAAAATTCCCATTGATAGCCATCTTCAGAAGTAAGCTTTGCCATAACCTGAGCGCGCTGTTTGTTGACAGACGCTGTTGATGTAAGCAGAATCGTATTTGAATCCAGAAGCTCAATTCTTACAACACAAGGACTGTCAAGATACGCCGTCTGCAAATCAAGAGATACAGTTAATGGGTCTTGTGTTGATGAAGGAACAAAGGCATTGTTCTGAGTTGGCTGTTCGCCTTCATTCTGCGGATATTCAAACTCTACCGCTATCTCGCTTATAACAAGCTCAATACCCGAACGAGCATAATAATCAGCCTGCTTTGACGCCAAAACAGCTCTTTCTTCTTTGTAATAAGAAGATGCAATAGACATAAAACCTGATAAGAGAACTGTTAAAATAACAAGTGCACAAATAACCCATAAAAGAGCTGCGCCCTGCTCATTTTTCTTCAATTCCCTCACCTCTTTTTATGTATAAATGAAAAATGTAATTGATAAGTTAAATGAATCAACCGGTTTTGTATAGATAGGTGGCTGACCCATAGGGCCCTGCTGAGTCTGCGAAACAACAGTTACTTCTTCATAGAATCTGTTGAAATTATACGCTGAAACAGTAACGCCCTGAATGTCGCATACAGCGCTTGTAAACTTGATAAAGTTATCAAATGAGCCCTTATATGAGTAGTTATAAGTAAGCTTACTTACGCCTGTAAATATTTCAACGGTTGTTCCTTCTATGATTGATACTTCACCTGTAAGCTCATCAGTAACTGTCTGCGGCTCTGTTGTCTTTTCAAGAGAAACAGGTTCTATGTTACCAATAGACAACGAATTTACTTCAAGACCGTTACTAAGCGCCAATCTTGTAAGTAAATCATCTAAAACCTCCGCATCCTGATAGACGTGAAAATTTTCAATTTTAATTTTTTCCTGCTCTGCTATCAGCTTATCAAGCTCCTGCTGACGAGTGGAAAGGCTATTCACGGTAATACTCATCTGCATATAGTTTTCTTTGAGCTCTACATATTTATCATCGTAATCACTCTTCTCTGTCATAAGAGGAGAAATGAAAAACGAATACGCTGACGACATAACAAGAATCATTACAAGTACAAAAAGAAGGATTATCTGTTTTTTAGATACGTTTTTCATATACTAATCCTCCTTGAACTTCAAAACTGCCAGTACATTGAAGTTGTAAAAATCATCTTCGCCTGAAAAACCTGCATATGTAACTGACATAAACAAATCAGTTTCTTTAAGCGCTGCAACAAATGCTGACGCATCAAGAGCAGATTTACCGACTGCTGAAATGTTTACAGCACCACCTGACAGAGAAATGCCGTTGAAAGTAATATCCGCAGATTTCGCTGAATTGATAGAATTCAGAAGATTTGACGGTACTCTTTGCATCTCCTTGTTAAATGCTGCGAGCTCACCATTTGTATCAACCAATACTGCATTTATTTCTCTTTGTGAAACAAGCTTTGTCAGCAGACTTTCTGACAACTCATAATCGGCATTGAATTTTTCATCCTCAATGCTTGCCAGGAGATTATCATACTTTTCTTTTGCTTCATCTCTGTTGTTCTTTACAATCATATATACGACAGCTATGCAGGCAAAAACAAGTACTACAATCAGAATAAAGAGAGTCTTCATTGATATACCCTTATTCTCTTTTTCAGTAGCCTTTGTTTTCAGCTGGGCTAAGAGGTTTATATCCTTACGTTTTACTGAAGCCATATCAGTTTTCCTTTCAAAAGAAATTATTTGAGTTCAATTAAGTTTCCTACTGAATAGATATAATCAGATAATGTAGGCTTTACTGCTGTTGCCTTCTTCTGAGATTTGAATGTAATCTGATGATTATCAGGAAGCTTTGCAACTGCACAGCCTGTAGTTTCACACCATGCAGGAAGGAAGCTTTCTTCTTCCTCTGTAAGACCGCCAAAATACATATCTGTAATATCAAAGCCTGTTTTTTCAGATTTATTGAACTGAATGATTGTTGACAAGCTTCGGTCTATTTCGTTGAAAAATTCTTCTGACCCTCTTTCTGCTACAACTCTAAAACGCTTGTAGAAGCTATAATTACCGTTTACAAACAAAGCCTGAGCTGCGGTATTTTTATCGATACTTGTTATAACAAAGGTCTTGTTTTTATACATCTTTAAGAACGAAAAAACCTTGATCATTGCATTGAGGGTAATATCAATCTTATCAATATCAAATTTTAAAGCATTGAAAACCTCCATATAGCTTTCAATGTATTCTCTTTCAGCACAGCATGCTAATAGCCTTACTCCGCCTTCATCATTTTTAAGAGAGATAACCGAGTAATCAAAAACCATATCATCAGGATTTTCAATTTCAGGGAATTCACCCTTTACAAACTGCAAAAGCTTTTTCTGGTTGAGCCTTGGTGCATCAAGAATTTTAATCTGAATTGATGACGAGTCAATAACGAGATTTAAGTTTTTAGTAGAAAGCTTGTTGATACGCCAGATCTCCTCAAACTTTTTTCTCAAAGCAAAATCATCGGTTATGATACCGTTGAGAATTATGCCCTCATCAAGCGGGGCGTTGATTACCTTTTCAACAACTACCTTTGTTCCGCTGAATTTACCTACTAAAATTTTGATACTCTCGTTTGTTATAATAATGGATGTTGCCATATAATGCACCCCTTTTGTTATCTTTTATCCTCGGCTTTCTATATCGCCATACATTGTGTAGATAGGAATCATTACACCTGCAATAACGATAACGATAATTACAGCCATAACGCATATCATAAGCGGTTCAATAAGAGTTACAAGCTTTTTGATAGCCGCCTGGGATTCATAATCATAAGAATCGGCTGTTGAAATAAGCAAAGTATCAAGCTGACCTGTTTCTTCACCAACGGCTACTGTCTGGATAAGCTTGTTATCAAAGCCTTCTACAAGCTCTAAGGATGCCGCAAGAGAGTTACCCGAACGAACACTTCTTACAACATCATCAAACTGAGAAGCGATGTATTTATTACCTATTGTATCCTTAGCTACCTGCAATGAATTTACAATAGACATACCGCTTGAGTACAAAGTAGCAAGCGTTCTTGCAAAACGGGCCGTATAGATAATACCCAAAAGCTTTCCTACCTTAGGAATCTTAACTTTTATCTTATCGATCTTAAACTTAACAGGTTCCATCTGGACGATAATGATTATTATTGATATCAGCAAAGCCGCAACAAGTGCGATTGATAAAAAGTTCTGAGTAAGCGCATTACTTATGTTTATGAGAATTTGCGTCAAAAGAGGGATTGACATTCCCTCAAACAAATCAATAAATGTTGGCATAATAAATGTAAATACACCGATTATTACCACAACAAGCAGACACGCCAGTATCATCGGATATGTCATAGCACTCTTGACACTTGCATTAAGACGATGATCCTTTTCATAATGTTCAGCCATTTTCATAAGAGTTCTATCCATATTACCTGCTGATTCGCCTGATTTTATCATATTTATAAGCATTTCAGGAAAGGTTTTACCCTGCATGATCATAGCATCGGAAAGAGATACACCACGCTTGATATGCATCAAAAGATTTTGGAACACAAGCTTTAGCTTAGGGTCAATATCACGGTTTGCAACAATATGCAAGCTTCTTACCATTGATACACCAGCACCAAGCAGAGAGCCAAGCTCACGGCAGAAATCGGCAAGGTCTAAAGCCTTGAGCTTTTTGCCTTTTGCTTTTTCAATCTTTTCCTGATAATCTACAAGATAAAGCCCCTCTAATCGGAGAGCATTTTTTAAATATTCAGGGTTTGAAGAGGTCTTTTCGCCCTTGACTATCTTACCCTTTATGTTAGACGCATGGTATATATAATGAGGCATAAAGCGCTCTCCTTTCTTAATTCAGTTTACAAATTAACGGATTAATAACCTAATATCTGTTAATTATACGCAATTTTTTATTAATACATTAATACATAAGCTGAAGTTGATTTTTAAGTAAAAAAATAAAATACCCTTAAAAAACTGCAAAAGCATTCAGTGCCAAAAAGGCACTGAATGCTAAAATCAGTTATAGATAGTTTAAATTATGATACTGTGTAAGTTGAAACGCCGTTTTTATCCTTAGCGTATGTACAAACCTTACCGTCTGTAGCAGTATAAACAAGACCTGTAACCTTACCAGCGTCAATAGTAACTGAATCAACAGTACCAGGAACTTCTGCAAGTGTCTTTACTGCAGTTGTATCTGCTTCACCCTTACCTGAAATTGCATATGATTCAGAAGCAAGAGTCTGAGCTGCAGTTACACAGCTACGGCATTCAGCAACGATTGTCTTTTCCTTAGCCTTATCGATATAACCTGTAAGAGCAGGAACAAGTAATGTTGCCAAAATAGCAAGAATAACAAGTACTACGATAAGCTCAACGAGAGTAAAGCCCTTTTCATTCTTTTTCATTTCAAACTTTTTCATAGAAAATCACCTCTAAAAAATTTAAGAACAAATCGACAATTTTATATCAATTTCGTTCTTTCTTGTCTATAATTATATCACTTTTTTTGTTTTAGTCAAGCGAGTTTATCACAAAATATTCAATTTTAAAGTAGATATTTAGAAAGATAATTTGTACAGGTTGCACAATTTTAATTACTATATCGTTTTCGTTTTGATATTTTCTCATAAATGTATTTAATAATTAAAACTTTTACCGATATATATTTTGAGGTATGAAAAGAGCACGCAGAAAACTGCGTGCTCTTAATTTTTTACTATTCTTTTATCTTGCTTCGCAAATGAGCTTTATCGCTGTTCTTTCTTCATCACCTATTGTGATATTTGCAAAAGCAGGAATGCAAACTAAATCTACCCCGAGTGGTGCTAAATATCCTCTGGCAATAGCAATAGACTTTATTGCCTGATTTGCCGCACCTGCGCCTACTGCCTGCACCTCAACCTGTTTCTTTTCTCTGATAACGCCCGCAATAGCGCCAGCAACTGAATTTGGAACTGACTTAGATGAAACCTTTAATACGTCCATAGTATACCTCCTGTTCAAGCTGTAGTAAATTTTAGGGTAGGTTTTTCTTTATTATATCAAATAAATAATATTTTGCAACACTTTTTAATAATTTTTGTACATTATTTCTCGTTTATTCTTACTATTTTGTATGATTTGCCCGTTTTTTCGTCAAAACTAACCACTACAGCGTTTATCATACATGGCTCTTTACTTTCAACAAATCTTACAGGATACTGCATTTTCTGCTTTTCAATAGCCAAAGCAGTGTCAACGCCTAAGACAGAATGCTCAGCACCTGTCATACCGACATCTGTGATATACGCAGTTTTTTGAGGCAGAATGATTTCATCTGCAGTCTGCACATGGGTATGAGTACCTAAGAGAGCTGTAACTCTGCCGTCTAGATAGTAGGCCATCGCTTTTTTCTCAGCTGTTGCTTCAGCGTGGAAATCAACGATGATATTAGGAGTATCAATTTCAGATAACACTTTATCTATTGCGTTAAAAGGATTATCAAGCGGCTGCATATATACAACGCCCTGAAGATTTACAACCGCAACGCTGAATCTGCCTGCATCAAAGTATGCAACCCCCCTGCCGATAACACCCTCTGGATAATTACATGGACGGCAAAGATAATCGCAGCTATCATACATATCAACAAATTCACGTCTTTTAAAACAATGGTTGCCCGTTGTAACAATATCAGCACCGGCAGCTACGAGCATATCAAGAGATGCTTTTGTAATACCGTTACCGCTTGCAGAGTTTTCACCATTTACAACAGTTATATCTATATCATATTCTCTTTTAATCTTATAAAGCTTCTGAGCTAAGAATTCACAGCTATCCTTACCGACAACATCGCCTACAAACAGCAGATTCATATTGACACTTCCCTTGCATAAATTTTCTTCTTTAGAATATTATATACTATTTCTAAAATAAAAACAAGGAGATTTATTATGCTCAAAACGAGAATTTATGACAGATATGAGGCTGTAGAATATGCTCTTAGATATGCAATAATCCCAAACCCTGCCTACTATGATTTTTCTGCTATTGGCGGTGACTGCACAAACTTTGTTTCACAATGTCTGTATGCAGGATGCAAGGTGATGAATTATTCTCCCAATGGCTGGTACTATAATAACATAAACAGCCGTTCACCTTCATGGACATCAGTCGAGGCGCTTTACAGATTTCTGACAACAAATAATTCGGTAGGACCTCGCGGATATGATGTTAATATGAAAGAAGCACAGATCGGTGATATAATTCAGCTGGGCGACAGCAAAACGCATTTTTATCATTCGCTATTTGTAACAGAGATTAAAGGTGATGATATTTTAGTATGCGCCCGAACGCAAAACTCAAAACAGCGCTCTGTATATACATACAGACTTACTTTTTCAAGAACAATTCATATCAATGATAATGTTTATGTATATTAGCAGAATTTCTATTTATACTAATCTCAGGCGAAAGCCATAACACTTTTTCGGAGGAGTATAGAAATGTCAAACAATTCAAAAAACAGCTCAAACAATTCAAACAACAATCAGGCTAATAACAACAAACAGTCAAACAACAAGAAATCTGACGCTAAGAACATCAAGCAGGACTAACCCATATAAAAAGCCCCGAATCAATTCGGGGCTTTTACTTTTATTTAAAATTTGAGCTTTTCTTTTAAGTCTACAAGCATCTGACTACCCTGAGGGGTTATTTTATACGCTACATACTTTTTTCTTCTGCGGTTTTTTCTCATAACTCCTTCTATACATAAAAGCTGAGATAACTCATACAGATTATAGTATATATCATTTTTTGTAACGCCATCAAGTTTTATTTCATCACACAATGAGTCTATCGTTTTATCGCCCAGGCAAAGCGATGATAATATCAGCATTGAAATTATACCATCAGATTTTATTTCAAGCATTTTACAGAATCCTTTACTATAAGCTCGCCTACAATGAGCTTTCTGCCAAAGCGGTAATCAGGGTTTGCAATCTTCTTTGAAATAACGGCTACTGCGGCTCTTGCCATATCAGTAACATTTACCTCAATAGTTGTAATTCTGAGATAAGATAGTTATCATAGCCTACTACTGAAACATCCTCAGGTACTCTGTAGCCTGATTCTTTCAGCTTTTTGATAAGCTTATAGGCTGCTTCATCACAGTTACATACAAACGCTGTAGGCATAACTGGCGGTAAAGTAAACTCAATATCAAGACCGTTTTCATCACGGTCATCAACTATCCAGTCACGATTTACCTCAGTTCTATTTTCAAGATGCGCTCTTACAAAGCCCATAAATCTGTCGCTGATAGAGCTTGTTGCACCTAAAGTACCAACAAAGCCAATATTCTTATGGCCCATTTCAAAGAGATAGTCAGTAATTCTGTATGAACCGAAATAGCCATCAGATACAATACTTTCAACCTCTAAATTCTTATCATAGAAATCAAGGAAAACAAGCGGAGAAAACTTTTTGGTTAACATCTGAGAATACTCATCAGACACCTGACCCAAGCAGATAAGACCTACAATCTTCTTATCGGCAATCATCTTAGGGAGCTTTAAATCACGCTCTGAGTCAGCGTCTAAAATTTCCATAATACAATAGAGATTATTATTCATAAACTCCATTACAAGTTTATTATACAAAGCCCAGTAGAACGAACCGTTAGGACGGATAAATCTACCAGGGATAATAACTCCTACATTACCTGATACGCCATCCTTATTTGCCTTTGAGCCACTCTGCTTGTAGCCCATTTCGGCAGCACAGGCTTTGATTTTTTCGCGAAGGTCTTCACTTACGCCATCTTTATCGGCAAGCGCTTTTGATACAGTAACATTGCTGACGCCAAATTTTTTGGCAATATCAGACATGGTAACTTCTTTTCTCATAAAAACCATTCTCCTTGCAGATTGATGCTATCTACAAAATAGCACATTTTTCATCAATAACATAATACAATAATTTAGCTAAAAAAGCAATACTATTTAATAAAATTTAGCTACATAAATAAACAACCGCTAAGATTTTTTAGCGGTTGTCACAAATTATTGCAGATATGTTGCGTAATACTCATCGTAAGTAAGACCTGAGTTGTAAACATTGGTTGCAACCTCAACTCCTACATAACGATAATGCCACTCTTCAGTTATGTATCCTGTTATCCACTGAGTACCCTCAATGTAACGCTGAATAAAGCCGTATTTATGAGCATTATCCTTCATCCACTGATACTCTTCTGTATATACAAACTGATTATAATTGCTGTCAGCATTCTTTACATCAACAGCAAGCCCTGTATGATGCTCTGAATAACCGGGGCGGGCTGAATATGTATCAGCATTTGCTACGCTGTCTGACGCACAGTAGTTATCATAAAGCATTTTCTGATAGCTATATGTTCTGTGGGTAGAGTGAGCAAGGATTGTAAGACCAAGCTCTTTAGCATCGTTATGAAGCTTTTCAAATGCCTGTGCAGCCTCCCAGCGCATATATAAATCTCTGCCGGGTGTACACATTGATGATGGCAGTGGCATAAGGTCATTTGGAAGCCAGTCTGACGGAATACTGTTGTACTTGTTGATCAAAACGAGTATACTATCCGGGTCTGACACAACAGTTGTATCAGTATAGAACGGTCTGTCAAGGCCTACATTTACATAGGTTACTATCTTTTCAGGCGAAACCTCAGGATTTTTCTGCGAATACTCGTAATATGCTGCTATGTAGTTTTCATCAAAATGAGAAAACTCACCAAAAGTCTCTTTAGCTTCTGTATACTCTTCATTGCTCAGAGTAATTACCTTTTCAGGCTCTGGGGATGTAGTTGTAGCCTGAGTCTGCTGAGAAGTTGTTGTAGTAGCTTGTGTAACTTCTTCAGTATGTGTATCTTCAGTTGTGGTAGTTATAGATTCTGTTGTGGTAGTTGTTGTAGATTCTGTCTGTACTGTTGTTGTAGCTTCAGTTGCAGGTGTGGTAGTAGTTGTTGTTACCTCTTCTGAAATATTACTGCATGCTGTAAGCATCGATACTAGCACAGCACAGAATATAAGCTTTGATTTCATTTGTACACATCCTTAAAGGTTATCTAATTCTTTGGCTATGCCTATCATAATATCAGCTATCATTGGGTCAAACTGTTTTCCCTTACCGTTTTCAAGCTCACTTAAAATGTATTCAAGATCTTTTCTTGAACGGTACGGACGGTTTGAATGCATAGCGTCATACGCATCGGCAACGCCGATGATTCTCGCAACGATCGGTATATCATCGCCTGAAAGACCAGAACAATAGCCATCGCCGTCATATCTTTCATGATGGTATCTCGCACCATCCTGAATGTATGGAATTGTTGTTATGCCTGCAAGAATTTCTGCACCCTTTACAGGATGGATATTTACAAGCTTTCTTTCATCAGGAGTAAGTCCTGTAGGCTTGTTGAGAATCTTTGAAGGAACAGCGATTTTACCGATATCATGTAAAAGGCCTGAATAGTAAATGTTACCTACATCCTCCTCGGACATATCAAGCCTTCTTGCAATCTCTGCAGAATATTCGGCAACTCGCTTTGAATGACCGTTTGTATAAGGGTCTTTAGCGTCGATAGTGTTTGCAATTGCGTGGAGAGATTCCTTTGTTATCTGACGGTATTCTTCCTGACGCTTTCTGATCGTTTTTGTTTTAATATTATAAATAAACCAGAATGTCAGGAATGCAACACCTGCAATTATAATAGACAATACAACCCAGAAGGTTTTGGTTTCGGTGAGAGTTTTCTTTTTGATAATTTCAATCGAAACCTCGTCTGAAAGCTTATTGCCCATACTGTCAACTGCTGAAATTTTCAAAGTATACTTACCGCCCTTGAGGTTTGTATAGCTTATCTGCGATATTTCAGAGCTTGAAATTGTTATAGGATTCTCAAACCCGTCAAGATAATAGGTCACAAGATAATCTCTGTTTGAAAACGACAGGAGTGAATACATAATTGTAACACGCTTAGCGTCATTTTCAATTGTAATACTCGTCTGATGCTGATTGTACAAAGGATAGCTTACGCCATCAACATATATGCCATTTACAGCAAATTTGATATGTTCGTTTGACAT
>CALBJC010000152.1 GCA_937892655.1 uncultured Clostridia bacterium | reverse complement strand
AAAAAAGCCGGGGAAAAAGCCATAAGAAGCCTGAAAACAGACATAGCAAGAATAATTCTCGCAGGCTTTGAAACAAGCTTTAAAACCTTTTCCCACTTTTTATCTGTCTGCGCATTCTTTTTAAGCTTTGCGTCAGGAAGCTCTGTTACAGCCGCTTCACACGCTGTGAAAAAGGCCATAATTAAAATACTCAGTATTGCACCGATCAATAATACCCACAATCGACTAGGGTCGTCCATTTTTACCAACCTTTCAAATTTTTTGAATTTAAATATTTTAATATTATGAGAATAATATTTCATAACATTATTAAATTCAGTATATCAATTTTATACTGCTATGTCAAGGGTTTAAGCCCATGCGAAGTATCCGCTCGCACTTGAAATTATCTGCATAGCATTCGTTGCAGTAGTCAGCTTTTCATCACATTTCAGGTGAATGATATGAGAGCTTTCAGGGAGGCTTATATTCTCTGACAAAGTAGCCTCATCAATATCCGATGATAAGAATATAAAATCGGGCGCAAGCTCGGAGATTTTTGAAATATCACCGCTGTAGCGGGCATCTGCAAAAACGTTGTCACCATAAGCGGCATCTAAAACGCTACCGATAAAGGTATCATCTGAAGCAGGGTAAAAGCTCTGTGTCTGCAAAAAGGCAAAGCTTTTGTCAGACGCCTGCTCTGACATATTCTCTATTGAATAAAAGAGAGGTTCTGTCGCTTCATCCACCTTCTGCATAGCAACTATATCGCCATAGCAGATGAGCGAGAGCATTGAATACATTTCCATCATTGACACAATATCGCACGCCGGAGGGATATACAAGAATTTTGCTCCGCTGTCTGTAATCTTCTTTACATCCATAGCGCCCATAGGGGTAGATGTCAGCACCAGGTCGGGTGAATATGACAAAATCTCATCAATATCAGGGTTTACAGCGCCCGAGCACTGAGCAATATCAAAATCGCCTCTGTTATTATACAGAAATGAGTTTTTTTCAATATTTGCCGCTACCATACAGTCAGCGGCATCAAGCTCAAAGAGCATATCCGCTATTGTAGGGGAAAGACATACAACAGCCGATGGAGCTTTCTCAAAAGAGATGCCCTCGACCGCTACGGGATATGCCTGAGGGGTATATTCAGGGGGTATGTATTCTTCACTTGTCTGAGCTATCTCACTGCAGCCGCTCAAAAGCATCACAAAAACACTTAACAATACTAAAAAAACGCTTTTTCGCTTCATACGATTACCCCTTTCTTTGAATATAGTATACATAATTATTATACAATGCCAGACCGCTAAATGCAAGAGTAAAAAGATATAATAATTAAATAGAAAAAGCACCCATAAAGGATGCTTTTTAAAGCTTATTTTTTCCACGCAGAAGGCTTTAATAACAAAAGCAGCGGAAATAATTCAAGACGACCTGCGAGCATATCAAACATCAGAACTAATTTTGCACCATCTGAGAAAAAGGCATAGTTTGCTGTAGGGCCTACCATTTCAAGACCGGGGCCGATGTTATTGATAGTTGCGGCTACCGCAGTAAAGTTTGTTATTAAATCGTGGTTATCAAATGATATCAAAAGCATTGATACCACATAAATCACAAAATAGCATATAAGATATACATTTACCGAACGTAAAACCTCGTGTTCAACCTCGTGAGAGCCTATTTTGATTTTCTTCACCTGCTTTGGATGAATTATTCCATCAAGCTCCTTGCCTATGGTTTTGAAAAGAATTAAAAATCTTGAAACCTTGATGCCGCCGCCCGTAGAGCCGGCACAAGCACCTATAAACATTATAAGAACCAATACCGTTCTTGACAGCTCAGGCCACAGATTGAAATCCTCGGTCGCAAAGCCCGTTGTTGAAATAACAGAGCCTACTGCAAAAGCGGCATGGCGGATACAATCGCCGATTTTTTCATACATACCGCTTATATTCAGGGTAATAATCGCAATTGAAGAAAAAACTATCAGCAAAAACACTTTTACTTCAACAGTAAACGCCTCTTTGAATTTTCTTGAATAGATAAGATAATACGAGTTGAAATTGATTGAAAACAGTATCATAAATACCGTTACGATTATCTGAATAGCCGGAGTAAAGCCAGCCATACTGTTATTATAAATGCCAAAGCCACCTGTACCTGCGGTTGCTATAGATGTACAGATAGCGTCAAACACAGGCATTCCGCCAAACAGCAGGGCTACAAACTCAATAAGCGTGAGAATGAAATAAATAGAATACAATAAAAATGCTGTTGTTTTTACTCTTGGCACAAGCTTTGAAACGGAAGGACCAGGGGATTCAGCCTTCATAATATGCATATTCTGCCCGCCTGACAGCGGCAGAAATGCCATAACAAACACCAGAACACCCATACCGCCTATCCAATGAGAAAAGCTACGCCATATAAGCGTTGCCTTTGATGCGGCTTCAACGCTTGTCATAATAGACGCACCCGTTGTTGTAAAGCCGGATACCGATTCAAAAAGCGCATCAACAAAGCTTTTTATATCACCGCATAAGAACATTGGCAAAGCGCCAAAAAGCGATAATACTATCCAGCTGAGCGCTACTATCATAAAACCGTCACGAGAGAAAAGGTTTGTGTTTTGTGGACGTTTTAATGTTATAAGCCTGCCAGCGATAAGGCAGAAAAGCATAACGCCCAGATATGCAAAAATTTCTTTTTCGCCATATACTATAGCCGTAATTACAGGTACCGCCAGAAAACCGCCCGAAAAGAATATAATCCAGCCAAGTATATAGCCAATCATTTTATAATTCATAATAATACCTGCAAGTTATTTTAAAATATCCTTGATGTCTGTAAGTCCTAAATGATCTGAAACGATGATAACTGAGTCTCCCGGTAAAATAGTATCACTACCGCGAGGTACAATGATTTTGCCTTTTCGGCTTATTGCGGCAATAAGCACACGGGCATTGAATTGTAGCTCCATAAGCGGAATGTTTATGATAGGAGAATTTTCCTTTATTGCAAACTCAGCTGCCTCAACCTTGCCTTTGATAAGAGTCAGGAGGGATTGAACGTTTGAACCTATTGTATTCTTCATTGCTCTTACATATCTTACGATATGCTGTGCTGTAATGTTTTTAGGATAAATAACAGTATCAAGGTCAAGAGTTTTTATAACATCATCAAAATCAATTCGGTTGATCTTTGTTACTAGCTTGCCCTTGCTCTTGCTTTTTGCAAACAACGAAAGCAGAATATTTTCTTCATCAAGATTTGTAAGGGATAAGAATGACGCTGTACTTTCTAGACCCTCTTCAAGCAAAAGCTCCTTTTCTGAGGCATCACCGTGAATGATAGTTGCACCATCCAAAGTAGCGCTCAGTTCTTCACAGCGCTTTTCATTCTTTTCAATTATTGTAACATCAATACCTGAACGAATCAGAATCTGAGCAAGATAATGAGTTATACCTCCACCGCCTGCAATCATTGCGTTTTTAACAGAGTTGGTTTTATACTCAATCTTCTTGAAGAATGTATTTGCATCCTTAGGGGAGGCAATGATCGACACTACATCTCGGCTCTCAAACACAAAATCACCGTTTGCGATATACGCTTCATCCTCGCCGCGCTCAATAGTACAAACCAGAACATCGCAGCCGAATTTTTTTGAAATATCCTTTACTGCACAGCCAACGAGCGGGCTTTCTTCAGGTAGACGGAATTTCATTATTTCTATCTTGCCCTTTGCAAAGGTGTCAATCTTTATAGCTGACGGGAAGCGCAAGACTCTTGCTATCTCTTCAGCCGCTGTCTGCTCAGGGTTTATAACCATAGCAAGCGCGAGTTCTTCTTTAAGATAAGGCGCTTCCTTGCTGTATTCTGGATTTCTCACTCGCGCGATAGTCTGACATTTACCTGCTTTTTTTGCAATAAGACAGCACAGAAGATTTAATTCATCCGATTCAGTTACCGCGATGAGCAAATCAGCATTCTTGATATCAGCGTCAATAAGCGTCTGCCTTGTGGCGCCATTACCGATAACGCCCATTACATCGCATTTTGATGCTATATCATTCACCTTTACAGGGTCAATATCAACGACCGTTATATTGTTTTCATCTTCACTCAGCTGCAACGCAAGTGTCTGACCGACCTTACCACAACCAACAATTATAATATTCATAATAATTCCTTTCAGTAAAGAAATATAAAGTTGCGCATTTTAAATATACATCTTTAATATACAACAATTCGGATACAATGTCAATAATGCTCAAGGCGCTTTTGTTAACTATATTATATGCCTTTATAAAAAATAAAACCGCCCGAAACGGACGGTTTTTAATGCTTTTAGATATGTGGCATCATAAGTTCTTCTTCTGTGTAAACATACTTTCTTACGTTTGCAACAGCAAAGATTGCCGCTGAAAGAAGACGTGAAAATGCGTTTTCGCTCTTTGCGGCGATTATTTCAACCTCATCATGTGAAGGCGGAATCTCTGTCATACCGCTTGCTAAGTTTGTAACGCAGGCAATACCGCAGACCTTCATACCCATATGAGAAGCCGCAATAGCTTCACAAGCTGTTGACATACCGACAACGCCAGCACCAAGTGATCTCGCCATTCTGATTTCAGCTGGAGTTTCATACTGAGGACCAGGGAACTGAATATAGATTTCATCCTTCAAAACGATACCCTCGTCGAGAGCTGCTTCCTTTACAGATGCAAATAAATCAGGGTCATAAACCTTGTTCATAGCAGGGAATCTATCGCCAAAAGGAATGTTAGGGCCGATGAGCGGAGAAGGGATGAAGGTTGAGATATGATCTCTGATGAGAACAAAATCACCCGGAGTC
Source organism: uncultured Clostridia bacterium (assembly GCA_937892655.1). Taxonomy (GTDB): domain Bacteria; phylum Bacillota; class Clostridia; order Oscillospirales; family Ruminococcaceae; genus CALBJC01. The sequence goes on along the minus strand of CALBJC010000152.1, from coordinate 9,869 downwards.
AAAACAAAGTCGATAGCGCCTACTGCACAAGTAAGGATAACGTCACAGGCGCCCAAAAGACCCATAAGGCGGATAGGCAATACAACATCATCCATAGTATAGCCTTCATAATAATGAAGTCTGCCCTGCATAACTACTACAGGTACGCCTGAAACAGTACCTAAAACAAATCTGCCCTCGTGACCAGGAGCTGTAGCCTTAGGGAAATCCTGAATTTCAGTAAAATCAACTACTGCCTTTACCTCAATAATCTCTGCGAACTTACCAAGGCCCGAGCCTAAAACGGCCGCAACCTTTGGAGTAAAGCCAGGGGCTTTTTTATCTAATATTTCTTTAAAGCTGTTATAGCAAGTAGCCAGCTTCTGATGAGCTGCGCTTACAATTGGCTGATTTGTAAACATAAATACATCTCCAATCACTAAACTTTATAAATATTATATAATATCTTAATAAAAATTACAAGCATTTTCCCCTATTTTTGTAGAAAATAATACTAAAGGGTTATTGTTATTGTAATCTTTGACAAACAAAATTTTTTAACTACATTAAATAAGGACTGATAATATGAAGATTTGTAAGAGCTGCGGCGCAGAGCTTGTAAACGGCGTTTGCGAAAAATGCGGCTGGGGTAAGGAGATTGAAAGTAAAGAGCTTTCAAAAATCAAAAATCAGGCAAAAAAGATGAAGCATCACGAGGCTCTTGATGACAACGCACCTCTCCCGACAGATGTTGAGCGCGGAAGAGCGATGACAAGAAAGCAACTGCTTTTGGTAGTTATTCTTGTAGTAATTGCGGGCATTATATTTATAATGTATAAGCAGGGCGTTTTTGCAGGCAAGACTTATGAAGAAAAGCTTACAGATTACTTCGGCGCCATTGAAGAATTTGACTTTGATAAGTATACGGGCGCTATGCAGAAGTATATAGCTGACGAGTATGAAGATGAGCTCAAACAGTTCGGCGGCGAAAAGAGCGCATATATGAGAGAGCTTTATGCCGACTACATCGAAAGCTACTCTGAAAGCTTTGATATTAGCTACACTATTTTAAACAGAGATTCATGGGTTAAAGAAGACCTTGACTATATGGAAGAGTATTTCTCAGAATACCACAAGGTAAACGCAGATGTTACTCAGGCATTGTCGCTCACGCTTGAAATTACAATAAGCGGCGCAAACGGCTTTACAGAAACCTCAACAGCTGTTCTGACAGTTGCAAAGGTTGACGGCAAATGGGGCGTTATCGGTTCTGATTACTAAAGATAAAAATAAAAGGCGGTACAAACGTACCGCCTTTTTGTTTTAAATTAAGCTTCTGTTACTGTGTAGCTTTCTGGGTATGTCATCTTTGATGAATCAAAGCCAGCCTTGATTTCCATGCCAACAAACATTTCTGTTGCCATATCGTATACACCGTAGAGGCTGCCATCTTCATTAAATACAAAGCCTACTGTTGAATCAGGAGTTTCAACAACTTCCATATCATATTCAACACCTTCGAGCTCAACTGTTGAGTATTCAAATGATGTTACATCAGCAGTGTCAACGCCGATTGTTTCTTCAGTTGAAACAATTGTATCGTCAACGCCTTCTGAAATCATAACCGTCTGCATTGATGGCATTACTGTGTATGTATTTTCACCATCGCAGTAAGCAAGCATGAATGAAGCAAGAGCGCCTGTACCGTCATCCATAAGAATGTCACAGTAGAACTGTGTTTCTGTGAGAATACCGATTTCCATTACCATGTTCATGCCTTCGATATCCTGAGTAGCGATCATTGTAAAGCCTTCGTCGCTTTCGTTTAACTGCTGCATATCAAGCTGCCAAGCGTAAAGGTTTGAATCCTCAGGAATAATGCCAGCGCCAGGGAGCTCTTCATCGTCGCCTGTGTTGTCATCTGTATCATCATCAACATCTGAGCTTGTATCGTCAGCTACTGAATCATCATCAGCTACGCTGTCATCTGCTGTACTGTCATCAGCTGCAGAATCATCAGCTGTGTTGTCATCTGCTGCTGAATCGTCAGCGCCTGTGTCAGCATCTGAAACTGTATCTGTTACAGATGTATCCTTGTCATTGTCCTTGTCGTTGTCCTTTTCTTCGTCACCGCAAGCTACGAGTGACATTGCCATTGTGCATGCTAAAAGCATTGCTAAAAGCTTTTTCATAATTTGTTCCCCCATATTATTATTTTCTTTTTATGGTTGCAAGTTTCCCTTGCAATTGCAGTATATCACAATAACTTTTTGAATGTAAATGCTTTTTTAAATTATGAACAAAAATTTGGAGCACTGAACAATTTGCACCAAAACGAGCCACTCAATTTGTGAAGATTTACCACGTTAGCGAGTAAAAGCGCTATGATAAAAATAAAACCCGCCCTGATATCAGGACGGGTTATTATGTCTTTTGGATATTAGCCTAAAACTACTTCAACTGTATGTGTCTTGCCATCGCCGAATACAGGTAATACGTTGCCCTGTACCTTAACGCCATCGCAAGTAACGCTTACAACGCCCTTTGAAACATGATCAGGGTTCTTAACTGTGATATCAAAGATATCGCCTCTGAATGTTCTTGTAGCCTTGAAGCCATCCCATGCTGTTGGGATTGATGGGTCGATCTTAAGACCGTTGTAGTCAGGAATGATACCGAGGATGTACTGTGAAACAGCTACGAAGTTCCAAGAAGCTGTACCTGTAAGCCAGCTGTTCTTAGCTTCACCGTGACGTGATGCATCCTTACCGGCGATCATCTGAGCGTATACATAAGGTTCTGTTCTGTGGAGATCTGAATACTTGTCTTCTCTGAATGCAGGAGCAATCTTTGAGTAGTATTCAAATGCCTTGTCGCCTCTGCCTACAAATGCTTCAGCGCAGATGATCCAAGCATTGTTATGACAGAAGATACCTGCATTTTCCTTATAGCCTGCAGGATATGTTGAGATTTCACCGTATTCGATGTAGTACTTTGTGAATGCAGGGTTGTTAAGAACAAGACCGTGTTCTGAGTTGAGGTACTTGTCAACGCTGTCAAGAGTTCTGATATCCTTGCCGCTTTCCTTACCGATACCGCTCATTACGCAGAAGCCCTGTGGTTCGATGAAGATCTTACCTTCTTCGCATTCGCTTGAACCCATCTTCTTACCGAAGTCATCATAAGCTCTCAAGAACCATTCGCCATCCCAAGCGTGTTCGAGAATGTTCTTAGCCATATTATCAATACAGCCCTGAGCCTTAGCTGCTTCATCTTCAAGGCCCATATGCTTACAAAGAGCAACATATTCAGGACCAACGTATGTAAACAAGCCTGCAACCATTACTGATTCAGCAATCTTTGAATACTTGTCTTCGCCATACTTAGGTGATGTTGATGTCTGGAATGATTCACCCGGAGTATCTGAGAAGCATGAAAGGTTGATACAGTCGTTCCAGTCAGCTCTCATAGCAAGTGGTAAGCCGTGAGGACCAACGTAGTCAGCTACATGGTAGAATGACTGCTTTAAGTGGTGCATAAGTGTCTGGGCCTTTGACTCATCGTTATCGTATGGAACCATTTCATCAAGAATACCGTAGTCGCCTGTTTCCTTGATGTACTGAGCTGTTGAGAGGATCATCCATAATGGGTCATCTGAGAAGTCGCCGCCGATTTCATCGTTACCCTTCTTTGTAAGTGGCTGATACTGGTGGTAGCAACCGCCGTCTTCAAGCTGAGTAGCAGCGAGGTCAAGAATTCTTTCTCTTGCTCTTTCAGGAATCTGGTGAACGAAGCCCAAGAGGTCCTGGTTAGAATCTCTGAAGCCCATACCTCTGCCGATACCTGATTCAAAGTATGAAGCAGATCTTGACATATTGAATGTAACCATACACTGATACTGGTTCCAGATGTTAACCATTCTGTTGAGCTTATCATCAGGAGATGCAACTGTGTACTTTGAAAGGAGTTCATCCCAAGTCTTCTTGAGGTCTGCCAGAGCGGCGTCTGCCTTTTCAGGTGAGTTCATAGCATCGATCATAGCGTAAGCTCTTGACTTGTTCATTGAACCGTCAGCATTAAACTTTTCAGCAACTGGGTTTTCAACATAACCGAGGATGTAAACTAAAGTCTTTGTTTCGCCTGCCTTGAGAGTTACGTTGATGCAGTGTGAAGCGATTGGTGACCAACCGTCAGCAACAGAGTTTGAAGGCTTGCCAGCCATAACTGTCTGAGGGTTTTCAAAGCCGTTGTAGAGGCCCATGAATGATTCTCTGTCTGTATCAAAGCCGTCGATATCTGCATTTACTGTGTAGAATGCAAAGTGGTCACGACGTTCCTTATATTCTGTCTTGTGGTAGAGAGTTGAACCTTCAATTTCAACTTCGCCTGTGTTGAAGTTTCTCTGGAAGTTTGTTGAGTCATCCTGAGCGTTCCATAAACACCATTCAGCAAATGAGAAAAGCTTGAATGTCTTTTCTTCGCCTGACTTGTTTTCGAGCACTACCTTCTGAACTTCACCGTTGTAGTTCTGTGGAACAAAGAATGTAACTTCACATGAAACGCCATTCTTTTCGCCCTTGATGATTGTATAACCCATACCGTGACGGCATGTATAAGCGTCAAGCTCTGTCTTTACAGGAGCCCAGCCAGGACACCAAACATCCTTACCGTCGTTGATGTAGAAGTATCTGCCGCCCATATCAACAGGAACGTTGTTGTAACGGTAACGAGTGATTCTTCTGAGTCTTGCATCCTTATAGAAATGGTAACCGCCTGCTGTGTTAGAAATCAGAGAGAAAAAGCCCTGATTGCCGAGGTAGTTGATCCATGGATAAGGAGTTCTTGGGTTGTTAATGACATATTCCTTATTAACGTCATCAAAATAACCGAATTTCATAAATATCTTTCCTTTCATATTTATTAAAATCTCATTGTTTTTATAAAACAAGCGCCTAGCGCCAATTTATACTGTAAAGAATTTCTGCCAAGCACTGTATTTTTCACCCTTGGCAATTTCGCCGTAGCCGGTTACCTCTCTTGGGAGAGAAAGGTTTGGAGAATTTATCATAGCTGTCATTGGTTCAGGACAGAAATAGCCGTTGAAGCCCCTGTCATTCCACATATTCCAGAAGATATATTCCTTTGAAACCTCGTTTGCGATCCTTATACCTGAATCAGAGTCAGTAATAACTGCACCGTAGAAGTCCTTGCCGTCTAGAGTGTTCATGCAAGCTGTATACATATCGTTTGAGATATTCTGTAAAACAGCCTTCTTTGTTCCGTACTTATACTCTAAATCCCAGTGGTCAAGCTCTAAGAGCCTTTCTGTTGGCAGGCATCTTTCATCAAGCTCACACTTTTTAACGACAGGAACTGATAAGAAGATGTTTTCCTGAGTACCGCCGTCAACAAGCGGCGCGCTGATGCAGGTATGAGTACAAAGGGAGATAGGAAGCATCTTGTCTGAAAGATTTTCAATATCTACCTCATGCTTCAAGCCCTCAGCAGAAAGAGTAAATGTATATGTAATCTTGAATGATACAGGGAAATTCTGCCACATTTCGTCAGATTCATCATAGAGATATGATGTAACAACAACAGCGCTGTCACCTACAACATCACACTTTTCAACCTTGTGAGAACGCTTATGAACAAAGCCGTGAAGATGATTGTTGAGAAGAGTTTCATTTACAGGAAGATTGTAAACCGCATCAGAGGTTTTCAAAACGCCCTTGTCAAATCTGTTTGGTAAAAAGAGAGTAGGTAAGCCCCATACCTCTCTTGAGCTATCGAGAGTTTCAAAAGTTGTTTCCTCTTTGAATCTGAAAAATTCAACCTTTTTGTCGTCATCACGCATTCTGTAAACCATTGAGCCTAAAGACTGAGCGATGGCAGCGTAATACTTGCCCGCTTTGATTTCACAATAATTATCGTGAGTCATTGCGCATACCGGAATACCCTCAGGGATATTTCTAGAAAAACAAGCCATCAAAAACGCCCCCTTTTAACATAAAATTATTTCCATAAATCGTATGATTTTACGTTTACTTAAACGTTTAATATTATACTTATACTTATATTAACATAAAACGTGCTTTTTGTCTATACCCTATAAGTATAAAATTTTGACCGCCTTTTTATTATACTATGCACAACAAAAAGGGCATATCCAAAAAGATATGCCCATAGAGTATTTATATATTGGTGTTTTTTCAAAATATTAAAGTCTGTTATCCAGAAAAGCAAGGGTCGCTTTATCAAAAACAACGTCTGCAGCTGTCATTGAATCATCAAGCTGATACAGCTTTGTAACGCCGAAAACCGACGAAACCTTGATTGGCTGGCTGTTTAAATAGCCGAGCACAATTGCCGCAGGGGAAATGCCTGTTTTCTGTGACAATTCCTTTACTCTTGCAAGCCTTGCGAGGTTTGCTGTTGAGATATATGAATGCTCAAGCGTTGTAGGCATAGCCTCGCCTGAAATCATCTTTGAGAAAAAGCCCTTTGCCTGAGGGGAGAATGCCATTACAGGAAAATCGTTCTTCAAATACCACGCAAACTCCTCAGTATCCATACAAACCTGAGTCATATCGCCAAGAGAGCCTCTTGAAAGATGCGCTAAAGAATAGTTGATCTGGCTTACGATAAATGGAGTAAGGCCGTTTTTCTTTGCAAAGTTGTTGGCCTGCTCAATACGCTTTGTTTCCCAGTTTGAAGCACCGATTGTACGAGCCTTGCCCTCTTTTACCAGCTTATCAAGTACTGGCATGATTTCTTCTACAGGTATAGACTGGTCATCTCTGTGGAGATAATATATATCAATATAGTCTGTTCTGAGTGCTTTTAAGCTTTCTTCAATATCGCTTCTTATCTCGGCTTCTGAAAGGCGGGAGATATGTATAGTTTCATTTCTTGGATGAGCACCCTTTGTTACAAGAGTTATCTTGTCTCTGAAGGAATTGCCCTTTTCTGAAAGCCATTCGCCTATAGTCTGCTCTGAAAGACCGTCAGCACCCTCTATCCATGCGCAGTATACACGCGCTGTATCAATACAGTCTCCGCCAAGCTCACAGTAACGGTCTAAAAAGGACTTATATTCAGCCTTGTTATCAGGCTTTTCAAATGACGCTGTACCAAACGTCAGGGATGGCAAGTTTATGACGGTTTTGCCGTCTGTAATCTCAAAATGCTTCACTCATAAACCTCCTATTACAGTAAATTTATAAAAATATACTTATGTATATTATTTATTATTTAATCTAATATACCACATATTTATATCCAATTCTACACTCTTTTTTAAAAAAATTAAAATTCGTGAAAAAGCACTTGACAAGAGGGTGTTTTTGGGTTATAATACATAAATGTAAAGCGATTTTACTTTACATCATATTGGTCTGGAGGTTTTCGGTATGGCAAAAAACTTGAAATATTCGGTTATGCTTGATGTTTACGGCGCTATGCTGACCGATAAGCAGAGAGATATGATGGAGCTTTATTATGATGAGGATCTATCCTTGGCTGAAATCGCTGAGCACGAGGGTATCTCAAGACAGGGCGTCAGAGACAGCATAAAGCGCGGCGAAGAGGCTATGGAAGAGCTTGAAGAAAAGCTTGGCATTATTAAAAAAGCTCAGCAGGCTGAGGAAAAGCAAAATCTCGCAAAAGCAGAGCTTACAAAGCTCGCAACAGAGCTTGCCGGATTTAATATGACAAGAGAATATGGCAAGAGATTGCACGAAATCATCGAAAATAACTTTTAACATATAAATTTGAAGGATAGGAGAGATTGTATGGCGTTTGAAGGTTTATCAGAAAAATTAGGCGACGTATTCAAGCGTCTGAAATCCCGCGGTAAGCTTTCCGAAGCAGACGTTAAGGCTGCAATGAGGGAAGTAAGAATGGCTCTTCTGGAGGCTGACGTAAGCTACAAGGTAGTAAAAGACTTTGTTGCAAAGGTTTCAGAGCGTTCAGTCGGCGAAGAGGTTTTAAAGAGCCTTACTCCTGCACAGCAGGTTATCAAGATAGTAAACGAAGAGCTTATTGCTTTGATGGGCGATGCTAACGCAAAGATAAATTTCCCTGCTCATCCGCCTTGCATCATTATGATGTGTGGTCTTCAGGGTGCAGGTAAAACTACTCATGCAGCAAAGCTTGCAAAGCATTTCAAGGCGCAGGGCAACAGACCGCTTCTGGTAGGTTGTGACATTTACAGACCTGCGGCTATCGACCAGCTCAAGATCGTTGGTGAAAAGGCCGAGGTCCCTGTATTTGAAAAGGGCACTCAGAACCCTGTAAAAACAGCTAAAGAGGCTATTAAGCACGCTAAGGATTACGGCAATGATATCGTGATCCTCGATACTGCGGGTAGACTTCATATAGACGAGGAGCTTATGGAAGAGCTTCAGAACATCAAGGCTGAAGTAAATCCAAGCGAAATTATGCTCGTTGTTGACGCGATGACAGGTCAGGACGCAGTAAACGTTGCTAAGTCATTTGACGATGCTCTGGGTATCAGCAGCGTATTGCTCACAAAGCTTGACTCTGATACAAGAGGCGGTGCTGCCCTTTCAGTATTGTCAGTAACAGGTAAGCCTATCAAGTTTGTAGGTATGGGCGAAAAGCTCGACGAATTTGAGGTTTTCCACCCTGAAAGAATGGCTTCAAGAATTTTAGGTATGGGTGACGTTTTGACCCTTATCGAAAAGGCTCAGCTCAACATTGACGAAAAGGAAGCTGAAAAGCTCGCCCGTAAGGTAAAAGACCAGGGCTTTGACCTTGAGGATATGCTCGAGCAGATGAAGCAGATTAGAAAAATGGGTTCTTTACGTTCAATCATCGGTATGCTCCCTGGCGCTAACAAGCTCAAGGATGAGGATTTGGAGCAGGGCGACGCTCATATGAAGAAGACTGAGGCTATCATCCAGTCAATGACAAAGCAGGAGCGCGCTAAGCCTTCAATAATCTCACCGCAGAGAAAGCGCAGAATTGCAGCAGGCAGCGGTACAAAGGTTGAAGACGTAAACAAGCTCTTAAAGCAGTTTGAGCAGATGCAGAAGATGATGAAACAGCTTTCCGGAAACGGAAAACAGGGCAAAAAAATGCGCCAGATGCTCAGCCGAATGGAAAACCAGGGCGGATTTGGAAATGGAATGCCCTTTTAATTAAAGGTCTTTAGGCGATAAGCCAAATGATAAACAAGTTTTAAATTTATTTACTTATAGGAGGAAAACACAATGTCCGTTAAAATCAGACTGCGCCGCATGGGCGCTAAAAAAGCTCCCTTTTACAGAATCGTAGTAGCAGATTCCCGTTATCCCAGAGATGGCCGTTTCATCGAAGAAGTTGGCTACTATGATCCTACCAAAGAACCTTCCGTAATCAAAGTTGACAAAGAGAAAGTTGAAAAATGGATCGCTTCCGGCGCACAGCCCACCGATACCGTTAAAGCACTTCTCAAAATCGAAGGCGTTCTCTAATGCCGGAGGGTACCAACATGGAAGAACTGCTTGCTGTAATCGCACGCGGTCTTGTTGAGGATAAGGAAGCTGTTTCCGTAACCGTTGATGAACCGGACGAAGAAGGAACCGTTGTTTACCATCTTCATGTTGCCGCATCCGATATGGGAAGAGTTATCGGCCGCCAGGGCAAAATTGCCCGTGCGATCCGCACCCTTATGCGCACAGCCGCTAACCGTGCCGGCAAGAAAGTTGCTGTCACGATCGAATAATTTTCGAAAAACAAATTCCCTCGTCAAAGAAATTTGACGGGGGAATTATGGAATTATAAGAGGTTTTATTATGAAAAAGCAGTTTCTTGAAGTTGGCGAAGTTGTTGCAATACATGGGCTTCGCGGCGATTTGCGTCTTTATCCCTGGTGTGATCCGGGC
>CALBJC010000151.1 GCA_937892655.1 uncultured Clostridia bacterium | reverse complement strand
TCTTGTTCTGCTGCTTTATCATGCGCTGAATAAGCTGTGAGGATTCATACCAGAATTCATAGTTACCTACATACATCTTGATCTTTGTATAGTCGATATCAACGATATGGGTACAAACGTTATTGAGAAAGTGTCTGTCATGAGATACTACCAAAACTGTACCGAAATATTCAGACAGAAAATCTTCAAGCCAGCGGATAGCATCAATATCAAGATGGTTTGTAGGCTCGTCGAGTAAAATGATATCAGGGTTACCAAATAGCGCCTGAGCTAAAAGCACTTTAACCTTTTCATTACCTGACAAAAGCGCCATCTGAGTATATAAAATATCTTCTGAAAGGCCTAAGCCCTGAATAAGCTTTGAAGCGTCAGATTCAGCTTCCCAACCGTTTAATTCAGCAAACTCGCCTTCAAGCTGTGCTGCAAGTTCACCGTCTTCGTCGGAGAAATCTTCCTTAGCGTAAAGCTCATCCTTTTGCTTCATAATCTCGTAAAGACGCTCGTTACCCATAATAACTGTATCCAAAACTGTATAGTCATCATAAGCAAAGTGGTCCTGCTTTAAAACAGATAATCTTGTTTCCTTAGGGATGATGACCTCACCCGTTGTAGGCTCAAGCTCACCGCAGAGAATACGCAGGAAGGTTGATTTACCCGCACCGTTTGCACCGATAATACCGTAGCAGTTGCCGTTTGCAAATTTTAAGTCTACATCCTTGAAAAGATACTGACCTGAAAACTGCAGACTGACATTTGAAACTGTAATCATTTAATAACTCCTCTCAAAAAGAAATCGGAAACGGTGTTATTAGCATCGCTTCCGATATAAAATTTTAGTTTTTCAAGCTGTGGAGCGGAGCAGGAATCTGACCGCCACGATTGATGAACTTTGATGGTGAATTTCTGTTGATCGGCATTACAGGACCGCATCCGAAAAGACCGCCCCAGTCAAGCTCATCACCTACATCCTTGCCGATAGCAGGGATAATTCTTACAGCTGTTGTCTTGTTGTTTACCATACCGATAGCCGCTTCATCAGCGATAATCGCTGAAATTGTATCATCTGTAATATCGCCAGGTACAACTATCATATCAAGACCAACTGAGCATACTGCTGTCATAGCCTCGAGCTTTTCAAGTGAAAGCGCACCACACTTTGCAGCTTCGATCATACCTGCATCCTCAGAAACAGGGATAAACGCACCTGAAAGGCCGCCGATCTTTGAACAAGCCATAAGGCCGCCCTTCTTAACTGCGTCATTCAGGAGAGCGAGGGTTGCTGTAGTACCGTGAGTACCGCACTTTTCAAGACCGATTTCTTCTAGGATATATGCAACCGAGTCACCAACTGCAGGAGTTGGAGCCAAAGATAAGTCAACGATACCGAATGGTACGCCAAGACGTTCAGATGCTGTTACACCTACAAGCTGACCTACTCTTGTAATCTTATATGATGTTTTCTTGATGATATCTGCGATTTCTGTAATATCTGCGTCAGGATACTTGGCAAGGGCTGAACGGACAACGCCAGGACCTGATACGCCGACATTGATGATACAGTCAGGCTCACCAACACCGTGGAAAGCACCTGCCATAAATGGATTATCGTCAACTGCGTTACAGAATACTACAAGCTTTGCAGCGCCAAAGCAAGCGTTATCAACAGTTTCTACTGCTGCCTGCTTTACTATTCTGCCCATCATCTTACAAGCATCGAGGTTGATACCTGTTTTGGTTGAGCCTACATTTACTGAAGAACAAACTCTGCTTGTGAGCTTCAAAGCTTCAGGAATTGACTCGATAAGCTCCTTATCGCCTGCAGCAAAGCCCTTCTGAACGAGCGCTGAATAACCGCCGATCAAGTTTACGCCTACTGCCTCTGCTGCCTTATCCATAGTTATTGCAAACTTTACAGGTGAACACTTGCAGGCTGCTGAAATCATCGCAATAGGAGTAACTGAAATTCTCTTATTGATAATCGGAATACCAAATTCCTTTTCGATATCCTCGCCTACCTTTACAAGATCCTTAGCGCATCTTGTAATCTTATCATAGACCTTCTGACAGGCAACATCTATATTGCTGTCGATACAGTCGAGCAGAGAGATACCCATTGTTATAGTTCTGATATCAAGACATTCGTCCTGAATCATTCTTATAGTTTCAAGAATATCATAAACATTTATCATTTAATATTAGCCCCCAAAACTCATTAAATTGTATGCATACAATTAAAGATATCCTCATGCATTACATAAATCTTAAGACCGAGCTTATTGCCAAGCTCTGTCATTTCATCTGAAAACTGTGCAAATGGAATATCAAGCTTTGAGATATCAGCCATCATAATCATAGCGAACATATCCTGAAGTACTGACTGGGTAACATCAGTTACATTTGCCTGATGGTTTGAACAGATTGTAGAAACCTTTGATAAAATACCGACAGCGTCTTTGCCGATTACTGTGATTACAGCTCTCATTGTGTAATTCCTCCAATATATGTATTTTAATTATCCTATTTAGTATACCATATTAAAGGGAGAAAATAAACCCTCTAAAATGCCAATTTTAAGCACTATTTAAGCAATATTTATGTAGATATTGCTTTTATTTTAGCTCAATAAACTGAGGCTTTTTGTTTTTGAAATAGCATATCCTGTCAAAGCCAGCATCATAAGCTAATTTTGCACCGTCTGAAATGTTAGCGCCAACATGCTCAGGGAAATGCGCATCAGAACCGAGGCTTAAAAGCTCACCGCCCAAGTCTTTGAACATTTTAACGTATCTAAGCGTCGGGAATGGCTGACCGTATGCCTGACGCAGACCCGATGTATTTATCTCAATAGCACAGCCGTTTGATACAAGCGCTTTGAATGCGCTCTCAATTATGTCGTCATATTTTGAGATATCAACCTTTCTTTTATGGTTGCCTTCAATATATCTGAGAGTATATGTAAGATGACCTAAAATCTGGAATTTACCCCAGTTTGCAAGCTCGTTTATTTCATAAAAATACTGCTCTAAAAGCTTTTCGATATCACTCTGAAGATATTCAGAAAAGTTAATAAAAGCAAAATCCATATTGTTTCTTGCCTCGTGGATTGAGCCTATGATAAAATCAAGGCGGTCATCAGAAGCAATTTTATCAGCAATATCGGTATCCTGAATAGCCTGACCAAGCTCAACGCCACAAAGAAGATTGAGCTTACCCTTATACTCTTCTTTTGACTTTACTATATCCTCAACCGATGAATAAAAAGCCTTTGAAAAACCGTATTCATCATATTCATACTCGCTTCTCTCTTTACCGTAATGAGCCATTTCATACCAGCGGTTTGCTTCAACGTGGTCAGTTATTGCAAAGGCTGCAAGATTCTGCGCTATTGCCGCGTCGCACATCTTCTTTATAGAAAAATCTGCGTCTATTGAATGCACAGAATGGGCATGACAATCTATCAGTCTCATAATTACTCCCCTTTTAAATATTTATCAAGGATAATTATACACTATCACACTGCATTTTGCAAGAATTTGTTTTTTCAAAATAATAATTTGTGGCAAAAAAGTATTGACAAGTATAAATAATTTATGCTATAATAATTTACGTTAAAACTGCCGCTGTGGTGGAATAGGCAGACACAAGGGACTTAAAATCCCTCGGAGTAAAATCCGTACCGGTTCAAGTCCGGTTAGCGGCACCAAAAAGCTCTTAAAATTCGATTATGAATTTTAAGGGCTTTTTTTATTTTTTCAAATGTATAATTTCTGTTAATTTGACAGCATTATATGTTGTCTTACAATTTTCTTAATAACGAGGTTTACTATGAACATCGCAATTTGTAATCCCAACAGAGCTTTCTGTAATTTTGCAAGAAAAACAATAACCGAAAAACTATCAGCACTGAGCATAAAGCTCAAGGTTTCAATCTTTCCTGACGCTGAGAGCTTTATATCTCAGCACGCGCTTTTCAGGTTTGATGTAGCCTTTATTGATATGGCACTGCCTGATATAAACGGACTTGAGCTTGCATCAGCACTAAAAAGCTTAACACCTGCCATTCAGATTGTTTTTATATGCTCTGACAAGGAACTTGTACACGATTGCTTCAACTTTGACCCTATTCATTTTATACCAAAAGCCGATACTCCAAGTGTCAAGAAGCATCTGTGTATTGCTGCAGATATAATATATCAGACCTTCAACGGACTTGAAAACATTTATCTGACACTCGCATATGGCGAAACAGTAACTGTTTGCCCGTCTGATATTTTGTATTTGGAAAGCAGAGCAAACTACACCCACTATTTTCTTGTAAATGGTGAGTCATTCAGGGTAAGGCAAAAGCTGAGTGAAGCTCTGGTAGGGGTAAACTGCTCTGATATTTTCAGAATTCACAAAAGTTTTGCTGTAAATCTGGGAAACATTAAAAGCATTGATTTTCAAACGGCACAGATTACGCTGGTAGATGACAGTATTATATATTTCAGCTGTACATATAAAAGACGATTAGAGCAGATTTATAGAATTTATCTTGATACAAAATAAAAGCCGCAGAATAATCTGCGGCTTTTTTATTATTCATTATCAGCAATTACTTCTACTGTTTCCTGTTTTACTTCTTCAGGCTGAGTCTTCTGAGCTTTCTTTTTCTTACAAAAGAGCTTATACATAAGTTTACCGTCCTTATACTGAATAAAGCCGATAACGACTACAAGAATAACTGACATTATTGAAATAGTAACGCCTAAAACAAAATAGTCAGGGAGATATTTCATAGTAACAGTATGCTCGCCCGCTTCAAGCGGAATTGTAATGAGGCTGTCAAATGATACCTTTGGTTCAACCTCCTTACCGTCAACTGTTATTGTCCAGCCGTTTTCGTAAGGGATAGTTGTAAAGAGAACCTGACCTTCCTTTGCGGTAATTGTACCCTCAAGGTAGGTTTCAGTATGCTTTGTAAGGTTCCACTGACCTTCTCTCAAAACGTTTATTGCCTGCTCTAATTCATGCGGATAAAGGTAATTGAAATGCTTACCATCATCAGCGATATAGAGGTCATCCTTTGTGAGAGTTAAGATAAGTGACATTTCAGAACCTACATCATGCTCACCGAGGTTTAAAATAGCATAGTTTTCACCCTCAAAGAAATTACCGTTGAAGAGCTTGTTTACCCATACATTGAGCTTTCGCTGATACTTTGACTCCAAGAACATATACATAGGATAATCCTCAGTATGCTCAAAGATATATTCAAGCTGAGTATTGATACCGCTCTTTATAGGCATATACTTTGTATGATCTCCTACAACCGGCACAGAGGTTACATTTTCAGGAACATATTCAGAATACATTATGCTGTGGAAATATTCAAGATACTGGCTTTCATCGTTACCAAATGCCAGAGTATTAAGAAGATTTACCTGATTATCAAAAGGATTTTTTGCGTCAAGTTTCAAGTCTAGAATTGCTTCATCTGCAGCATAACCGATTGGTAATGCATAAGGGTTTTCATAAACGTAAATATCTGCAACGCCTGTATCCTCAGGTGAATATAAAAGCGGATACTCCTTATAAAGCGGTGAATTTCTTGATTCATCGTTTTTATACATAATATACTTTATACCCAAAACTGCATCGGAGAGCATTGTGGCGCCAAGATAGCGGGTTGAATGGCCACCACAGCCGATACCGATATCTTCAAGAAATGTTATTGCAGGCGCATTCATAGTTGAGCTTGAATGAGATAAGCCGTAATAACCCATACCGATAGGGTCGTTTACTGTACGGTAGAAGGTTTTTTCCATTCTGTATAGGGAGTCGTCACGCTCCTCAACATAATCAACAACATCTCTGCCATCAGCCATATAATCCTGATATGATGAGAATTTACTGTAGTTTACATCCCAGTCAATTCTGTATAAAGTATTAAGTGAGTTTGCAAATATTTCTATGCATACAATACCGCAGATAACAATGCAGGTTGCAATATTTCTGTATTTTTTGTGGAGATGCAAAATTGTGTAGAGCACTATAAGGCAACCGAGAATTGCCCATACCTCTTCCATAGTTTCAAAGTATTTATAACCCTTGCCCTCTAAAACAAAAGTCATGATGATGTAGCCAAAGAAGGTTAAACCTACCTCCTTTGAAGTGACGCCATCAAGGTTTTCAAAGGCATTTAGTGCCATTAAAATCAGGAAAAAGGTTAAGATAAATGAATATCTGTAAGGTAACCAGTTAGGCACCTGGAAGCCATGCATAGCCATATCTACAGGCTTTATATACATTAAAATGAAAAGTACTGCACAGATAGAAATATGAGATACCTTCTGCTTCATTGAAATCTTCTGATTTAAGAAATACAGAGGTAAAAGCAGTAAAACGAGTGTACCCGCGCCTATCATAGGCATACCCTCAGGTCTTACTGTATCATAGGTAAACGGAAACAGCTTTGAAATAAACTGCCAGATATCAAACTGGGTTTTGAGTGAAAAATCAGGGTCTGTAAATTCAAATTTACCAAGCTTTAAAGAGTTGTAAACCGGCAGTATCACAAACGCGGCAACGCCTACTGATATTACAGCCGATAAGAAATACTTAGCAGCACTTTCTATGATATTCTTTCTGAAAATTCTTCCATCCTGATTGCAGGCATAGAAAACAAAGTAGAATATCATAAATATACCTACCATATAGCCGATATAGAAATGAGCTATAAACATAAGTGACAGCGGAATGATAAACGGCAGCATTTTGCCCTTATCAAGAAGCTTCTCAGCACCATAGATAATCAGCGGCAGATATACAAGACCATCAATCCACATAGGATTCATAAGCTCAACTACGCAATATGTCATAAGAGCATAGGTTGTTGAGAAAATAAGGATCGATGTGGTTTTTGCTTTCTTTGCATTTTTAATATAGTATGCAAATGTTACAGCACAAGCACCGACCTTTGCAAGCTCCATAGCCAGAACTGATCCGCACATCATCGTACGCGGCAAAAGTACCGGAATGAGCATAAACGGTGACGCAAGATAATACGCAAAAATACCGAACATTTCACCTGAAAGGTTTCTTGACCAGTTATAGATAAAGCTACCGTCGCCATAGAATGCATCACGGAAGGCTTCGTAATAGTAGACATACTGACCGTTTAAGTCAAGCACGAGTACAGATTCATCACCGAAAGGATGAACACCAAATACTGCATAAACTATATACATTATCAGTACAGGCAAAGCAAATACTGCAAAATAGATACGTTTATTATAAAACCATTTGAAAATTTTCTCTCTGAACTTCATTACTTTTGATTTTCCTCGCTCTTGTCAGGCTTATGACGCTTGCTGATGATATATCTTGGACGTCTTTTGATTTCTTCATATATTTTGGATAGATAGTAACCTATTATACCAAGGCTGAACATTATAATACTTGATGTTAAAAGCTGAAGCAGAATAACGGTTGAGAAGCCTTCAAGAGAATTACCGCTGAGCTTATTGTAAAGAGTATTTATACCGAGAATTACCGACACCAAAAATGTCAGAACACCACACCACGTAACAAATGTCATAGGCGCGCTTGAGAATGATGTAATTGAGCTTATTGCGTATTTTACAAGACCCTTGAACGAAAACTTTGTTGTACCCGCATTTCTTGGAGCTACCTCAAAATATACGCTCTCGGTTTTAAAGCCCACCCAGCTTGACATCGCTCTGAAAAAGGTAAGGCGCTCAGGCATCTGTTTTAACGATTCAATAACCTTTCTGTCCAAAAGCTTGAAATCAGAGGTTGCCTGCATATCAAGGTTTGACGCCTTTTCAATAAGCTTGTAGAAGGTTTTTGCAAAAAGCTTGTACATAAGGCTTTCCTTACCTCTGTCGGCCTTTCTACCCTCTACTATATCAACATCGTTGTTAAGCCATATATTATACATTTCAACGATCGTTTCAACCGGATGCTGAAGATCACAGTCCATAACTACAGCACAATCACCGTTTGCCTCATTCAGCCCTGCAAAGATAGCCGCTTCTTTACCGAAGTTTCTTGAAAATGAAGCGTAGCCTACCCTTTCGTTTTCTTTTGAAACCACTTCAAGCTCCGATAAGGTATTGTCAGATGAGCCGTCATTTACAAAGATGATCTCAAAATCTATATTATTATCACTCAGTATCTGAGTTACAACATCTGCAGTATTTTTGATATTGAGTTCCTCATTGTAAGCCGGAATAATTACCGATAACATACTAACACCTCTTTAACTTTCTCCCTTATGCTTTACTGAA
>CALBJC010000150.1 GCA_937892655.1 uncultured Clostridia bacterium | reverse complement strand
GAACCTGAAACGTCAACAACATGAACAATAAGACGACATCTTTCAACGTGGCGTAAAAACTCATGACCAAGGCCTACACCCTCGCTGGCGCCCTCGATAAGACCCGGGATATCCGCCATAACAAATGACTTTTCTTCTGCAACCTTTACAACGCCTAAAACAGGAGTTAAGGTTGTAAAATGATAGTTTGCAATCTTTGGCTTTGCAGCTGAAACTACTGAAATGAGAGTTGACTTACCAACGTTTGGAAAGCCTACCAGACCTACGTCAGCCAAAAGCTTGAGCTCAAGCTTTAAGTTATATTCATCGCCCTTGAAACCCGGCTTTGCAAAACGAGGAATCTGTCTTGTAGGGGTTGCAAAATGAGCGTTACCCCTGCCGCCCTTACCGCCTTTTGCGATAACAACCGGTTCTGAGCCTGACATATCAGCCAGTATTCTTCCTGACTCCTCTTCTCTTACAATTGTACCTCTTGGCACCTTTATGATAAGGTCATCAGCCTTTGCACCGTAGCAGTTACGGGAAGAACCGTTCTGACCCTTATCTGCAACATATTTTCTTTTGAATCTGAAATCGATAAGGGTTGAGATATTATCATCAACTAAAAATACTATGTCGCCACCCTTACCGCCATCGCCGCCGTCAGGACCGCCTGACGCTACATACTTTTCTCTGTGGAATGATACTGCACCGTCACCGCCATCGCCTGCTTTGACGTAAATCTTGGCTTCATCTACAAACATTTTTACCCCTACCTTTCTGAAAAGTTTAAAATAAAACAGCAAAATCCCAAGCTTGCGCTCAGGATTTTTGTATGCTTTATAAGATGATTACTGAACAGGGTATACTGAAACCTTCTTACGGTCACGACCGTATCTTTCAAACTTAACTGTTCCGTCAATCATAGCAAAGAGTGTATCGTCGGAACCCTTACCAACGTTTGCACCCGGATGAATGTGAGTACCTCTCTGACGAACGATGATGTTGCCGCCGAGAACATACTGACCGTCAGCTCTCTTAACGCCAAGACGCTTAGCTTCTGAGTCACGGCCGTTCTTTGTAGAACCTACACCTTTCTTATGAGCAAAAAACTGCATTGAAATTCTAATCATGATTACACCTCCAAAATTGTTATGGAAATAAAACCGCTGAAATCTTCAGACAGACACTGCATATGGAGTAAAAAACCTAGAAGGATTTTATCCAGAGTATCGTTATCTTCATTCAGCATTAGTCGGATCTGATCATCTTCTACTGATACTAGGGGCTTTATTGAAAAAGCCTCTGTAATGGTATTGGCTGTAAGCATTACTGCAGATGATACGCTTGCACAGCAAACGTCAAATCCTGATTCAGCTAGTCCTGCATGACCGCTTACGCTGAAGCCACGCAATTTACCACTGGCTGATTTGTAAAACTTAGCCTTGATCATTATGCCTTGATAGCTTCGATTCTAACCTGAGTGTATGGCTGTCTGTGACCCTGCTTCTTCTTTTCGCCCTTCTTTGGCTTGTAAGTAAATACAGTGATCTTCTTAGCCTTGCCATTCTTTAAAACCTTAGCTTCAACTGTAGCACCGTCAACGTATGGAGCGCCGACAACAATGCCGTCATCCTTACCTACCACGATTACCTTGTCGAAAGTTACAGCATCTTCAGCTTCAACTGCGAGCTTTTCTACGAAAACTACATCGCCTTCCTTAACCTGATACTGCTTTCCACCTGTTTCAATGATTGCGTACATTCTCAAATGCACCTGCCTTTTTCATAAACTCGCTGCACATTGGCGTGATTTTCTGTAAAATCAGCTTTATGAGCCTAGCACAAGCGGCTTTATTATTCTATCATAACGCGCATTTAATGTCAACGATAAATGCAAAGTTATCTTCCCGAAAACCTCAAAATTTACAAATTATTAAGATTTTTAAAGTCTTTTCAGACTACTCCACGCTTTTTCCAGTCACCTTTGAGATAAAATCCGCCTGAAATTACAGCCGCAATAGTCCAGCCGACCGGCCATGAAAACCAGATACTTGTATGGGTATTAAAGATTGATGGCAGAATGTAAGCGAGAGCTACTCTCAAAAGCAGGTCTAAAAATGTTGCTGACATAAACTGTCCCATAAGGGCTGCCCCTCTTAAAACGCCGTCGCATAAAATCTTCATACCTATTATTATATAAAACGGTGCGACAATTCTTAAGAATTCCGAGCCGCATTTTACAGCCTCGATACCCTCGCCATCCTTTAAAAACATTGCTATCAGAGAATCAGAGAATATAAGATATACGCCTGTAAACACAGCACCGATAGCTATTGTTATAACCGAGGCATTCTTAAAGCCCTCTTTAATTCTGTCAACCTTTGATGCGCCGATATTCTGCGCTGTGAAATTTGCAAACGCATTTGACATTGTTGACATCGTAATTACAGAGAAGGTATTTATCTTTACTGCTGATGAATAGCCGGCAATTACAGATGAGCCAAAGCCATTTACAACGCGCTGAACAAAAATGTTACCTACCGATACAAAAGACTGCTGTAAGATACTTGGAATCGAAACCTTTGTGATCTTTGCAAGTAATTCAAATGAAAATATGCGGTATCTTTCACATACAAGTTTTTTAAGCCTTACATTTAAAATGATGAAAGCTACAACTGCGCTCATACCCTGCGCAATAAGAGTTGCCCATGCAGCGCCCGAAACGCCCATTTGAAAATCCCTGATAAATACAATATCTAAAATAATGTTTCCTACAGATGAGCCGATAAGCAGATACAATGGTGTTTTTGAATCGCCCATTGAAGTAAATGCAGCATTGCAGATATTGTAAATAAAAAGCCCCAACAGTCCGAAAATATAAATACGCAGATAATCAGCAGAACTGTCAAAAATGTTTTTCGGGGTATCGATAAGCGTCATAATATTGTTGCAAAAAAGCATTCCCACAAGAGTGAGCAAAACGCTTAAAACCGCGGTTGAAGAAAGAGCGGTATAGATAGCCGTTTTTGTATTCTCGTAGCTTTTCATACCAAACTGCTGAGAAATAATTACAGAACAGCCCGCACTCATACCCGTTGCAACAGCAATAAAAAGCATCGTTATAGGATATGATGCACCGATTGCCGCCAATGCATCTTCGCCTATATAGCGACCTGCTATGATACTGTCGGCGATATTGTAAATCTGCTGAAAGGCTACCGATAAAAACATCGGGAGCGAATATTTTATAAGTAGCGGCATTGGTTTGCCGCAGGTTAAATCCGTTGCCATAAATCTCTCCAAAATTAAACTGCCACTCAAAAAAGTGGCAGTTATTAAACTAAAACAGATATCTTGGTGCCCACTGCTCTGAAAGCTCGAGGCGGTATGTATTCATTACTCTGTCACTATCTCTGTCATAAACGATGTAGAAAGCCTTAGCCTCTTCATCGCCGTCATCATTTATAAAATAGTAGTTGTAACAGTATTTTACAGTCTGAGCAGAATACTCAATTTTAGAAGGCTCTATTTTCAAAAGCTTTTCAACATCCTTACGCTTGTCATCAACAACAATCTGACTGATGTCAATTTCAGCCTTTGTTTTTTCACCCTTGTAGTTTTCTTCCAACAGAGCAAAATCATAATACTCAACCATTGAAAGATCGCTCTTTTCATCAAGAGAAACATAAATAACCCACTTAGGGAATGTAACGCCGTCTACCACAACCTCGTTTGATGATTCGTAGAGATATAAAGCACCCTGCCTTGACAAAAGCTTATTGGCAGCAGCGTATGCAGACTCTTCTACAAGCTCAACCTTTGCGGTCTTTTCTGCATGAGCAATTGAACGGCCTATCGCCTCAGACAAATCCTCGGCAAGTCTTACACCTCTTGAAGCGTTAATTGAGCTTACTATAATAGCCACAATTATCGCAATGATAATTACGCCTATAAAAGCAAGGATTGCTTTCACCTTGAAAGAAAGCTTCTTTTTGCCTTCGGGCTGTTCAGGCTGAACAGATTGGTCATTATTCTTCTTTTTGAAAATTGAAAAAAGAGAGAACTTTTTCTTCTTCGATTTTTCTTCTGAAAATTCATAGCCGCATTCTGAACACTTTGATAAAGAATCAGCTACCTCAGCCTTGCAGATAGGACATTTCAATGTTACATGCACCCCATTTATACAAAATATTGATACATAATTATTTTATCACATTAAATCGTTGATGTCAAATACTATATTAATAAATCGTATAAAAATTTTTTCTGGAGTAATATGTAAAAAAACGGACCTGAAAAATCAGATCCGTCTTACCTTTTTAGTTTGCTTCAAGCTTTGCTTTTGCCTTTAGAGAAAACTTTTCTTTTAAGACTACAAATCTCTTGTGAGTAGCCTTTCCTATCTCGCCGCAGCTGTCATAGGCTGTAATAGAATAAGTAATCTCTCTGCCGTTTACTGCTGTTATCTCAGCTGTTGCCCACACCTTCATTCCGTGGGGAGTAGCCGCAGTATGAGAAAGCTCCATAAAGGTACCTACTGTAGTCTCATCGCCCTCTAAAAATTCATCGAGCGCGTGCATTGCAGCGTTTTCCATCAATGCGCAAAGCATAGGCGTTGAGAAGACCTCAGCTTCGCCGCTGCCTACGTTGCAGGCAAGCATATTTTCTGTTACTACCCACTGGGTTTCACAGGTAGTTGAAATTTTAATTTCCTTCATTTTCAGTTTCCTCAATAAATTTATCGCCCATTACGATATCGTATGTAAACATATCAAGCTGTTCGTCAGCAGGAGTCTGGTTATCATAGTTTGTTGTGTAAACAGGGAGAGTTTCAAACTTCTGTGACATTGTATCGATAAAGTCTGACTTCGGCGCTTCGATAAGGTCCATTACAAGATATGACATCCAGAATACTGAGAATGGTTCATCCTTTGCAGGCAAAACGCTGTCATAATCAAGACCGAAGTTGTTGAACATAAAGTATGTCTGTTCATAGAGGGTATTGCAGTTTTGTGATGTGATCTCAAGCTGATCGTAAACTGAGTTTACACCCTTGAAGCATGGGAAATGGTCTCCTACGAAAACAACTACTGTAGGTTCATCCAGCTTTGAAAGGTTATCAATGAACGTTTCAAGGTTCATTGTCATATCAGTAACGCCCTCGAGATAGTATTCAAGCTCTGTCTGCGAACCGTCAGCACTGTCGTAAGGCTGGTGGTTCTGCATTGTTGTTGTATGCAGGTATACAGGCTCATCGTGAGCAGATAGAGTTTTTTCGATATAATCAAAGATTTCCTTATCTGACATATATGTCTTGTAATACTGTGCATCAGGGAATGCATCTTCAAATACAAGTTCATCAAAGCCGTAGTTTGCATATCTTCTCTGACGTGAGTAGAATGTTCCTGTGAATGTATGAACATAGCTTGTGTAATAGCCAAGATCCTTATAGTAAGCAGGGATTGTCTGCTGTGGACGGTCTAAGAGCAGACGCTGTGGCATATTAGGGTCCTTGAGTGATTTTACAGGGAGACCGAATAAAAGCTCAAACTCTGTTCTTACAGTATAGCTGCCGAATGCAGGAACGATAGTTCTGCCCTCGTAAACATCTTCACGATTCAAGATACTTTCAAAATAGCGGTAGCTTTCCATATCAAAGCCGAGCTGTTCCTGATACATTCTGAAATCTGCAAAAGCTTCAGACATAATTACAATTACATTTGGCTTTATAAAGTTCTCTGAAACAGCTTCGTCACTTTCGATGATCATATCGCCGATAGTTTCAGCATCGTAATTTTCAGGTTCTTTAACATCACGGTTTAAATACTCTGTTGTTGTCTGAGTAATAAATGCCAAGAAATTATTCTTTTCAAACTTTTCATTGATTCTGAAAACATTGTCTGATGCTGATGTATCAATATCAAAGAATGAGTATACAGGAATTGCAAGAGATGGTGATGAAATTACAACTGCAACCGCGATTGCAGCAAATGCCGCTGTACAACCACGCTTAACGCCTGAAAGCTTGAGCTTTGGATTAAACCAAATTGCAGCTGCTATGTATGCTAAAACGATAAGAACACATACAACAAGCGGGAATGTGATTTTTATGTACGCAAAGCTTGTGAGATTCTTGATGTTTTTTGCAAGAGTCATATCAGTTAAGATAAGATGGTTACCTGATGTATTGAACTTGAAAAGCTCAACGATTGCTAAAAATGTATACGCAACACCAAGTCCCATAATCGCTATCCAGCCTTTTTTTACAGCGCAAAGCACGATTGTGAAAAGGATATAGCACAAAATGATGTTAAATAAAACTACTGTCGGACGTTCAAACAAGAATAAAACAAACTTTGCCGGAGTTTTCATCTGAACGATTTCAGCCATTGTTGTGATAAACACAGGGAAAAGCAAGAGAATGAAAAGATTTGTCATCTTGTATTTTTCTGTATTTTCATTTCTTGTTTTTATCCACTTTGCATATTTTGGATGCTTTTGTTCTCTTTTGGCTGTTTTTTCTTCTGATTCGGTAAAGAAATACTTAAGCTTTTGACCAATGGATTTGATAAATGCCATGGAAATCTTCCTTTCATTTGATACAAAAAGGGTTATATATTCGTATGTTATGATTTGGTTTTTTACTATAAAATCCGCAAAATTATATACTTCTGATTGAACTTATCTTATCACAATCTAAAGCGAATTTCAATATTTTCAAAATCTTTTTGTATACCCGTTCAAATCTATCATTTTTTTATTTTTTCTTTTAGGCATATTAACAATGCTTTTTAGGAAATATTATACAAATGAAGATCAGCATTATTGTTAATATTACTAAATAATTTTAAAGGTTGTAATGTTTTAAAAATTGTGATATACTTTTTATATCACATCTTAAGAAAGGAAACCGATTATGAGAAACAAGAAAAAGGAACTTATTGTCAGAATAATAATTCTCGCAATTGTTGCAATGATGGTACTCGGTGTAGTTGTAGGCTCATTTGCGGGTGCTGCATATGCATCTGATACAAACAGCGTGGTTGAGGTTTCATCCTTTGAAACCTCAGCTCTCAACGAGGCTATTGAAAAGGCTAATGGCAAAAGCAGTGATTTTTCAAAAATCACCTCTTTGATAGTTTCAGGCGGCACACTTTCAGATGATGATTTTCACACAATCCGCTCTATTTCATCTCTTGTAAGCGTTGACCTTTCAGGCTGCAGCGCTGTTGATAATAAAATCAGCGCTCACGCTTTTTCAGAGTTTTCATCACTCAGAAGCTTTGTTTTTCCACAGAACATCTCAACTATCGAAAACGGTGCGTTTGCAGGCTGTAGCGGTATTGAAAAAATAGAACTTCCGAATACTCTGACATCTATCGGCGAAAACGCATTTGCAGAATGCACCTCGCTTGTTGATATGACTATCCCGCAGAATGTTACAGAAATCTCTCAGGGCGCATTTATGGGCTGTGGCTTTGAAACTCTCACCTTGCCTATGAATCTCAAAACTATTGAGAAAAACTGCTTTAACAGCTGTGGCAATTTAAAAGAGGTCACGATCCCCGCAAATGTTTCAGAAATTAAGAGCTTTGCTTTTGCAGACTGTGCTTCGCTCAAAAAGGTTATTCTCTCCCCTCTTGACGCACCAAAGCTTGGCAGTGACGCTTTTATGTTTGACAGCGAGCTTTACATTATGCCTGGCGCAAAGGGTTATTATGACGGCAACTGGGCAGTTTATTATATTTCAGGCGAGATTTATGGTGACATAACTGTACCTGTACAGCCAGGCAGTACCACTGACAGTACTCCTGAGGATACACCGCCAGCGCCTGACGAAATTTTCGATAACGAAAATCCTGATATCGAGGATATTCCTGCAACAGACAGCGCAGAGGACACTATTGTATCAGATGATCTGGTTATCGATGGCGCTATTGCAGAAAAAGAAGAAACTGAGATTACAGACGATAACGAAGATAAAGAAGATAACAAGAAATTTATTCTTCTGACAGTTATTGCGGTTGTGAGCGTTCTTATTATAGGCCGTGCTTTAATGTCACTCTTTGCAAGAATTGACGATTTCAACGATAAGGATTTTAAAGAATAATGATTAACTTTAATAACGACTGGGACAGCATTTTAGCTGATGAATTCAAAAAGGAATATTATCAGAATTTAAGAGCATTTTTGAAATCTGAATATTCATCACATACTGTTTATCCTGATATGTATGATATTTACAATGCCTTCAGATATACTCCATACAAAAATATAAAGGCAGTCATTATCGGGCAGGACCCTTACCACGAACCTGGGCAGGCGCACGGGCTTTGCTTTTCGGTTAAAAAGGGTGTAAAGACTCCGCCCTCGCTTGTAAATATCTATAAGGAATTAAACAGCGATTTAGGACTTTATATTCCAAATCATGGTGAGCTTACAAAATGGGCAGAGCAAGGTATACTGCTTTTAAACACAGCGCTTACTGTAAGAAAAGGTCAGGCAAACAGCCACAGAGGAAAAGGCTGGGAAACCTTTACTGATAACGTAATTAAGCTTATAAATCAGAAGGATACTCCCGTTGCATTCATTTTATGGGGTTCAAACGCAAGGGCAAAAAAGGCTTTTATAACAAACCCTGTTCATCGGGTTTTTGAATCTGCTCACCCATCGCCGCTTTCAGCGTATAACGGGTTTTTCGGCTGTAAGCATTTTTCAAAGGTAAATGAGTTTTTAACACAAAATAATATAACGCCTATTGACTGGCAGATAGAAAACTAAAAACAAAACCGCTTTCAAGCTATGAAAGCGGTTTTTATTTATGTTTTAACTTTTCTTTTTGATTTTTAAAAATGCTGATGACCTTATCCTTATACAAAACGCCTACTGTAGCTACTGCTACCAGGATAAGAAAGAATATGACCGACTGAATAAAATTGCCTTTTGAAAGGCTGTCGCCTACCATTATCGACATAAAAATCGCAGGCGCTCTGGCAACTGTTGATATTACAAAAAACCTTTCGGCAGGCAGCTTTGTAAGCGGAACTAAATACGTCAGCGCATCCTTTGGGATACCTGGCAGTAAGAACATTACAAATACAAGTATTTCAAGACGCCTTTGGTTTTCTAAGATTTTAAGCGTTTTGAAATTCTTTTTTGCTACAAACGCTTCAACAAGAGGCGAGCCTATAAGCTTTACAAGATAATATACTATTACCGTACCCAAAAGCGTTCCGAGCATACAGAATAAAAAGCCGAACAGCTTGCCAAAAAGCATACCTCCCAGAAGCTGCATAGGACCTCCGGGGATGATAGCCACTATTATCTGAACAGCCTGCAGAATAACATACAAAATTACTGATAAAACAGGCATTTTACCGACAGTTTCTTTTATCTGCAATCTGCCCTCGGGCGTTTGCAGAAGCTTTATAAGCGGGATACAAAGTAAGGTGACAAGTGTCATTACAGCTATAAAAACTACTACCGCTATTATCTGGATCGACAGCTTTGTAGCTTTATTATTGTCTTTTTTAATTTCTTTTCTTTTGTTCACATTGTTCATAGCGTAACCTCTTCCCTATCTTTTTCTCAGGATATTAGGTCTGAACCAGTTGATGTAAGAGCTTATAATTCTCGTTAAGGCAATATCGTAAATAAAGAACGTGACGTTTGCAATTAAAAGCATTACCAATAGCCCGTAATCGCCGAAATCACCCATTTCTTCAATGATATCACCTATACCGAATACATTGATTATTACCCAGTAAGATATGAGTATACACGCATTGAAAACTGCAAATTTGCATATATACTCAACGCTTCTTATCTTTATTTTTTCAAGCGTTGACTTTAGTATCGGATAAAATCCGAAGAAGCCGATAAACATTACTGCAGCCTCTTTATCAGGGCATATCAGAAGGGATAGTATAGATACCGAAAAATAAGTAAGGTATGCCCAGCTTTTTGAAACATCTATCACTATGACTATCATCAAAACGCCCGCAATGGCAGGGAGACCGTACATTAAAACGGGAAAAACGCCCGTTAAGAACATACACAAAAGGCACAGCGATGAAACTATGCCGCCAAGCGCAATCTTGTAGCTGCGCTTTTTAAGGTTATTCTGATTATTCATATTTCACCTAGCAGCAAGCGATAAGGTCGCCACCCATACATTCACAGCAGCAGTCTGCACACAAAAGGTTTGTACAGCAGTCACAGCCATTACAGCCGTTTATGGATGAATCTGTTCTGTAGATATTAGGGTTTGCACCATTCATACCGCCGTTTCTTGAGTTGTTCATTCTGTTGAGGGCGGCTGAATATTCAGGATTTGAAGGGTTTTGTCTTACAGCCTCGCTGATGTAGTCATACGCTTCATTGAGCCAGCCACGCTTGTAGCAAACGCTTCCCTTTAAGAAATTCCATTCAGCATTTCTTGCAGAGCTTGAAACACGCTCGAGCATTTCATCGGCCTTTGTGATTTCACCATGAACGATATGGTATCTGATTTGTCTGAAATCTGTACTGCCTGAATAATCTGCAGATGAACTACCTGACGCATAGCCTGAGCCACGGCGCATATTCATAATTTCATCGTATGCATTATTTATCTCTGCCATTTTTTCATCGGCAAGGTCACCTAACGGATTCTGAGAATAGTTATCAGGATGATACTTTTTCACAAGCTCCTTATATGCCGCCTTTATTGTTTCATCAGAGTCTGACGGAGATACTCCTAAAATCTTGTATGGATCTGTCATTTTATTTATTCTTCCTTTCCGTTTTGTTTATTCTTTTTCTTTTTGAGATTTATTTCATTATATACAAGCTTAAACGTGTTTTTTAAGCCAAGATAAACTATGTTATCAAGAATATCCTTGTATTTTTTCAAATCGAGCAGAACATAAGCATTTGACATTTCACCAAGCGACAGCATAACCGCATCCTGCGCTGTCTGACGAAGTTTATTAAAATCATCCTGTGAAAGCTCTTTTGCTGTTTTGGTAATATCTGCATTTGCTAAAAGCGGGTTATAAGAGCCGCTTTTGTAATCGTCCTTTACATCATCAAGAGCATCGCAGTAAAAGATATATCTGCCAAGCTGATATCCAAGAGTATGAAGCACTCTCTTTTGCTTCTCATCATCTGTAATGCTCTCAAAGCAGGCCGCTGTCATAAGCGCTGTAGGGTCTGCGGCACGGTCTAAGGATCTACAGTTTTCCTTTTCAAGCAAAAGCTGATTTTTCATCTGCTCTTCAACTGTTTTAGCAAGCTTTGGATTTTTTGCCATTGCCTTTTTATATGATTTTTTTGATATAGGCATATAAAGATATGAAACTATTTTTTTGAAAAAACCTCTGTCGGCAATATCGTCACAAAGCTTATGATGAGTAAGGATAACCATACAGTCTGAAGCATTATCAAGACCGTTTTCACAGCAAGCACAAAGCGACTTTTTAAACGGATGAGCAATACATCTCTGGTTTTGCGGACGCACCTTATAGTCATTGAGTGCTATATCCACAAGGCCCAGAAAGGTCAGATCATAGCTTAGTGTAAAGCGGGATAAAAAGCCGTATTCCTTGCCCATTTTCTTGCAAAGAGCGCAGTACACAGCCTTATATGTATCATATTCGCAAAACCTCATCATAGGCTTGAAAATACGCAGATAACCAAACATTTACACACCTCAGAAATCAGTATCTTACAAGCTGGGAATAGATATACTCAATCATTTCATCATAGCCCTCTCTGCCCCAGACAAATTCCTTTTCCTCTGAAATCTCACTTTCATCCAGGCAGTTCATACCCTCCCAGATGACAACCTTTACAGTTTCTTTATCAGGAAAAATCTTATAGTTTATGTTACGAAAGCTGCCTGAATAGATGTTTTTAAAATCAATTATCTCAAAGTTCGGAACCTCGATCTCTTTGTATCTCATTTTAACACTCCCTACACATATTGATACTTATCCAAAATATAGTATATCACACTTTTTCAGTATTTTCAACAAGGTTTTGGACATATTTTTTATACATAAATTATTGTAATTTATTCAAATTTAATGTATAATAATATTATGTATATTATTATGGGGAAATTATGGAGAAAAAGGATAAAAAATACAGAAAGGATTGAGCTTTAAAAGCTCAAAAAACTTACACTATATGTTAGCTAGCATTGACACTTTGTATAAATACTATAACGGCGAGGCACTGCTTCGGGATATAAACCTCACTATTGAGGATAATGAGCGCATCGGTCTTGTAGGCGATAACGGCTGCGGAAAAACTACCCTGCTTAAAATTCTCACAGGGCTTGAGGGCTTTGACAAAACGCCCGACGGTAAAGGCAGCGTTAATATCTCAACCAATACCGCTATCGGCTTTTTACAGCAAAACAGCGGTCTTACAAGCCATAATACGATCATGCAGGAAATGAAGCTGCCATTTTCTAAGCTTTATGACACGCTTGAAAAGATGAAAACGCTTGAAAAGAAAATGGCTGATGAGAAAAATTCAGCTACCTTTGAAAGCGACAGCGCTCAGTATGCAGAGCTTGCTTCATACTATGAGGCAAATGACGGATATATCATTGATGTAAAAATCAAAACTATTCTCAACGGTATGGGCTTTGCCGATACTAATACTGACAGAATTGTTGACTCTCTCAGCGGCGGTGAAAAAACAAGACTTGCGCTTGCAAAGCTTTTGCTTGAAAGCCCTAATCTTTTGATTTTAGACGAGCCTACAAACCATCTTGATTTTAAAACTCTTATGTGGCTTGAAGGCTATCTTCAGAGCTACAAGGGTGCTGTACTGATAGTTTCTCACGACAGATATTTTCTTGATAAAATCTGTACGAGAATATGTGAAATTGAAGACGGCAGGCTTATTTCTTACAAGGGCAACTATTCAGCATTCTTAACCCTCAGAAAAGCAAGGCTTGAAAGGCTTATGAAAGAGTATGAGGCGCAAAGAACGCAGATCGATACTCTACAGGAAAATATCGATAAGAATAAAGTTCGTGCTTCAACTGCAAATATGGCAAAATCCCGTCAGCATATGCTCGACCGCATTGAAGTTATGGACAAGCCGAAAACCTATACAAAACCGCCTAAGATTAAGCTTGAATATGATATTGTTCCGCCTAAGGAAGTTTTAAACGCTCAGGGCGTTGATATCGTAGTCGGCGAGGGCGAAAACAAAAAAACGCTTGTAAACTCGTTTGATATTGAGCTCAGACGTGGCGAAAAGGTAGCGCTTATCGGCTCAAACGGTATAGGCAAAACTTCAATCTTAAAAACACTTCAGGGTATAAACCCTCACGAAAAGGGCTATATAGAATGGGCAGGCAATGTAAAGCTTGCATACTTTGAGCAGGAGCATTCAAATTTAAGACAGGAAAATACAGCACTAGAAGAACTGCACAGACGCTGGCCGAGAATGACAGAAGGAATGCTCAGGAGCGTTTTAGGCTCAGTTTTACTCACTGGTGAGGATGTTTTCAAGGAAGTCAGGGTTTTGAGCGGTGGCGAAAGAGCAAAGCTTTTATTTGCTGTAATGATGCTCGAGCGCGGTAACGTTTTGATTCTCGACGAGCCTACAAACCATCTTGATATGAGCTCAAAGGAAGTGCTCGAAGAAGCGCTTTTGGAGTATGACGGTACAATAATTTTTGTATCTCACGACAGATATCTTCTCAACAAAATTGCTTCAAGAATAATTGAGGTTACAGAAGACGGCTGTACAAGCTACAAGGGTAATTTTGATTACTACTTAGAGGTTACAACAAACAATCAGCTTGAAGAACAAAAGCTTATTGCTGAGAAAAAGCAGGAAGAAAAAAAGGCTGACCAAAAGCAGAAGCAATACCGCACAAAAGAACAGCGCAGCGCTGATGCTGCAAGAAAAAACCGTATACGACAGCTTGAAAACGAAATCGAACAGCTTGAAACGGATATTTTCAACTTAGAAGAAGAAATCGCTTCTCCTGAGGTTGCAAAGAATTATGACATATTAAACGAAAAATGTATTCTTTTAGAGGAGTATAAAAACAGACTGGGCGAAATGCTTGATGAATGGGCTTCTCTTGAAGACTAGGGAGTGAGAACAACGTGGAAGAATATTGCTTTCCTATAATCGGAAATGAAGCAAAGCTGCCTATATTTCTTGTAGGTGTTGGTGCAAACGAATATCAGTTTCACTTAAATCGTACAGAAGGCTACCCTTATCATCAGTTTATCTACTGTACCAAGGGTGAGGGTTTACTGCGCGTAAACGGCAAGGAATACAGAATAAATCAGGGCAAGGGCTTTTATCTTCCACCAAAGCTTGCGCACGAATATTTCAGAACTCAGGATAAATGGGAAACGCATTGGGTAACCTTTGACGGCGAGGGTGCGCAGGAGCTTTTAAATTCTCTTGATTTTAAAGACGCTAAGGTTTTCACTCTTTTTGATATTTCAATAGCAGAGTCGGTTTTCAAAAAGCTTTTGCTGACAGCTAAAACGGGCGGCTTCTATGGAGGCTATCAAAGCTCGGGTATTTTATACCAGCTGATTTTGGAAATCTACCGTCTTTCAATCCAGTCCCCTGTTTTTGCTGACCAGACCAAGCTTTCAACAATTAAACCGGTTATTGATTATATTGAAAATAATTCAGACAAGGATATTACGCTCGAGGAGCTCTCAGAGCTTGTTCATCTTTCACCGCAGTATCTTTGCAGATTATTCAAGGAATGTCTTTCGCTCAGACCTTTTGAGTTTTTGGCACGCCAGAGAATTCAGAACGCAAAGGCATTGCTTTTAGAGGGTAGCTTATCTATAAACGAAATTGCTGAGCAGGTAGGCTACAATGACAGCAGTTATTTCTGCGCGGTATTCAAACGGCACGAAATGATGTCGCCTGCAGAATTCCGTTCATTACATAAAAGATAGGAGGGAAACAGCTATGAATTTTGATATAAACTTAATCAAAGAAAATTTGTTTTCAGATGCTTTGCCTTGCGGCGTTGTTATCTGTGCAAATGACGATAATATGACGATTTTGAGTGCTAACGGATACTTCTATCAGGCAACGGGCGGTAGCACTAACAGTATACTTTCAATGCGTCAGGCTGTTTATCCGAGTGACTTCTTCAAAATCAAGGAATCTATTACAAAGAACACCGATGATTACGAACCTATTCCGCTGAGAATTTTCCAGAAAGGATATAATACAAGCTGGTATCAGCTTTGTATCAAGAAATTTTCTGAAGAAGTATTTATTTTTGCATTCTTCAACATCGACGCTCAGAAGAAGGTTGAAAATACTCTCAGGCAGGAAAAGAGCAGATATTCATCTGTTATCGAGCTTTCATCAAATATCTTGGTTGAATATAACTATCAGCTTGATGTTATGACAATGGGTAAGAATACAAGAAACTTCTTAGGCTGTGACGAGGTTATTGAAAACTATTTAAGACAGCATGAGAACGTTACAAGAGTTCACCCTGATGACAGAGAGGCTTTATATAACATTTTTAAAAACCCTCCTAAGGTTGGCAGACTCGCTGACCTTGTTATGCGAATTTCTGACTCTAACAACAGATATGTATGGGTCAAGTTTACCTGTAAGACAATCTTTGACTCTGAGGGTAAGCCTTGGTTTGTTATCGGTACTTTAGTAAATATCGACAGCGAAAAGCGCGAACAAATGAATCTTTTAGAGGCTTCAACAACTGACCTTATGACAGGCGTTTTAAACAGAAAGGCTATCGAAGAGCATATATGCAAGCACTTTGAAAACAACAAGGATAACATAACCTGCGCTCTGTTTATGCTCGATATTGATGACTTCAAGGTTGTAAACGACCTTTACGGACATATCGCAGGCGACGAGATCTTAGTTACTATCACATCTACATTAAAGCAGATGTGTAACCCCGACTACGCTATAGGCAGAGTCGGCGGCGATGAATTCCAGGTATTTATCCCTGATATTTCAGGCATCGATATAGAAAGCTTTGCAGGCGATATCTGTCAGACTCTTACAAAGAAATGCTCTGACAAGCTTGGCTCTGCTTGCACAATAAGCCTTGGTATTGCAATAGGCGATAAATCCCCTACATACGAAGAGCTTTACAGATACGCTGATATGGCGCTTTATTCTGCAAAGGAATCAGGTAAGGCCCACTTTGAGATCTACGGTCACAAGCCTAATCAGGATAGCTCTAAGAAAACGGGCGCTGTACCTACATACGGCAAAAAGCTGTCTATTGATATTATTGACAAGGCTGTTCCTGTAATGAGTGATATACAAAAGGCTCCTGACGTTTTAAAGCTCGTAGGTAAAGAGCTTGGTATCGACAGAGTAAGCGTTTTTGTTGCAAATCTTTCAGGTGACGCTTGTATTCTTATGTGGGACTGGGAAAATAAGAAAAGTACCGGCGCTATCAATACAGGTAACGCGATTGCAAGAAATCTATTTCCTATTCCTAACTACAAATCAAACATCTTCTCATCAAACGATGTAAAGACAGATCTTCTTCAGGATTCAACCGTTCCGGGTCTTATGGATGCGGGCGCATACTTACAGATTACAATCTCAAAGAACGATATTCTATACGGCTACATAACATTTGCTGAATACGATGGCTCAAGAGCATGGGTTCAGCGTGACATAGCTATGCTTCAGTTTCTGGCTAACCTTTTTGCAGAATCGCTGTTTACACAGTTCTCTGTATTAAAGAACAAGCAGTATTCTGACAACATAACAAAGCTTCTCAACACAGTTTTAAGCTTCCCTGTTTTTGTTGCAAAGAAAAGCAACGGCGAAATCCTATACTTCAACAACAAGGCAAAGGAGCTTATCCCTTCTATTGAGATCGGCATTCATGCAGATGAATTCTGTTCAAATTACGAAACAGAAACCGACATCAATACCAAAACATCACTGATATTCCACGACAGGCCTTCAGAAAAGTTCCCGGCTACTGCTATGCCGATCAGCTGGGATGGCGCTGACGACGCATATATTGTAAGTGCAAAGGATATAAATACCATTTCTCTCGATGATGAAATTGAAATTCACGATGACTTTACCGAAGAAAGCATCAAGAATGTTTTAAAGCTTGCTATGATGAAAACCTATGAGCAGCTGCTTGTTGTAGATTTGTTTGAAGGTGAGATTACTACAAACTTCTCCCGTCACAACGTTTCACCTATTTCTGACAAGTCTGCTTCATGTGAAAAGTTTATTGAAGCCTTCAAGAGCGTTGTTCCTGAAGAATATCACAAGGTTATCGAGCAGGTATTCTCACCTTCACTTTTAAGAGGCAAATTTGCAAGCGGCATTGATGAATTCTCAGCTGAATTCCCAAGAATCTCAGAAAATCACACAACAAGCTGGACAAAGGCTCAGATTTATATCGCAAGCCGCGGTGCAAGTTCAAATATCGCAATCATTCTTCTCAAGGAGGTTTCTGAAAGAAAGCGTCTTGAACAGGAAAGACTTGCAAATGAAAAGAAGTATCGCTATGTATTGGAAAACAACTACTTCAATGTTGTTGAACAAAATCTCATCACCGGCGATTACAAGAATATTTTCAGAAAACAGAACTCACGTTTTGTTGACAGAGATAACAATTCATGGGATGAAATGCCTGCTGACTTTGACTACTCACATATCGTTTATGAGGATGATATCGAAAAGGTATCAAAGGAATTCAAGCATCCTTATGTAAAAGAACAGCTCAAAAAGCACGGCAGCTTTACAGTTCAGTACAGAAAGCTTGCTCTTGACGGCAAGTATTACTGGGTAAGCGCTACCTTCTGCGAGGGTGAAAAGGAAGACCGCGCCCTTATAATGTTTAAGGATATCTCCGAAGAAAAGGCTCAGCAGGAGGCGCTTGAGAAAAAGCAGCTTATCACTTTACAGAGTGAAGAAAGCAGCTACTACAGACGTCTGCTTGACCATTCAAATACAATCGTATTTGAATGGAATGAAGCTACAGAAGAGCGCTATACTTCGCCTAAAATCAAGGAATGGTTTGTTGGTAACTACGATAACCGTGACTTATTCGATATTCTCTTAAACGACAGAGTTGTTCACGATGATGACAGACAGATCATCTTCAATATCATTGATGACATCAACTCCGACGTTACCCATACAGAATGTCTTGTAAGACTTTTGAATCATTTCCACAACTTTGAATGGTGTCTTATCCATCTTGAAACTATCACAGAGCAAAATGGCTTAAAGCGTGTAACAGGTACTATCCGTAACGTTGACAGCGAAATCGGTACACGCGCAGGCAGCAATTCTTCTGCACCGCAGGAGGACGCTCTTACTGGCCTTTTCACAGCTGATACCTTCTATGACCGCTGTGAAGCACTGTTATCATTAAACCCTGAAAAGAAATACTACATTGTTGTAATAGACATCAACCGTTTCAAGCTTATCAACGACTTCCACGGTGGTTCTGCGGGGGATGCTGTACTCAAATACATCGCTGATATGCTCAGAAGAAGAACAAAGCACGGTGACGTTTACTGCAGAATTTCAGGCGATATATTTGGTCTTTTCATCTCGTTAGAGGAAGATGCACTTATCAGATTTATCGATGATATGAACATAGAAATGCAGAGCTATCCTCTTTCTAGTAAGATATTGCTCTCATATGGTATCTATGAGGTTATTTCAAATGATATTCCTGTAAGCGTTATGTGCGACAGAGCAAAAATGGCGCTTTCTACAATCAAGGGTTCATACTTCTCAAGACACGCTTTCTATGACAGCACGTTAAGAGAAAAGATGATGAATGAAAACAGAATTGAAAACATCATGCACGAAGCACTCGAACACGACGAATTCCAGATCTTCATGCAACCTAAGTTTTCAATCAAGACAAACAAGCTCACTGGTGCTGAAGCACTCATCAGATGGATTTCTCAGGATGATGTTTTCACTCCTGACCACTTTATCCCTCTGTTTGAAAGAAACGGATTTATCAGAATGCTTGACCATTATGTATGGAGAAGAGTATGTAAGTTTATCCGTGAGTGGCTTGACAAGGGAGCAAAGCTTGTTCCTATTTCAGTAAACGTATCAAGAATGAACGCATTTGATGAGTCATTCTCTGATTATCTGATAAAGCTTGTAAAGGAATATAAGATTCCTGTTGAGCTTTTACAGCTTGAAATTACTGAAAGCGCATTTATGTCAAATGAGGACAACCTTATAAAGCATATTGAAAAGCTGAAAAACTACGGCTTCAGACTGGCTATGGACGATTTCGGCGCAGGCTATTCATCACTCAATATGCTGAGAACTGTTCCTGTTGACATCATCAAGCTTGATAAGGGCTTTATCGACGGCTTTGATGAATCTGACAAGACAAAGATTATTCTTGACAGCACCATCAAGATGATAAGACAGATGAAGCTTGATATCATAGCAGAAGGTGTTGAAACAGATGAGCAGGCAGAATTTCTGCTTGGCTGTGGCTGTAATGAAATTCAGGGCTACTTGTTCTCAGA
This sequence comes from uncultured Clostridia bacterium, assembly GCA_937892655.1. Lineage (GTDB taxonomy): Bacteria > Bacillota > Clostridia > Oscillospirales > Ruminococcaceae > CALBJC01. The sequence continues at coordinate 7,547 of CALBJC010000150.1, read as the reverse complement.
GCCTGTTACAGCTGATACCTTCTATACAGATTACTTAACAAAACAATAAGAGAGGATAACCCCTATATGTCAAACGAGATTTCACAAAGAGTATGCCCTGTTGCAAAAAAATGCTCGGGCTGTCAGCTTTCAAACTTAAGCTACAAAGAACAGATTGATTTTAAATACAAAAAGGTTTCAAAGCTTTTGTCAAAATTCTGTGAGGTCTCGCCCGTTATCCCGATGAAAAATCCTTACAATTACAGAAACAAAGCGTCTATTGCGTATCGCTACGATATAAAGCTGGGGCGCGTTGTAAGCGGTGTTTATCAGTCAACTACTCACGCTATAATCCCTGTTGACAAATGCTTTTTGAATGACAAGCTCTCTGACGAGATCGCAGTTACTGTAAGAAAGCTTTTAAAGAGCTTTAAGATCTCTTGCTACAACGAGAAAAACGGCTCGGGATTTTTGCGCTATATTATGGTAAGGCGCTCTTTTACAACCAATCAGACTATGGTTGTAATAGTGGGAGCAAACCCTATTCTGCCTGCAAAAAACAACTTTGTAAAGGCGCTTGTATCTGCGCACCCTGAAATTACAACCATTGTTTTAAATGTAAACAAGACCGATAAGAACATTATGCTCAGTCAGAATACAAAAACGCTTTACGGCAAGGGTTATATCGAGGATATTTTATGCGGCTGTAAATTCAAGATTTCTCCGCAGTCATTCTATCAGGTAAATCCCGTGCAGGCTGAGGTTTTGTATCAAAAGGCAATCGAGCTTGCAAAGCTCAACCGCAACGACATACTGCTTGATGCATACTGCGGTACTGGTACAATAGGCATCGCCTGCGCTAAAAAGGTTAAAAAGGTTATCTCTGTTGAGGTAAATAAAGATGCTGTAAAAGACGCTATTTCAAATGTAAAGGCAAACGGCCTTGAAAATGTGCGTGTTTACTGTGCTGACGCTACTGCATTTATCGATGACTACGAGGATTCAGACCTTGAAAAGCCATCAGTTATCATCCTAGACCCACCAAGAGCGGGCAGTACAGAGGATTTCTTAGACGCCGCAGCTTCACTTGAGCCTGACAGAATAGTATACGTTTCGTGTAACCCCGAAACCCTGGCAAGGGATCTTGAATTTATAACAGAATACGGCTACGAGGTTAAAAAGATAGTACCCGTAGATATGTTCCCGCATACAAATCATGTAGAGACTGTAATCCTTTTAAGTCGGAAAGATGTCCACGAGCGCATCAAGTTTGATGTGAATGTGGAGGACTTGAAAAATTTTTCTAATCGAAAAACTTGAATTTGTGGAGGCAGAATATGCGAGTAGGGATTATATGTGCAGGAGATAGAGAAGTTGCTCCTTTTTTACCAATAATATGTGATTGTAAAACAACTGAAAAAGCAATGTTGAAATTTTACGAAGGAACAATAAGTAATGTAGAAGTGGTTGTTTTGTTTTCAGGAGTATGTAAAGTAAATGCGGCTATTGCAACGCAAATATTAATTGATACATTCCATGTAAATACCATTATCAATGCAGGCACAGCAGGTGGAATGAATGAAAAACTCGAAATATTTGACACAGTAATATCCACAGAAGTTGCATATCATGATGTTGCCCCCAATATATTAACAGAATTTCATCCGTGGTTAGAAACAGTATTTTTTAAGGCAGACCAAGAATTATTGAGAGTGGCTAAAAAGGCAGTTGATAAACTTGAGCAGAACTATAAAGTTTTTTGGGGGCGAATGGTAACAGGAGAAGCATTTATAGCAGATGAGGGACGCGAAAAGATTAATGAGCAATTTGAACCATTAACTGTGGATATGGAAACGGCAAGTATTGCTCATGTATGCTATGTAAACAACATACCTTTTATATCTGTTAGAAGTATTACAGATACGGTATCACATAGTGGTACAGGGCATTTTGAAGAAAACTGTGAAAAGGCTGCTGGAATTGCAAAAGATATTACTGTGGCTTTATTAACAGAACTTTGCAACAGACAATAAAAAGACAAGTTCCAATATATCGAATTCACTGTGGTGGATATCCCACCTAAAGGAATTACAGACGAGACTGTAGTCCTTTTAAGTCGGAAAGATGTCCACGAGCGAATTAAGTTCGATGTAAATGTTGAGGAATTGATGGAAAATTTGAATTGATAAACTGAATTCGACAGAGGAATGTTTTATGATAAGAAAAGTAAACGAACAAGAACTTTCTAACTGCGTAAACGTAATAAAAGAAAGCTTTATTACAGTTGCAAATAATTTTGGTTTTACTATTGAGAATGCACCAAGATTTACCGCATTTGCAACAACAGAAGATAGATTAAAGTGGCATTTTTTAGGAGAACACAGACCCATGTATGCATTTTTTGATAAGGACACTATCGTGGGGTACTATTCTTTGCTATTACAAGAAAACAACGAATGTGAGTTGAATAATTTATGTGTAATCCCTTCGCATAGACATCAAAAGATAGGGGCAGATCTTTTGAAACATGCTTTTGATGTTGCAAAAGAATTGGGATGCAAAACAATGAATATTGGCATTGTGGAGGAAAATCAGGTATTGAGAAAGTGGTATGAGACATTTGGTTTTGTTCATACCGGAACCCAAAAATTTGATTTTTTCCCTTTCACGTGCGGATATATGAAAAAAAGTTTAATATGACAAATTTAACATATCGACTTCTTGCGGTGGATATCCCACCTAAAGGCATTACAGATGAGTGCGTATGCTTGTTATCAAGAGCATAGTATAAACACCTTTCAAAGGGACTAAATCATGAAAAAACTAAAGACATTATCTGCCGTTTTACTGACGGCTGTGGGCGGGATAGTCTGCGCTGTGGGCGTCTTGGCGCTTTTTGTATGGGCAGATATGGTTATTAAAGAAATTTCAGATAACAAAAATCCGATTTCTACGATTTTAGCAGGATTTGTGCTGATTTTTGTTTTTGCAATAGCGGGCGTTCTGCCTCTTATAAAGGGTATCAACACCTTGCGTGGCAAGCAAAGATCAGAGGATTTTAAAGTCTTATCTGAAACTACTGTAATAGATAAGCCCAAAAATGCAGCTAAGGCTGTTGAGCCTGTTCTGGCACTGAGAAAGAATGTGCCTTACTGTATTATCAGTTTATAAGGAGTATTGATATGAACATTACATATAAAAACACTCACGATTTTAAAGAAGAACAGCTTGAGGATTTATTCTTATCGGTTGAATGGTCATCAGGCAAGTATCCGCAGAAGCTGAAAATCGCTATGCAAAATTATGAAACTGTTTATTCTGCATGGGATGGCGACAGACTTATAGGACTCATATGCGCTATGGATGACTCTGTTATGACAGCGTATGTTCACTATCTGCTCGTAAATCCCGATTATCAGAAATGCGGTATCGGCAAGGAGCTGGTGGGCTATATAAAAGATAAGTATTCAGATTATCTGCGTATAGTTTTAGTAGCCTATGACAAACAGATCCCATTTTATGAAAAATGCGGATTTGAAAAATCAGACAGTTCATCACCTATGTTTATTACTACGCTGACAACGTAGTTTTATAATTTGTATGTACGGAGGAAAATTTTATGTTAGGTGCATTTGATGTTAATTTAGCGGATTTCCCTAGACTTTCAGGGGAGAACAGCGATGACTTTCGCATTATGAGAGCAGTAAACGAATGTGAGCGTGGCGTTTTGTATATTCCTAAAGGCGTATATGAAATTGCAAATATGCTCACTATCACCAACTGCTGTTCATTTTTACTGCATAAATCTGCAGTTCTGAAAGCTGTATGTAAAATGGATTTTGTAATCAAGATTGATGCAGCCCTTTCATATCCAGGCGTTACAGAAACAAACTGGTGTTTATCTCCTGCTGAAAATTATGACGCTGAGGACTGGAATCTGTATTTCATAGGCGGTTATATCGATGGTGCAGGTATTGCAAGCTGTATGTGTCTCAATAGTTTCAAACACTATACCCTTAGAGATATTTCATTCAGAAACGGTTTGAAATATGGACTTAGAATTGAAGATGAAGGTTCAATCTGGACATTTGAGCTTGTTGCTCAGAATCTTTATTTCAAATGCACAATGCCCGGCCTGTCAGGTAATGCGGGCGTAAGCTCAAACGGTGGCGACAGCCACTTTATTGACTGTATTGTTGTTGACTACACAACAGGCTTTGATATGCTCGGCGGCGGTTCAAACAGACTTACCCGCTGTCATGTATGGGGCGGTCCTGTTCCTCCGAGAAAAGACGGTCAGTTGCCAGAAATGCTGATTGATTCTGTAAACTATAATCTTAATTCTTATGATATTGTTCTTACTGACTGCTATGCCGATACGGGTATGACCGGCTTTAAAATCTCACAGCCTGCAAGACTTATCGGCTGCAGCTATTTCAACAACTACGGCTACGGAATGAACGATGTAACAGTAATCGACCATATCGCAGGAGAGCTGTTGGTTATGGGATGTATGTTCAGAAAAACAAGTCCCGACGCAACTCTTTACAAGGGTGATAAAAAGAAAGATGTAATCTGGAGAGATAATATTCTGACTGATGGTCTGGAGTGGTAAAATGCGATTATTATTCAAGCAAAGAGTTTTCTCATGGCTTGACAGCTATGATATTTTCGATGAATCACAGAATGTTTTGTTTTCTGTAAAAGGGCAGATTTCATTCGGAAAATGCCTCAATGTTTATGACGCTTACGGCAGTCATATAGGAACATTAAAGCAAAAGCTGTTTGCTTTTCTCCCCTGCTTTGAGATTTATGAGGGCAACAACTACCTCGGCAGAGTTTCAAAGGAATTTTCATTTTTAAAGCCAAGATATAATATCGATTTTTGCGGCTGGCATATTGAGGGTAATTTCTTTGAATGTAACTACACAGTTTTAGATACTGTAGGACAGACTGTTGCTATCGTTTCAAAAGAGCTTCTGAATTTTGCCGATACATATTCAATAGAGGTTTTCGATCCTGATGACGCTTTAAATGTTTTAATGCTCGTTTTAGCTATTGATGCTGAAAAGGATAACAGAAACAATAACTGATAATTTGAAATTCATACTGATATATGGTATAATTATCTTATGAATTTTACATAACACGAAAAGGTGGTTATTTTATGAAAAAGAAGATTATGGACGAGCTTGAGGATATAACCGTCAAGAAGGCTGTAAGAAAGCTCAACAAGGCTACAAGCGATACAAAGCTTATCAAAAACCTTCTGACAGGTAAGCTTACAAAAGCTCAGAAAAGAAAGGTTATCATTTTTGTTTTAGCGGTAATTTTAGTTATCGGCGTTTATCTGTTTTTGGGTAATGACGAAAAGGATACCTCTACAAAGGATAATTCAGTATCAGTATGCGATACAACGACACCTACAACTACAGCTCCTATTGTTACTGACCCGCCTGCAACCGAGGCGACAACTACCGAAGCTACAACAACTACTGAAGCTACGACCACGACCGAGGCTACTACAACTGAAATTGTAGAAGAAATTGAACAGCTTTACTATTTCAGAAACCAGACTCTCTTAGATCAGCACTTTGAAAAGCACGGTATCGAAATGGGCTTTGAAAGCGCCGAGGCTTACGAAACAGCCGCATCAATGGTAGCGCAGAGTGAAGAAGCGCTTCATAAAACAGAGGAAGAAGACGGCGACGACGTTTACTATATCGAAAGAACAAACGAGTTTGTAGTAGTTTCAGGCGATGGATTTTTGAGAACATATTTCTTGCCATCAGCAGGAATTGACTATTATAACAGACAATAGTATAAAAAAGTTTTTTAATTTGTTGATATTTAATAAAAAAGGTATTGACCGATTTGTATTTTGTAGTATAATGTAATTAGAAGTATTATATATAAAAGGTGGTGAGCAGATGAAGAAAACGCAAAAAGGCTTTACACTGGTTGAAGTTATCATAGTTTTGGTTATTATCGCAATTTTGTCGGTAATGCTTGTACCTTCATTAACGGGCTATATCGATAATGCAAAGCGCAGTCAGGTTTTGGCTGAATGTAAAATGGCAACAGCCGCAGCTCAGACGCTGTATGGCGACTACTTTGCTTCAGAAAACAGTATAACCTATGACGAGGTTGAAACCTTAGCTGAAGTTCCTGGTACAGTAACTCTTATCGCAACCAATACACCTGTTGACCCACACGTTGTAGTTCATCTGACTTATCAGAATAATGGTCTTACCTGTACATACTGTAAATACTATTCATCCTGTGCAGAGCACGATATGCTGTTCTCATTTACAGACGGCATAGGCGGTGAGCCTGGTGCTGACGAGGGTGATAGCGGTGATAACCCAGGTAGTACAGACCCCGGCGGAAATGTTGGCGGTAACGAAGATTATCTTGAAATTAAAACTCCTGACGGCTCTGAAAAATACAAGTCACTTGGTGACATAATTCAATACATTGATGACGACAGTCAGAAAAATGGCTGGGGCGGCAATTTCCAGAGAAACGAGATATTCTACTGGGCAGGTTATCATTATATTGTAGCATCTGGCGGTATTTCTCTGAATATGGGTTCTCAGAGCTCTCAGCTTGTTGAGCTGCTTGGCAATCAGAGTATTCATAGAATCAACCAGACTCTGACAACTCCTTCATTTGAAACATCAAGAGCCGGTGACGTTGCTTTGATGAATGGAGTTTATAAGATTTTCAATCCTCATCCTTGGGAATGTAACGCTGACCGTTCACCTGGTGGCGGTGACCCGCAGTGGATATACAATAACAGATGGGAACCACTCAATGGAAAAATAGATTAACGAGGTAAAGCATTATGAATAACATTTCAAATATTGAACTTGAATATTCATTGATGCCGGCTGTTTGCTTTGCAACACAGCAGAATAACATACCTTTTATCAGAAAAGTAGTAATTAAAAATAACAGCAATGAAGCTTTGAAGGATATATCTTTTGGTATATCCTTCGAGCCTTGCTTTGCGCAGGAATTTTCAGTAAACATTACTGAAATTGCGCCTAATTCATCAGTTGATGTAACTCCTCAGAGAGTTATTTTATCAACTGATTTTCTTTTTTCTGTAACTGAGGCTATGTTTGGCAGAGTGAAGTTTTTTATTTCTCAGGGCGATGAGATACTCTATTCACAAGACGATACGATAAACATTTTGTCTTATGACCAGTGGCTTGGAACATCTGTTATGCCTGAGCTCACAGCCAGCTTTGTAACGCCAAACTACCCTAAGATTTCACAGATTTTAGCAGACGCATCACAGTTTTTGAACAAATGGTGTTCATCCCCTGCACTTACCGCATATCAGACAAACAACCAGAATACTGCACGAATGCAGATAGCGGCTATCTATTCTGCTATTGCTTCACAGAATATTGCTTACTGTATGCCGCCTGCAAGCTTTGAAAACATCGGTCAGAAAATCAGAATGGCTGATACTATCACAGAGCAGAAGATGGGTACTTGTATTGATATGGCAATACTTTTTGTATCTGCACTTGAAGCGGCAAGACTGCACCCTATTC
>CALBJC010000149.1 GCA_937892655.1 uncultured Clostridia bacterium | reverse complement strand
CCGAAAGGCTGAAATTGAAATCTCTTGTTCTGATATACGCCTTGTGGATTCTTCTGATAGATGTCAGAAGAAGTGCCATAGCGTGTTCTGCAACAGCGTAAGGCGAATATGCAGGTACTCTTAAAATATGGATTTTGCCAAAAGCGTGCTTTACATCAACATTATTAAAGCCAGCGCATCTGAGCGCTAAGATTTTAACACCCAGTTCTTCTAATCGGTCGATAACCTTGGCGTTTACAACGTCATTTACGAAAACGCAAACGCCGTCAAAGCCCTGCGCCAAATCAACAGTATCCTCGTTGAGCTTTGTCTCAAAGAATTTCAGCTCAAGCTGTGAAGCAGGTGCGTAGCTTTCAAAAGAAGCCTTGTCATAAGGCTTTGTATCAAAAAATGCAATTCTCATAATTTTTGCCTCCTTAATTTATGTATTCATTATACCATATTTTTCAAGCTTTGTCTGTTGAAATTTCAACAAAAAAGCGACATTTTTTACAATGTCGCTTTGAGTTTTGACTATAAGTGTAAGTTTTATACGATTTAAATAGTACCCGTTACAGTAATAGCGGATGAAGCAGGGTTTACAGTCCATGTGCCGTCTGCGTTCTGAACAAAGTCAGCGCCTAAAACAGTTATCTGACCTGGCAGTGTTGCAAATTCTCCCGTTGCTGCATTATAGGTGTAGTTTACGCCCTGTGTCCATACAACACCGTTGTAGGTTACAGTAATATCAGAAAGTATGGGATTGAAGGTATCAGTCAGGATAACATCGTCAGTAGTTACAATAGCTGTATTGCCTGAGTTTTCAATTACAAAGGTATAAGATATCTGACCGTTTTCAGTAACAACTGAAGGTGAGAGTGATTTTGTAATTGATAAAGCAGGAGAATCAGCTGCTGTTACAGTTTCCTGAGCTGTCACGGGTGCGGTAAGTGAAGTGCCGGTAACAGTAACTGTGTTTGTAATCTGTGAAGCGCTGGCAAGTGGTGCAAACGCGGTAACATCTGCAGCATAAACAATAACTGCATTTGAGTTTGCTGGTATGTTGATACCGCTTATAACCATGGGTGGACCAGCAACAACCAAAGGCGTTGGCTGCAATACTCCGTCAATAAAAAATCTTATCGAATCTTCATCAAAAGAGAGCGGGTAAACTGTATTACCGTTAAAGGTATATCCGCCAAGATCATCTGTTACTGTAAGGGTTGAAAGTGGCAGCGCTGAAGTATTTGTCAGCGTTACAATATAGGTTACTTTGCCGTTTTGTTCATAGCTTTCGCTGAGGGCTGTTTTTGTAGCAGAAAGTGCTTCTAATATCTCGCCTGTTACAACATTTGAGTTTGTAGTTGTACCATTATAAGAAAGAGTGGCAAAGTTTGTAAAGGTAGCCATTGTTATTCCTCCATTATTTTTATAGAGAATGCTATAGCGTATTCTCATATATACTATATGATGTATGTAACCCTGAAGTTACCCACAAAAATACCGCTATATTTGTGAATAAATGATAAACTTGCTATACTTTTTTGTCAAATACATTATTTTTAAATCTTTTTGACTAAAAACGGGGTAAAATTTTAGGTGTTTTTAACGAATATGCTTTTTATTACTTGATAAAATTGTGCATATATGATATTATATAAAATATGAAAAACTATGGATTTTTCTAATAAGAAAAAACGAAAATTTATCAAAATTTATATATACAGGGGGCATTTACCGTGCGTAGTATTCGTTCAAAGCTTATCGTAGCAACACTCTCAATTGCAGTATTTGTAGCTATTGTTATGACAATAGTTGCTTGCGTTGAAGTAAAAAAATCAATCAACTTCAGCTTGAAGGAAACTATCGAGCCGTTGGCAGTTCAGGCAGCTGAAAGCGTTGAATTCAATGTTCGTAGCTTAGAGTCAGTAGCCGAACAGCTTGCCGCAACCCTTGCCGGCAGTTCAGACCCTTCAGCTGAGCTTAAAGATTATATCTTTGTTGATGGCTATCTCAATGCTGTTGCTTTATTTTCACAGTCAGGTGATGTGTTAGCTTCAGAAACAAACCCTCAGACAAAGGATGTATCCTTCAGCTCTGCAACTGCTCTTGCAACTGGCCTTGCTCAGACAGTAGTTGATTCAGGTAAAACTCTTATCTCAGAGCCTGTTGCAACTCCTGAGGGCGATATGAAGCTTTATGTATTTGCAAAGTCAGGTGCTAATAACTACGTTTGCTTACAGTATGATTTTGAAAAGATTAACGACATTCTTGCTGTTATCGAAGTCAGCGAAAACAGCTATGTATATGTAACAGACCAGACAGGTCTTGTAGTATTCCATAAGGATGAAACAAGCGTTAACGGTACATATAACCCTATGGCACTCGGTCAGACTGATAAGGAATACAAGGGCGTTTCAAAGTTTGTAAAGAAGGCATTGGCTGACGAGAGCGGTTCAGGTAACGGCAACTATGATTTTGAAGATGATTCATGGTATGCAGGTTATGCGCTCATCGATGATACAAACTGGACACTCGTAGTTGCAACTCCATTCTCTGACTTCTCAAGTCAGATGACAGCTGCAGTTATCCTTTCACTTGTATTCTGTATTCTTGCACTTGCTCTGGTATTCGGCTTTACATTCTTCTTTGCAAGAACAATTTCAAAGCCTATCGTTTCAACTACAAAGCGTCTTAGAGCTTTATCTCAGGGTAACCTTTCTGATCCGGTTGACGTTTCATATTCAAAGGATGAGCTTGGCGTACTTTCAAACTCACTTGAAGAAACAATTGTTTCATTAAGACAGTATATCAATCAGATTACAGCAACTCTTACATACATCTCAGAAGGCAACCTTACTCAGAGAATTGAAGGTAACTTCAAGGGTGACTTCGTAAAGATCAAAACAACATTCAATAACATTTTGGTTTCACTTTCTGAAACATTCTCATCAATCAACTCTGCTGCTGAACAGGTTAACAACGGTGCTTCTCAGGTAGCAGGCGGTTCACAGTCGCTCTCACAGGGTGCTACAGAACAGGCCAGCTCAATTGAACAGCTCTCAGCTACAGTTCAGGACGTTTCAGATCAGATTTCAGCTAACGTTGAATCTGCAAGAACAGCTAACCAGATTGTTCAGGATAACGCAAGAAGAATTCACGAATGTAACAGCGATATGGAAAACATGCTTGGCGCTATGGATAGAATCAAGGTTTCATCCGCTGAAATTTCAAAGATCATCAAGGTTATCGATGAAATCGCATTCCAGACAAATATCCTCGCTCTTAATGCTGCTGTTGAAGCTGCAAGAGCAGGCGGTGCTGCAGGTAAGAGCTTTACAGTAGTTGCTGATGAAGTTAGACGTCTTGCTTCTAAGACTGCTGAGGCTGCTAAGCAGACAGCTGTACTTATTGAAGACTCTGTTGATACAGTTAAGCAGGGTACTCAGATTGCTGAAGAAACAGCTACAGCCCTTAACGAAATTGTTGAAGGCTACTCAACTATCGAAACTCTCGTTGGCGATATCTCTGATGCGTTTGAACATCAGTCAGAAGCTATCGTTCAGATCAATACAGGTGTTAGCCAGATCTCATCAGTAGTTCAGGCTAATACATCAACAGCTATTGAATACGCATCTGCATCTGAACAGCTTTCAGGTCAGTCACTCATCTTGAGAAATATGATTACCCGCTTCAAGCTTTTAGACAGCAAGGGTAAGAGAGCATCATCATCAGGCTCATACGATTACCAGAGCTATGATGCACCATCTGCTCCTTCATATCCATCAGGTGGATTTGACTATCCATCAGATACTCCATCAGGCGGATTTGACTATCCTTCAGATGAGCCAGCATCAAACTTTGATTATCCATCAGATGAACCTACATCAAATTTCGATTATCCATCAGATGAACCAACTTCAAACTTTGATTATCCATCAGATGAACCAGCATCAAATTTTGAATATCCATCAGATGACGATGATTCACCATTTGAGTACAAGTCAGAGGAAGTTCCTGCATCAAACTTTGAATATCCGTCAGATGAACCTTCATTTGAATTCCCTGAAGAACCTGATGACAGAGATGAGTTTATGTCAGAAGACGATAAGTACTAAATAACAAATATTAAAACCCTCGATTTAAAATCGAGGGTTTTCTTTTGCTTAATTTATAAGCTCATCAATAGCTTTTTCAACTCGTTTTACTTCCTCTAAAAATTCCCTTGCAGAAACTCTCAAAGCACCTGCGCCTAAAATGATAATCTGCTCAAGTCCGTCTGAGGTTGCAACCTTAACTCTGCAATCCTTTGAAAGCTTGTGAGAAACCTTTTCGATATACATATCGGCGGTTTCAGCCTCTTTTGTATATACAACATCGATGTTGTGAACTCGCTCTATTTCTCTGTGCTGACCTTTGACTCTGTATGCGTCAAAAACCAAAATCAGATTCATCTGCATAAAGCCCTGATAGTTACAAAGTCTGTTAATAAGCATTTGCCTTGCAAGGTCTAAATTATCCTTTGCAACTGCCTTTAAATCTTCCCATGAGAATATGATATTGTAGCCGTCAACCAGAAGATATTCAGGACCTTTTTTAATATCCTTTGACTTGTATTTTGCCTCAACTGATTTCGGCGTCCGCATAGCCGCAATAGGTGCACGCTTGATTTTGCCGTAAGTTTTCTCAAAAATCTCCATAAGCTCATCATCGCTTGCTAAAAGTGCCTTAAACTGATTTGCCTTATGAACAAAGTCGGCTGTTTTCTCCTTTTCTTCAGGCTCGTTTCCAAAGCGTATACCGCTGTCAGTATGCTTATGTGAGTCAACCTCATCCCATCTTACAACAAAGCCTGCGCCATGTGAGCAGAATACGCTGTCAGCGCTGTTGTCTAAATCTGCGTCACAATCGTAGCCGATCTGTGAGATAACCTCATCTTCATTATGACAAGGGTAATACCCCTTCAAAAAGCAGTTTAAAACGCCCTGGCCCTTAGTATAGCTCAAAACCTCTGTATGATAGCCCCTTAGTGAATATACAGGGGCAGCACCCGTGATTAAAGCTATGTCATTTTCAATCAAAGGTGATTCAAAATCAGCGCTCAGCCTCTGCAAATCTGTCATCGCTCTGCCTACATTTTCAGCAGGGATAGTGAGCGTAAAATCATACCACGGCTCAAGTAAAACGCTCTGAGCCTTTCTCAAGCCCTGTCTTACCGCTCTGTAGGTGGCTTGCCTGAAATCGCCGCCCTCTGTATGCTTTAAATGCGCCTTGCCAGCAACAAGGGTAATTTTCATATCGGTGATAGGTGAGCCGGTTAAAACGCCCAAGTGAGTTTTTTCTTCAAGGTGAGTTAAGATAAGTCTCTGCCAGTTTCTGTCAAGCTTGTCCTCTGAAACCTCGGTTGCAAACTTAAGTCCGCTACCGACTGCACGAGGCTCTAAAAGCAGCTGTACCTCTGCATAGTGCTTGAGCGGCTCATAGTGGCCAACACCTATAACCTTATCCTTTATAGTTTCTTTGTATGCGATACTACCTGTATCAAACGCAACATCAAGTGAAAATCTTTCCTTTATAACCTTTATGAGAATTTCAAGCTGAATTTCTCCCATCAGCTTTAAGTGAATTTCCTTTAACTGCTCAGAGTAAAAAACATTCAGCTGCGGGTCTTCCTCTTCAAGCTTTCTCATATAGGTCAAAACTGTGTGAATATCCGCATCAGGCGGCAGAATGAGTCTGTATGTCAAAACGGGCTCCAAAATAGGCAGAATATCGCCTTCAAGATTGCCAAGACCCTGACCTGCAAATGTAGTAGTAAGCCCTGTCAGAGCGCAAAGAGAGCCTGCAAAGGCTTCATCGGTAGCTGTAAACTTTGAGCCTGAATAAATCCTTATCTGATTTACCTTTTCTTCACCGATAACGCTTTTCACCTTTAAGCTTCCCGATGTGATTTTTATGTGAGTAAGTCTAACGCCTTGCTCATCTGTAATCTTGAAAACTCTTGCACCAAACTCACCGCTATCAGAAATTTCTCTAGTAAATCTGTCAATGCCCTTTAACAGCTCCTCAACGCCCTTGAGCTTGAGCGCTGAGCCAAAAAAGCAAGGGAAAACCTTTCTTTTTGAAATAGCGTTTATAATATCCCTATCGTCAAGTGTGCCGTTTTCAAGATAATAGTTCATCATATCCTCATCCTGAGTAGCAATCTGTTCGAAAAACTCATCAGACTGTGTATCGGAAAAATCTATGCAACCGCCCGAAAGGGCATAAGAAAGCCTGCCCATGAGAGCAACTTTCTCATGAGCAGATATATCCATCTTGTTTACGAAAATGAATGTAGGTATTCTGTTTTTTGCTAGTACACGCCATAACGTAGTTGTATGGCTTTGTACACCGTCAGTACCGCTTATAACTAAAACTGCATAGTCGAGTGCAGATATGGCTCTTTCAGCCTCTGCTGAAAAATCAACGTGACCTGGGGTATCGAGCAGGGTATATTCGTTATCATTGTAACGAAGTACCGCCTGCTTTGAAAATACTGTAATACCTCTTTCTCTTTCAATAGAGTGGGTATCCAAAAAAGCGTCACCATGGTCTACTCGCCCGAGCTTTCTTATCTGACCGGCGATAAACAAGAGCCCTTCAGAAAGGGTAGTTTTACCCGAGTCAACGTGAGCGGTCATACCGATAACCAGTCTTTTCATTTTCAAAATTCCTTTTTATGCGAATGGGTTTTCTGTTTTGTAGAGCATTCCTGCAGGCTGATTAAAGCCGATTTCTTCAACGCCCATATATGTAAGTACAGAGTGAATAGCCTTTCCTACCTTGCCAAACGCTACAGCACCGTGATGTGGGAAATTGCCTTCAATCAAAACGTGTCTGTAGAATCTGCCCATTTCATTGATAGCAAAAATACCGATACCGCCAAATGAACGTGTAGCAACAGGTAAAACCTCACCCTGAGCGATGTAAGCTCTCAGCTTTGCATCAGCTGTTGACTGAAGTCTGAAGAATGTGATTTCACCAGGGATAATATCACCCTCTAAAGTACCTCTTGTAATGTCAGGCTCACAGTCTGGCTCAAGACCTCTGTGCATAATAAGCTGATACTTCATTGTTGATGATGTGAGCTTGCATGAAGGTGTGTTACCGCAGTGGAAGCCCATAAATGTATCTGTATGTTTGTAGCTGAATTTACCTTCGATGTTTTCTTTGTAAATATCAGCAGGAACAGTATTGTTGATGTCGAGTAAGGTAACAGCGTCAGCTGTGATACAAGTGCCTATGTATTCGCTGAGCGCACCGTAAATATCAACCTCACATGAAACAGGAATGCCCTTTGCAGTAAGACGTGAGTTTACATAGCAAGGAACAAAGCCAAACTGTGTCTGGAATGAAGGCCAGCACTTGTTTGCAAACGCTACATACTTTCTTTCGCCCTTGTGAGCTTCTGCCCAGTCGAGTAAAGTGAGCTCATACTGTGCAAGCTTTCTTAAAATGCCAGGCATCTTGTTACCCTGACCGAGTTCACGCTCCATATCAGCCATAACCTCTTCAATTCTAGGGTCGCCTGCGTGCTCATTGAATGAAGCGAATAAGTCAAGCTCTGAATTTTCTTCAATCTCAACGCCTAAGTTATAAAGCTGTTTGATAGGAGCGTTACAAGCGAGAAAATCCTGAGGACGTGGACCGAAGGTGATAAGCTTTAAGCCGCCAAGGCCAACTATCGCTCTTGCAACAGGGATAAAGTCAGAAATTTCTTTTGCAACATAATCAGGAGTGCCGACAGGGTATTCAGGGATATATGCCCTAACGCCTCTGAGCGCTAAATTGTAGCTGGCATTTAACATACCGCAGTAAGCGTCACCTCTTGCATCAACAAGCTTTTCACCGCAATTTTCTTCTGCAGCTGCGATAAACATAACAGCGCCACCTGTTTTCTGCTTGAAATTCTTAGCAAGTAAAACCTCTGAGCTTTCAGGGCCAAAGTTACCGAGATATACAACCAAAGCGTTAACCTCAGCCTTTATAACCTCGTCGAGAGCCTTTAACATATCAGTTTCATTTTCAACTGTTGTGTTGCATTCAAAAATATCAACGCCGAGCTTTTTACACTCTGCAACAACATTCTGTCTTCTTGTTGCAGAAAGTGACATAGGAAAGCAGTCTCTTGAAACGGCAACAATGCCGAGCTTTATCTGTGGAATATTCATATCAACAAAATCCTCCTTAAAGATGAAGTATTATGTAAATATTGTAGCATAGATATACCGCTTTTGCAAGCAGAAAACTGACTTTTTGAGATGTAAAAATGTGCTGATTTAAAGCTACAAAAAAGTCCTTTAATGCACAAAAATATAAGCGCTTACTATTGACAAATGTTTAAATTATGTTAAAATATATCTTAGGTAATGTACTCATTTAGTTGTAACATATTTTCGAGGGAGTGACATAAGTTGGCTGAACAGAAAAAGCGTAAGTTCAAAGGCATAGATTATGTCTGGACCGATAAAAAGAGAACTATATTCGGTCTGCCGATATCTTTTACAAGATATTTTATTACAAACGAAAAATTTATCGTGAGAAAAGGCTTCTTAAGTCTTGAAGAAACAGAGTGCGAGCTTTACAGAGTTACTGATAAAAAGCTTGTTTTACCATTTATTCAGCGTTTATTCGGCTGTGGCTCAATTGCTCTTAATATGAAGGATGTTGATACTCCGACATACGAGGTTCATTCTATCAAAAAGCCTCGTGAAGTACTCAAAATCTTTGATGAGCGTATCAATGCTGAAAGAGATAAGTATAATATCCGTGGCAGAGATATGGTTGGCGCAGGTCATAAGGACTGTGACTGTGATGACGATGAAGCATAATTATTTTTAAGAGGGCAATAAATTGTCCTCTTTTTTTATAACGGAGAATTAAAATGGATTTTTCACTTGATTATTTTTTGAATAAAAAATCCTGCTGGGAGTTTCTGCAGGAAACAAAAAAGCCTATATTCATCTACGGTATGGGTGATGGCTGCCTTAAAATCTTAAAGCGCTTTGAAGCTTTTGACATAAAGCCTGAGGGCATTTTTGCAAGCGATGAGTTTGTAAGAGGTCATAGCTTTGAAGGATATTTAGTAAAAAAGCTTTCAGATGTAGAAGCTCAGTTTGACGATTTTGTAATTGTCCTGGCGTTTGCAGCAGGCTATACCGAGCTTGTTGAAAAGATAAAATCTATCGCTACAAAGCATACTCTTTTAGCTCCTGATGTACCCGTTGTAGATGACGGCACATTGTTTGACAAGGATTTTTTACGAGATAACTTTGATAAGTTTGAGGCGGTATTTAACAAGCTTTCTGATGAAATCTCAAAAAGCGTATTCAAAAACGTAATCGAGTATAAAATAACAGGGGATATAACAAAGCTTTTGGAGTGTCAGACTGATGCTTTGGAAGCGTATGAAAATATAATAAAGCCACAAAACGAAATCTATGTTGATTTAGGTGCTTATACGGGGGATACTGTAAAGGAGATGCTTTTGTATTCAAACGGCAGCTACGATAAAATATATGCCCTAGAGCCAAATAACCGTAATTTCAGAAAGCTGACAGAAACAACCGAGGGTATGGAAAATGTGTATCTTTTCAAATCAGCATCGTGGAATGAGGATACAACCCTTTTCTTCTCAAAGGGCGGTGGCAGAATGGCAAAGGTTTCTGACAAGGGTGTCGAAACTGACGCCAGAAGCGTTGACAGCATTTTAGATGGACAAAAAGCCACATATATTAAATATGACGTTGAGGGTGCTGAAAAGCAGGCGATTGAAGGAACAGAAAATACAATCAGAAATTTCAAGCCAAAGCTCAATATCGCTGTGTACCACAGAAATGAGGATATGTTTGCAATACCTTTGCAGATACTCAGCATAAACCCTGACTATAAGCTGTATATGCGCCATTTTGAATATATTCCTGCGTGGGATACAAATCTGTATTGCGTTTAAGAGGTGAAAGATATGAACAATAAAAGCTATAACAAAATTAGCATAACTAGAAAAATAATCGCAATCTCGGCTATAACAATATTAACATCTTTGGCGCTAACCTCTTGTAATGCAATAAACAGAACAGCGGTTGAAGAACACGTTGATATAACCTATTGGGAGCCTGAGGCTACAACGCCACAGTCAGATGCTACCTTTACAGAGCCTTCAGAGCAGACAACACCTTCTCAGACAGAGCCTGAGATCACAACAACTACACCGACAGAAGAAACTACAACAGAGGTAGTTTCTGAGGAAATAACAGAGCAGACAGAGCCAACTCCTCCTTCGCCACCAACCCCGCCAAGTCCTGAAGATACACCACCAGCACCACCTGCGCCACCTGAGGTGACAGAGCCTGAAATAACAGAGACTACAACAACGGGGGAGGCTACTCCGCCTCAACCCGATGATACGGCGGCGTCAACCATTATAAATACCGCAACAGCACAGATTGGCGTGCCTTTCGTACAGGGCGGTGACAGTGCAGGCGGCTTTGATAATTCGGGTCTTTTATACTATGTAGGTAAAACTGTAAATTCAAAATTCCCAAGAAATATAGGCGAGCAGATAGCCTTTGCGGATGCTGTGAGCGTTTCATATGATCAGCTCATGCCTGGCGACTTTGTATACTTTTCGGGCAGTCAGGGAGGCAGAGCGTCTTATGGCGGTATCTATATCGGCGACGGGTTTATGATATATGCCTCAAATCCTGGCACACTTATTGAAAAGAAAAATATCTCAACGACCTATTGGAAAAATCATTTTGCATGCGCTATAAGAATTGTATAAAAACTTATACAATTTTAACATATTGTTCTTGACAATCATATTTTATATGCTATAATAAAATTAACATAGAATATCAAGGGGGTCATATAAGTATGATTAACGAAAGAATAGCTCAGCTTGTTGAATATGCGCTTGAGAAACAGCTTATTGAGCCTGAGGATATAGTTTATACTATAAATTCCTTGCTTGAAGCTTTAAAGCTTGATGATTTTGTAATGCCGGCATATTGTCAGAAGCTCTCGCTTGAGCAGATTTTATCTGATATCTGCGATTATGCGTATGAAAAGGGTATTATAGAGTCTGACAGCGTTGTATACAGAGATTTGTTTGATACAAAGCTTATGGGCCTTTTAACGCCTATGCCAAGAGAGGTTATAAAGCGTTTTTATTCTCTTTACGGTATTTCGCCTCAGGCGGCTACTGAATATTTCTATGACCTTTCTCAGAATACCGATTATATCCGCCGTTACAGAATAGCGCGTGATATGAAATGGATAACAAAAACAGAGTATGGCGATTTGCAGATAACAATTAACCTTTCAAAGCCCGAGAAAGACCCTAAGGCTATTGCTGCTGCCAAGAATGCAAAGCAGTCAGGCTATCCTTTATGTCTTCTCTGTGCTGAAAATGAAGGATATGCCGGCAGAGTAAACCACCCTGCAAGACAAAATCACAGAGTTATCCCGCTTTTAATCTGTGATAACCCTTGGGGCTTACAGTATTCACCATACGTTTACTATAATGAGCATTGCATTCTTTTCAACAAGGTACATACTCCTATGAAGATCGACAGGGATGCTTTTTCAAAGTTGTTTGATTTTATCAGGCAGTTTCCGCATTATTTTATCGGCTCAAATGCTGACCTGCCGATAGTTGGTGGCTCAATTTTATCACACGAGCATTTCCAGGGCGGTAACCATACATTCCCGATGGCTCAGGCACCCGTTGAGCGTACATTTACTATCAAGAATTTTGAAGATGTAAATGTGGGTATCGTAAAGTGGTATATGTCTACTATCCGTTTGTCTTCAAAGGATAGCTCAAGAATAGTAGAGCTTGCTGACAAGATTTTAGCAAGATGGCGTGAGTATACAGATGAATCTGCATTTATCTTTGCAAATACAGATAATACCCCTCATAATACAATAACTCCTATTGCCCGTAAAAACGGCGAGATGTATGAGCTCGATTTAGTGCTCAGAAATAATATCACAACTGATGAGCATCCTCTGGGTGTTTATCATCCACACGCTGAGCTTCACCATATCAAGAAAGAAAATATTGGTCTTATTGAGGTTATGGGTCTTGCAGTATTGCCTGCAAGATTAAAAGAAGAAATGCGTCTGTTAAAAGAAGCAATTTTGGCAGGCAAGAATATTTCTGAGATTGATGAAATTTCAAGCCACGCTGAGTGGGCAGAGGAATTTATGAAAAACTACGACACAATAAATGAAGATAACATCGATGACATTATAAATGATGAGATCGGTAAGGTTTTCGCACAAGTTTTGACTCACGCAGGCGTTTATAAGCGTGATGCGCAGGGTCAGGCAGCGTTTGACAGATTTGTAATGAGTCTTAATGACTAAAAGGAGGAGAAATTATGGCTATTTTAGTACTTGGCGGTGCGGGCTATATCGGCTCACATACAGTTTACGAGCTTATCGACAGAGGCGAGGATGTAATCATTATCGATAACCTTGAAACAGGTCATATCGAGGCTGTTCATCCAAAGGCAAGATTTTATAAGGGCGATATCCGTGACAGAGCATTTTTAGACAGCGTTTTTGAAAAGGAAAATGTTGAGGCTGCTATCCACTTTGCCGCAAACTCTTTGGTAGGCGAGTCAATGACAAATCCTTTGAAGTATTATGATAACAACCTTTGCGGTACAAAGGTGCTTTTAGAGAGTATGGTAGCTCACGGTATCGACAAAATCGTATTCTCATCAACTGCCGCTACCTACGGCGAGCCTGAGCGAGTGCCTATTTTAGAGGATGACAGAACCTGCCCTACAAACACATACGGCGAAACAAAGCTTTCAATGGAAAAGATGTTCAAGTGGACATCTGTAGCTCACAATTTAAGATACGTTTCACTCAGATATTTCAATGCCTGCGGTGCTCATAAGAGCGGCGAAATCGGCGAGGCTCACGCTCCTGAAACTCATCTTATTCCGCTTATTTTACAGGTTCCTAACAATCAGAGAGAGTTTATCTCAATCTACGGCGATGACTATCCAACCGAGGACGGTACTTGTATCCGTGACTACATCCACGTTACAGATTTAGCTATGGCTCATATTTTAGCTGTTGAATATTTAAGAGCAGGCAATGAGAGCAACATCTTCAATCTCGGTAACGGTACTGGCTTCTCTGTAAACGAGG
>CALBJC010000148.1 GCA_937892655.1 uncultured Clostridia bacterium | reverse complement strand
CTCCATCTACTACAACTACCACTACTCCATCTACTACAACTACCACTACTCCATCTACTACAACTACCACTACTCCATCGGCTACACAAGTAGCTGTGAGTACTCCTGTGGCAGACGAGCCTTCTACTCAAAGCGGTAGAGGCGGCTATATCAGCGCTGATGATGATTATATGGAAGTTCAGGTGTTTATTGATACAAGCAGAATGGAGCCTTTACGCCCTCAGATAGAGAGCTGGATGTATCCTTATTGTCAGATAGCCTCTGAGCTGAACAGCAAGCAAGCATATTTTGAGCCACAGATAAATCATGATGTAACAATACCGGGCGAGAGTGATTGGTATCTTGTTGACGATATAAGATACCCTGATATGCAATCTTTAAAGGATGCATACCTGGATATATATACAGAGTTTTACTGCAAGCATCATATAAAGATTTTCAAAGCTAACTATACTCCTGACAGCTACGGAGATTACAAGGAGTATGACGGAAGGCTTTATATATATGAGCCTTTAGTTGAAATAATAAATGGCAGTGAAGATATAAAAAGCGAAATACTCACTATAGAAAAGGTATCTGACAGTAAATTCAAGGTATACAGTAGAAAATGGGAAAATCAGCTGATTTCTTTTGACTACAGTGAGAAATACAGCTGCGCTATTGATATAAATCTTTCGCAGATCAATAATCAGCGAGCAGAGCTTTACGGCAGAGCTTTTGACAATGTATATGTTCTTAATAGTTTTGACTATATATCAGAAATTGTTCTGGAAAACGGCGAATGGAAAACAAATGTTATAACATGGGAACGTTATTAGTTACAGACATAAATAAAAAAGCAGGCTTATGCCTGCTTTTTGTTTTTATATTATACAAGTGTCCAGCCCTCGCCAGGAATATTACAGCAGTAGAATTTATGTTCATCCTCTGCCTGACCGTTTTCACCCGAGATTGAAAGCTTTAAGTTTACAAAGAAAATCTGATTGGTTTTAAGAGTATAGCCATCCTCTTCAAATGAGCCTTTTATCTGCTCTAGTAAAGTTGTGCCCTCTGTTTTACCAGGTTCGTTTGTAACCTCTTTACTCTCTAAAATTTCGTAGGTGATCTCTACAGGCTCGCCGCACTCTTTGTAAAAATCATAATCGAGCATAATTCTTACAGCGAGATCTTCTGCTGATGAAAAGCCCTTCTGCAGGCTTTCGTGACTGTCATAAAGCCCTTCATAGTAGCCGTCAGGATTTATCGCCAAAAAGTCAGCGCCGCTTCTTTGCTCGAGCATTGAAACATAGCTTTCAACAAACTCCTGCGGTACAGCGTCATATACATCATATTCTATTTCCTCTGGCTTATCATCCTTATCCATAAAGAAAATGATTATACCCACTACAAGTAAAGCCAGCACAAAAACGCTCGCTATTATGATAATGAGCTTTTTATTCTTTGCCATTTTTAACTCCTCGTTTCTTATGTAATAAAAGCGGACTAAATGTCCGCTTTTATTTTTAATTATTCATTATTCTTCGCTTTCTGAGTTCTCCAAAGCTTCTTCGAAGCTTTTAGTTTCTTCGAAGCTTTTAGTTTCCTCGAAGCTTTTAGTTTCTTCAAAGGTTTCTGACTCTGTAGTTTCTACTGTTTGAGTAGTTACTGTTTTATCAGCTTCATCCTTTTTATCTTCATAAACTGAAGGGTCAAGCTCGTTTTTCATAAGCTTCTCAAAGTCTGCACCGTCGATCTTTTCATGAATCATCAGGTACTTTGCAATTCTGTGAAGCTCATCGATATGCTCTGTCAAAACGTCTTCTGCCTTTGTGAATGCATCTTCAATGATAGTTCTGATTTCGCTGTCTATCTCAGCCGCAACATTTTCTGAGTAATTGCGGTTTGATGAGAAATCTCTGCCTAAGAATACCTCATGGTCATCCTGACCGTAAACAACAGGGCCGAGCTTTTCAGAGAAGCCGTATCTTGTAACCATACTTCTTGCAATATTTGTTGCACGCTCAAGGTCATTTGAAGCACCTGTTGAGATATCATCGAGAATAATCTTTTCTGCAACTCTACCGCCGAGGAGAGTTACGATGTTATTCTTCATTTCGCTTCTTGAAACGTATGTTTTATCCTTTTCAGGTAAGCTCATTGTAAAGCCGCCTGCGTGACCACGAGGGATGATAGATACCTGATGCACCTTATCATGCTTATCGCAGTAGTAGGTACAGATAGCGTGACCGCCTTCGTGGTAGGCAGTAAGCTTCTTTTCAGCCTCTGTAACAACCTTTGATTTCTTTTCAGGGCCTGCGATAACCTTGATTGACGCTTCTTCCATATCGGCCTTTGTAATAGCCTTTTTGTTGCGTCTTGCAGCGAGGAGTGAAGCCTCGTTTACAAGGTTTTCAAGGTCAGCACCTGTAAAGCCTACTGTTGACTTTGCAATAGTCTCTAAGCTTACATCAGGAGCCAAAGGCTTACCACGTGTATGAACCTTTAATATCTCTTCTCTGCCCTTTACATCAGGGTATGAAACTAAAATCTGTCTGTCAAATCTGCCAGGACGTAAGAGCGCCGGGTCTAAGATATCACGACGGTTTGTTGCCGCCATAACGATGATACCCTGATTGCCGTCAAAGCCGTCCATTTCAACGAGCAGCTGATTCAAGGTCTGCTCACGTTCATCGTGACCGCCGCCAAGGCCAGCGCCTCTGTGTCTGCCCACAGCGTCAATTTCATCGATAAAGATGATTGCCGCAGGGTTTTTCTTAGCCTGCTCAAACAAATCTCTTACACGGGAAGCACCAACGCCGACAAACATTTCAACGAAGTCTGAACCTGAGATTGAGTAGAACGGAACGCCTGCTTCACCAGCAACCGCTCTTGCAAGTAAGGTTTTACCTGTACCCGGAGGGCCTAAAAGCAATACACCCTTAGGGATACGAGCACCGATTTCATTATACTTCTTTGGATTTTTGAGGAAGTCTACGATTTCCTTTAATTCTTCCTTTTCCTCGTCAGCGCCCGCTACATCATCAAATGTAGCCTTTTTGCCTGACTGAAGGTGGTTTTTGGCATTTGCCTTGCCGAAATTGTTCATCTTTGAGCCGCCTGTAGCAGAGCGCATCATAAAGAAGAAAAGCGCTACCATAATTACAAGCAGGATAATCTGCGGGATAAGTGAAACCCACATACTGTTATCCTTTATCTCTAAAAGATTATACTTTACAGGCGCATCAGGATGAGCCGCGTTATATGCATCACGATAGTTATAGTTATCGTTGAAAAGCTCACCTACAAATACTGATACGTTAGGTACCTTATAGTCGATAGGCTCATCTACGCCGTCGACTGTCATCTCGATCTTGCCTGTACCTAAATCAAGCTCAAACTCTGATACCTTAAGGTCATCAAAGTATTTCATAATCTGTGAATACTGATAGTCATCCCCGTTGCCGCCGAGGTGGCCGAGCATATAAACCATCGAGAAGACGATTATGCCCGCAACGAGAAGATACACTAAAAGGCTTTTACCCTTTTTCAAAGTATCACGCTCCTTTTTGCTCTTTTTTCTATAAAATTATAAA
The DNA here is from genome assembly GCA_937892655.1 of uncultured Clostridia bacterium. Lineage (GTDB taxonomy): Bacteria > Bacillota > Clostridia > Oscillospirales > Ruminococcaceae > CALBJC01. Next base: position 48,168 of record CALBJC010000148.1, on the reverse strand, counting down.
TTATATACTTAAATAATAGTTAAATTACAGCTCAACAATGCCGACATATGGAAGCTGTCTGTAATCCTCATCATAGTCAAGACCGTAGCCTACCACAAAGTTGTCAGGAATCTGACAGCAGCAGTAATCAGCATCGATCTGCACCTTTCTTCTTGCAGGCTTATCTAAAAATGCCGCAATCTTAACGCTCTTTGCATTCTGCGCAAGCATAGCTGTCTTGATAGCGTTTAAGGTTCTGCCTGTATCTAAAATATCTTCAACAATAATAATATGCTTACCTTCAACCGAAATATCAACATTTTTTGTAATGTTTACAAAACCTGAGCTCTCAGTACCAATATAGCTTGAAGCCTGGATAAAATCCATCTGAATCGGCAGGTCAATCGCTCTTACAAGGTCTGACATAAAGATGTAAGCGCCCTTCAAAACGCCTATGATCATCAAAGGCGCATCCTTTATGAGCTCTTTATATTCATCGGTAATCTGCTGACCGATTTTTTTGACCATAGCTTTGATTTCTTCTTCTGGTATCATAACTCTGATGTTAGCCAATTTAAACATCCTTTCTGTCAATCGTCACAATAAGCATATTGCAGGTATCAGAGTCAACACAAACTCTTTGCGCCGCGCCGTAACCTTCTACAAATACAATGCCCTCATTGTCACACAAAATGACCGTTTTATCACGCTCACAAGGCGGGATATCGCCCCAGAACAGCTTTTTGAGCTTACTTTCAAACCCTCTTGAAACAAGCTCTACCTTGTCACCGTTTCTGCGGTTTCTTATAAAAATTTCACCTTTTATTTTATCATAATCCAGACACCTTTTTGTAAACTTTGTATGAACATTCGCATCTTCATTTGTTGTGTCGATTATGTCAAGGCTTATTCTCTTTTCAAAAAAGTCGTAGGTATTGTCAGGCTGTGCAGAAAACTCAACCTCTTTAACCTCTTCTTTTGTATGCTCTATTGTCATAAGCCAGTCTTTTACAACTACAAAGGTATCCTCTTTTACGTTTATCTTGCCGTCACGGAAGATTGAAACGATACTCATAACAAGGTCTGAATTTACCTCGATTTCGTTTTTCTCCAAAAACTTTGCTACTGCCCTTCTTGCAACAGCAGTATGCTCACGGCGCAGGGAGAATAAATCGATACTATCATTTTTTGTAGCCCTTGCAAGCGCCTCATGCGCACAAAGGGACAGAAAATCCTCTTCATCACGCAGAATCTGAGATGTTTTTGTAAAGTTTTCAGCATACGCTGAATTTATGCTCGAAAGAACGGGCAAGACACTAAGCCTTATTTTGTTTCTGGCGCAGACATCATCAAGATTTGTGCTGTCCACAACAAAAGGCTGATTTTCTTTTGAAAGATAATTTTCAATTTCCTGCCTTGTGCAGTATAAAAGAGGCCTTACGATATTCCCTCTTGCAATCGGAATACCGCAGATGCCTTTTAAGGCAGTGCCTCTTGTTAAGTTCAAAAGTGCAGTTTCTAAATTATCCTGTGCATGATGCGCAGTTGCCAGAATGCGTATACCGTTTTTTTGCATAGATTGTGAAAATGCATTGTATCGCAGTTCTCTTGCGGCAGTTTCAACGCTGAGAGAATTTTTGGCTGCATACTCTTTAACATCAACGCTTACTGCTTCAAACGGGATACCCATTTTTTCACAAAGCTCTTTGCAGAACGCTTCATCACGCTTTGCTTCTTCACCACGCAGATTATGGTTTATGTGGATAGCGCTCACCTTGTAGCCCAGTTCTTTTAAAACCAAAAGAAGCGCTGTTGAATCAGCGCCTCCTGATAAGCCTACAAGTACCCTCTCGCCATTTTTCAATAAGCCGTAATCGCTGATGGTTTTTGATACCTTAGTCTTCATGGCGCACTCCTTCAAGACTTCTAAACAGCGTATACTCGCCGTTCCACGCAAGGTTTATCTTACCGACCTCGCCATGACGGTTTTTGGCGATAATACATTCAGAAAGCGACTGGTCAGCATTCTCTTTATTGTAATAGCCATCGCGGTATAAAAACATAATAATATCAGCATCCTGCTCGATAGAACCTGATTCTCTGAGGTCTGAAAGCATAGGTCTGTGGTCAGTTCTGCCTTCAGCGCCACGGTTGAGCTGTGACAGAGTCATAACAGGAACGTTGAGCTCCTTTGCCATAAGCTTGAGTTGTCGGGTAATTTCAGAAACCTCGGCAACTCTGTTTGCCTGGCTCTTTTTTGAGCCTTCCATAAGCTGTAAGTAGTCGATAACTACAAAGCCTAAGTTTTTGACTCTTCTGAGCTTTGCTTTCATCTGCGGAACGTTTACGCCCGCTGTATCATCAAGATAGATAGGTAAGCCTGACAGCGTTTCAGCGCCACGGGCAAGCTTTGACCAGTCTTCACTTGAGATTCTGCCGTTTCTGAGCGTTGTGTTATTTACAAGCGCTTCTGATGAGAGCATACGGGTTACAAGTTGTTCTTTACCCATTTCAAGAGAGAAGATAACAACAGACTTTTTTGTAATCTTGCAGGTATTTACCGCAACGTTTAGAGCAAACGCTGACTTACCCATACCAGGACGGGCCGCTAAAATCAAAAGGTCTGAATTATTAAGACCGCCCGTTACGTTATCGATCTGTGAAAAGCCTGTTTTTGAGCCGAGATACTGCTCCTTATCAGCGCCCGAAATGCGCTCTAAGCGCTCAAATGACTCTAAAATTACGTCATCAATACGAGTTAAGCCCGAAATCTCTCTGCCCTGACGGATATCGTAGATCTTCTGCTCAGCGCTATCTAAGATAACTCTCGCTTCTTCATGACCGTTCTGAGCGTTTTCGATAATCTCGTTTGCAACGCCGATAAGTGAACGTAAAAGATACTTTTCTTCAACGATCTTACAGTAGCTTGCGATATTTGAGGTTGCAGGAACGCTCTCGCAGATACCCTTTAGGTATGTTTTTGCCATTGCAGAGGTTTCAAAAACGCCTGCGTTTACAGCCTCATTTATAACTGTGATAAGGTCGGCAGTTTTACCGTTTGAAAACATACGGATGATGATTGAAAAAAGCTCCTTATGCTGTGGACGGTAAAAGCTGTCTGCCTTGAGATACTCCATTACAACAGGGAGAGTATCAGGATTCAAGAGCATAGCGCCCAGAACCGTCTGTTCAGCCTCTAAGCTGAACGGCAGCTGGTTACCAAGCGATAAATTTTCATTCTGTGGTGTGTAATCCATAGCCTTTCTCCCCAAAATTTTAAAATCTTATTCTTCTACAACGCTTACGTTGAGCTTACATGTAACGCCCTGAGTAAAGCGGATTTCGCAAGAAAAATCACCGAATGCCTTGATATCATTTTTAAGTGAAATCTTTTTCTTGTCAACATCGCTGCCAAGCTGAGCCTTGATAGCGTCAGCAATATTTGAAGCTGTAACAGAGCCAAAGAGCTTACCGCCCTGACCTGCCTTTGCCTTTATAACAACTGTCTTGTCACCGATTGCCTTGGCTGCAGCTTCAGCGTCTGCCTTTGCAACATCGAGCTTGTGCTGTTCAGATGATTTCTTGCCTGCAAGCTCGTTTAAATTCTTTGCTGTTGCTTCTACTGCAAGCCCCTTTGGAAGAAGGCTGTTTCTTGCATAGCCGTCAGCTACGTTTAAAATATCGCCAGCCTTACCTGAGCCCTTAACATCCTTTAATAAAATAACCTTCATTTTATTCTACCTCACTTTTTCATATTTAATGTTTTACATTATTACATATTAGAATTATTCAAAAAATCATCAATTGCCGCTTCAAGCTTCTCAGTTGCCTCTGCAAGCGGACAGGCAAGCTGTGCGCCCGCCATAGTCTGATGACCGCCGCCGCCGAGCGCTTCCATAATAAGCTGAACATTGAAGCTACCCATTGAACGTGCTGAAATTGATGTTGTGCCATTTGATTCATATAATACAAATGACGCCTTGACGCCGCTTATACCCAAAAGCTCGTCAGCCGCCTGAGGTGCGGCAATACGCATAACCTCTGCATTTGACTTGACACCCGCAATAGCACATTCCTTGTAAATGCCTGCGTTTGTGATAAGCTTGCTCTTTTCCTGATAGGTTTCTGCTGAGTTTGAAAACATTGATTTTACAGCTACAGTATCAGCGCCCTGCTTTCTCAAGAATGCCGCCGCTTCAAATGTTCTGACACCTGTTCTCATAACAAAATTCTTGGTATCGAGCATAATGCCCGCAAGCAAAGCTTCAGCCTCAGGGGCAGGAATTTTACCCGCATCACCGAAATACTGAATAAGCTCTGCTACCATTTCACTAGCGGATGAAGCATAAGGCTCGTGGTGGAAGATAACAGCGTTATCGATATAGTTTACCATTTTTCTGTGGTGGTCGATAACTACAACCTTTGAAGCCTTTTCGTAAATTTCTCTGCTGTCTAAAAACTCAGGATTGTGAGTATCGGTAATGATAACCAGAGTATCAGCGCTCACAAGCGGCAGAGCGTTTTCAGGACACATATAGTAATCCTTAGCAGAGTTTTCCTTGATATAATCTGTAAGTGGCTTTGCAAGCGTTCTGTTTTCTCTGAAAACAACGTTTGCGACAACGCCCATTTTTCTTATTACACAGCAAAGCGCAGTTGCAGAGCCCATACTGTCAAGGTCACCGAGCTGATGACCCATAATTAAAACATTTGGTGCTGCCTCGATAAGCTCCTTAAGAGCGTTTGCAATAATTCTTGTTTTAACCTTTGTACGCTTTTCGATACCCTTTGAAACACCGCCAAAGAATTCAAAGCCGTTTTCTGTTTTGACAGCCGCCTGGTCACCACCACGACCAAGGCACATATCAAGTGCCTGACGGGCAACCCCCTCGGACTCGATAAGAGTAGAAGCGCCCTTACCAACGCCGATTGAGAGGGTAACGTTAAGACGGTCGTTTACCATAATAGAGCGGGCTTTATCGAGTATTTCAAATCTGCCCTCGATGATCTTTGCAAGATGCCTTTCTTCCAAAACGGCAACAAATCTGTCGTTTGAGAGCTTTCTTAAAATGCCTGTTGTATTCTCCATAAAGGCTTCAAGAAGCTTTTCTGTTTCAACCAAAACGTGAGCCTTTTCACTTTCCTTTGCGTTTGTGAGAAGGTCATCATAGTTATCAACCATCAAAAGCAAAACTGTAGGATGGCTGAGTCTGTGCTCACGCTCTAAGAGAACATAATCGGTAATATCCTCAAAATATACCATAGTAAGCCCTACATCCTCTGTAGGCTTTTTGCCGAGTACTCTGAAATATTTATCCTCGTGAGAGATAATATAGCCCGATTCGCTATAGATTTTTGAGATATCGACCTCAATTAAATCTGTAATATGTACGCCGTACGCCTCGTTATCAGAATACATAGTATCCTCAAAAAGGCGGTTGTACCATACTATTACATTTTCGTCATCAATGATGATTGCAGGTGCCGGGAAATTATACAGAGATTCTCTTTCTGTAAGCGCTATCTCCTTATCCATCTGAGTAATATACTTACGCAGATTCTTGCTTGAGATCACAGCCTCAACCAAAAGCGCTACAACTGACGCTATACACAAAGAGCAGATGATCCACACTATGTGATTTTTAGGGTCAGAAATCATCAGAAGCGCTGATACTGCAACAGCGCACACTGATAAAATGACAATTATAAGCCTCAGCGCGAAAATGTTTTTCATCTTCATTTATGGATAAACCTCCTTTTTAAAGGTGTTATTCTTATACCTCTTGAATGATAGGTAAAATCATTGGTGAACGCTTTGTTTTTGAATAGATGAAGCTGTCGAGCGCTTCTTTCATCTTATTTTTCATAACGTTCCATTCTCTTGTATTGTTATCAAGGCATTCCTGAAGAGTATCTGCTACGATCTGCCTTGCCTCGTCTAAAAGCTCTTCGCTTTCTCTTACATATACAAAGCCTCTTGATACGATGTCAGGGCCTGCTAAAATCGTACCTGATGTGCTCTCAATGGTAGCAACTGCAACGATAAGACCATCCTGCGCCAAATGCTTTCTGTCACGCAGAACTATAGAGCCGACATCACCAACACCCAGACCGTCAACTAAAACCTTGCCAGCCTGAACCTGAGACGTAATCTTCATATCAACGCCATCTGTTTCAATAACGTTACCAATACCCGCAATAATGATATTCTCCTTTGGAATACCGATACTCTGAGCAAGCTGAGCATGACACTGCAGATGCTTATACTCGCCGTGAACAGGGATAAAGAACTTTGGCTTTGTAAGGGATAAGATGAGCTTTAATTCTTCCTGACAGGCGTGACCTGAAACGTGAACCTCGTAGATCGCTTCAGCGTAAACCTCAGCGCCCGATTTCATAAGCTCGTTTACAACTCTTGTTACAAGCTTTTCGTTGCCAGGGATAGGGGTTGCGGAAATGATGATGAAATCGTGAGGAGTGATAGTTACCTTCTTATGATCGTTCATCGCCATTCGAGAAAGCGCTGACATAGGTTCACCCTGTGAGCCTGTTGTTAAAAGCACTATATTTTCAGGCAGGTATCTGCCCATAATATCAACATCAATAATAATACCGTCAGGAACCTTCAGGTAGCCAAGCTCCATAGCTTTTGAGATAACATTTATCATACTTCTGCCAAATACCGCAACCTTACGGTTGTGAATCTGCGCTAAATCTATTATCTGCTGAACTCTGTGGATATTTGATGAGAAGGTAGCAATAATAATTCGCTTGCCCTCAGCTGAAGCAAAAAGCTTTGCAAATGACTCGCCTACCTTGCGCTCTGTTTTTGTAAAACCGGGACGCTCTGCGTTTGTAGAGTCAGACATAAGCGCCAAAACGCCCTTGTTGCCAAGCTCTGCAAAGCGGGCTAAATCGATAATGCCGCCGTCTATCGGGGTATAGTCAACCTTGAAGTCACCCGTATGGATAATAACGCCTGCAGGGGTATGAACAGCCATACCTACAGCGTCAGGGATTGAATGGTTTACTCTTAAAAACTCAACCGCCATACAGCCAAGCTTTACTGTATCTCTTGGCTTTACAACGCAAAGCTTTGCGGTATTTAAAAGGTCATGCTCACGCAGTTTACCTTCAACAAGACCTAAGGTGAGCGCTGTACCGTAAACTGGAACATTAACCTTTCTTAAAAAGTATGGCAGACCGCCGATATGGTCTTCATGACCGTGAGTTAAAACGATACCTCTGATTTTATCGGCATTCTTTTCAAGATATGTGTAATCAGGGATTACTATATCAACGCCCGGCATTTCGCTGTCAGGGAAAGCCATACCGCAGTCGATGATGAAAATATCGTTTGAGCATTCTACGGCTGTCATATTCTTGCCGATTTCGTGAAGACCACCGAGCGGAATAATTCTGACAGGAGTTTTCTTAATTTCCTTTTTAGCTTCAGTTTTTACATTCTTGTGAGTGTTCTTTGAGGCAGTTTTTACAGAATTTGAAGCACCACGCTTTGCCCCTCTTGGCGCACGTGGAGTCTGACTGCCCTTAGTTTTAGTTGTCTGGTTATTCATAGTTACCTCTTTTCTGACAATGTGAGGTATATCAAAATATGGTTTTGCGCAATAGTTTTAAAATGCATTATACCGTTTAATTTCCGACCACAGTATAGGTAAAACTATATTTTAATACAGCCTTTGGGATTGATGATTGGTGAGTTGAGCTATATGTTTTAAATTATAAAATTCCGAAACAAAATACTATTCTTATTTTACTCTATTTACCCTTTATTGTCAAGTAAACTGAGAGTTTATAGCAATTTACCTTAAAACCCGTATAGCCCGACCTTTATCATATTATTCTCATAAATATGCACCTTTAATCCATTCATAACCACTTACAAAAAAGAATAGATTTATAAAAAAGGAGTGATACATATTTTGAGTAACATTTTTGACAGGTTATGTGAAAAAAAGGAAAGAAAGCGTGAGGACAAGTATAAAAGAGAGATTTTAGAGGACGTTTTTGATACAGCGCAGAAAATCAAGGCGGCAGACAACGCCTTTGACGAGGTTGATGACCCGATGATTATTGACTCTGTAATCTATTATCAGAAATCACTTGTAGCAAAGCAAGGGTATTTAATGAAGCTGACAAAGGAGCTTGGCATTACAAACGGCAGTATGCCGCAGTAACAAAAAGCAGGGTATCGCATACGCGCTACCCTGCTTTTTTTAGAAGCTAAACAATGTATATTTTGGTAGTAGCCTCAAGGCGCCACCAGACCTTTTATTCTGTCAGAAATGAAACCAATGAATAGGTTTCACTACTGTCAAACAGGACATCCTCATTACCTGAAAGCACAACGATTGCAAAAACCGCTGTTACTACAAGAATGATACTCACCAAAGCTATCAGAACCGCTTTTATTGCACCCGATACCCTGCTTTGTTTTCTGTCGGCTGAAAATACAACGCTTGCCGACTGAGCTTTTTTGGCTGACATAAAAATACTCCTATGCTTTTGTTCTCTCTATGATGTTATTATACTCTGCACTTGTGATAGACTTATGATAATAAGTAGAGAGTTTTCTAAAATTTTGACTTGCAAACTATCACATAAATTGATATAATATCACTAGGTTAACAAAAAGGAGTAAAAAGCTATGATGAACATACTTTACGAAATCGGCGATAAGCTGTATATAAATCTTACAAACCACTGCCCTTGTGACTGTGTTTTCTGTATCAGGCAAACGGGCGACGGGGCTTACGGCTCAGACAGTCTGTGGCTTGAGCGTGACGCTACCTCTGAAGAGGTTATAAACGCTTTGTCACAAAAGGATCTTGACTCATACAGCGAAATTATCTACTGTGGCTTCGGCGAGCCTACAGAAGCGCTCGATATGCTCATAGACAGCGCAAAATTCATAAAGTCAAAGACAAAAACACCACTCAGACTCAATACAAACGGTCTTTCAGATTTAATCAACAAAAAGCCTACAGCAAGGCTTTTAGAGGGTCTTATCGATTTTGTTTCTGTAAGCCTCAACGCACCTGACGCTCAAAGCTACAACAAAACCACCCGTCCGAAATTCTCACAGGGTGACGACAAGACAGCCTTTGAAACAATGATAAGCTTTGCAACAGAATGCAAAAAATTCATCCCAAAGGTAATGTTCACAGTAGTTGACGTTATAACGAAAGACGAAATCGAGCGTTCAAAGAAGCTTTGTGAAGAGCTTGGCATTGAGCTGAGAGTTAGAAAATATGACAGCTAAAAATGAAACATTTCATCGTAAAACAAGTCAGTTAGCCCCATTAAACAACTCATTAAACTAAAAAAAGACGTATGCAAAAACATACGTCTTTTTATTATATTTCTTGTTCAGATTACAAGCAAACATACAAATCAATATATTATTGTAATGTATCTTCAAAACATTATCAGCTAGCTACCCAAAATTGTATTGAATTTATCAGAAACAATTGTTTTTACATTATTCATTGATTCCTCAACCTCATTCTTGTTAACTTTGTTCACCTCGTCATCTTGATTAGCTTTAATAACTAATTCTACTTTACACATACTATAAAGTAATCCAACCAGAAGAACAACATTTTCAGTTAATTCCTTTTCTTCCTCAGAAAATGTATTCCAATCCTTATGGCCGAGCATATTTACGATGATTTTCAAGCCATTCAAATGTTCACTATATATATTATTGACCTTTTCCATCACATCATAATATGTATTTGCAGTTTTCTTTAGATCATCTAAATATGCACATATCTTATTGATCTGTGCTTCTGCCTTTTTCATTTGATCCCATGCCTCATCGGCCTTATCGGAAAGTTTTCCACCAGTAAAATTAAAAATAATTCCACCTATTAACAAGCCAGCGCCCAAAGTTGCAGCCCCCAGCACCGCCGTTCCGGCAGCGATTCCACCGCCACCTGCCGCAATAGCTCCACCGCCCAATGCCGCTAAAGTTGCGTTTGTTGCTGCAATACCACTAAGCGACGCTATTGCTGTACCAGTTGAAGCCGTTCCAAAAGCCATCACCGCTGCTGTTGTTGCTCCAGCAGCCGCAAATCCTCCAGCTGCACCTAATCCAGCACCTCCGATTCCCCCAAGCAAAACTCCTGCACCAATTGAAACATTTTTAATTTCTTCGCCATCATATTTTGGAAGAGTAACGCCAGCTTTAGTATAAGTTTCAAATACTGGTCTGTTCTTAATCTTTTCAAAAACATCTGCAAACTCACCAAAGCTGTGAAGTATCTCTAATTCAAGCTTTCCAAGCTTATCCATACTTATGCTTGTAGATTCGTTTTTACTTTCAAATTTCTTCATATTGTCTTCATGGCAGCTTTGAGCAGATTTCATCGTATCATTTGCCTCTTTCATTTTAGCCGCTCCATGAACTGCCGATCCAACACCGACTGTACCGGCTACAACTGCAGCTCCTTTCAATGCTATTGGAATCAACCATACTGGTAATGGCATATTTATACCTCCTCTTTACTTCTTTTCTGCATTTTTAATATCTTACAGCACTCATAATTGTGCCGCAAATATTCTTCGTAGCTCATCTGCTCTTTAAAAAAGGCCTCAAAGCTGTCATCTATTCGACAAATCAATGGCCTTTTATCGTAGATCGTGCATATATTTCCATCTAAGAAACGGCAAACCCCATTCCCATCATGCAAATCTCTATAAATCACAGACTTATCTAAATTTCTACAACACTCACCACACATATCACATTTAAACATCATCTAAACTCCAACACTGCATTATTATCCTGCATAAACTCATCAAACTCGCCTTTATATGGCAATTCCAAACCAAGCGATTTGTACTCGTTGAGCAGTATAGCATTTAACGATTCTTCGCTTTCAGCACCTTCAATCAGCAATAACAACCCTTTGTATTTGTTAGTTTCTTCCTTGAATTTTTCGATATCAAGCTGTTCAAGCTGTGATAAATAATCAGATAGCGCTTCATTAACTCTTATGTATGCGTCTAATTGTTTTTGTAATGGAAAGCTGATTCCTAAACGAATGCACACTTCTTTTAGCACTAAACAAACGAGCCTGAACCATGCAATTATGTTTAGACGCAAAAAGAAATTAACCCAATTACCACCAGAACGTATTGCCGAATCAACGCCATCCATTAAGCATAATACGCCATCACCAATTATCAACATAACTCTTAAATCATCATGTCTTCTGGATGGTATACACTCAGCAAGTGGCCTTTTATAGAAGAAGTGCCTTCTTATAGCCCACATAAGTTTTATTGATAATTCGCACAATATAACTGGTATGGACATTGTCAATCCGAAGCGTACATCATAGCCTTCTTGAAAAACTTTTGTTGCAACTGTCGCCAAAGTGTTTCTATTCTTACCGACCTGAAATTTTCCAAAATCGCAAAGCGAAAACAACTCATAAAAAGGGATCACTACACCACTGCCTCTGCCCGAAGCGCCCGAACTGCCAGCTACATCAGACACTATATGTCCAAACCAATTTGCTACCCCACTGAAAAGTTTAGCAATAAAATTATTCCCATATAGTTCATATGTATCAGTAGATATTGTTATCAACTGACCATCACTCAGGAAGGATGATGTTGATGTAAACTGATTCAAAATTGAAAAAAACAATCCGATGATATCTGGCGAATGAGCCAAAGACTTCATATGATGATTTTTGGTTGACATATCAAACAAATTATTTATATCAGCAGAATGCCTTTGGTCGTAATTAACTTGAAAATTTCTTTCAAAAAAACCTATTGCACTTGACACATTGCTCTCATTTTTATCTTTTGGCAACCAACCGCATTTTTTTGCAAAAGCCATAACCGTTTTATCTACCTGTGAATCAGTCCATCTACCTAATACACTATTACCAGGAGAACCAACAAGAAAAATGTCAACTAACCCAGCTACAGCTCCACAACCAACTGAAATCAAATAATCATATTTATCACATTTGTCGTGATAAAAATACGACTTAGCGTTATTGTCATTTCGTAATGAAGAAATAGATATATCGCTCAAATTATCACCTCTTATCATCAGGTCTTGTTGGAGTTATTTCGTTTACGTTAGTATTCTCCAATCATCCAATCACCGAGTCAAACATCCGTTTCTTTCATATCACAAGCTTTATTTATATCATTATATCACATTATATCGGTTATTTCAACAGTTTTTGCATATTTTATATGATATTTTTGTATATATTATCGTATACAATATATCATAGGTGGTGAAAGTATTATGTATGAAAACGACTTTTCTTTAAGATTATCTCAGTTACGAAATCAAAAAGGTGTTTCGGCCAGAGATATGAGCCTTTCTATCGGACAAAATCCAGGATATATAAACAATATCGAAAGTGGCAAAGCCATGCCATCAATGTCTGGATTTTTTTACATTTGCGAGTACCTTGGAATAACTCCTTGTGAATTCTTCGACTTTTCTTCAAAATCGCCGACTGCTTTAAATGATATAATAAATGATCTTAAACAGCTTAATCAAATACAATTATTTCATGTTGGTGCTATAATTAAGGATATAAAAAAATAAGACGAATGGTTATTAAAGCCATTCGTCTTATTTTTTAGAACACGTTATTCTTGATTGCTTTTCTCTGGAGATTGAAGATGAATTTGCAGAGCTTGTCAGCTTCTCTGTCGTTGGCGGCTATCATCTGACAGCCGTATTTTTTGGTGATAGCGCCCTTTTCTTCAAAGGTTCTTATCATTCTAAATTCCATTACCATAGGAATTCCTTCAACATCAATCTTAATCCAGCTGTAGTCTGCGAGGTCAAAAAGACCTGATGTCATAATCAGCAAACCGCAAAGGGAGATATCCTTTATAACTACTGTCTGGGTATGTACAAAATCTCTGTCCTTTGAAACTGTTGCCTGAATATCTGCATCAACTCTGAAGTTTGTTCTTCGCTCGTGGTCAACAACAGCAGCAAGGTCAACAACCTTGAGCTCTGTAGGGGTTGATGTCAAAGATGAGCCTATTACAACCATAAGACCTATTCTTGTATTGATGATACTTACCTTTAAATCCATTGCAACGTCAAACAGACGAAGTCTGCCGCTTTTTGGCGCAATTTTGATATAATCTTCTCCTACCTCTGAAACAATACCTACTGCCATCAGTTCGTTACGGTATGAACGTATTTCACATATTGAGCCTCTGTATTCGGGGTTAATAATGTAGTTCATTTTAGTTTTACCACCTGTTCTTTTAAAATATGGACCGATGCTTTGCTGTTTTATTTGTTGTTTTCTTTTTGCGCTGCTTTTAAAAGTGAAACGTATATCGACGCTACGACCTGATATAGATCGGGCGGGATAGATTTGCCTACATCGAGCATACACATCATTGACGCTGCACTGTCATCACGGTAAATAGGGATACCGTTTTTTTCAGCTACATCAATAATTCTCTTTGCAGTATCTCCATAGCCTGCGGCTACGATAACCGGCGCTACATCCTTTGTTGTATCGTATTTGAGCGCTACTGCCTTATTTCGCTTCAAATTCTGAGTCGGATTTTTGTTATCGCTAGATTGTGACATTAAGACCCGACCTCCTCAGCGGTAATGACTTGAACACCTCAATTAAAGAACGCTGTTCATCGAGCTTTTCAAGCCTTATCTCTTCAAATGAATAATCAGTTGTAGAAACTGCCTTTCTTATATCAGCAGTTGCCCCTTTGACTATCTCCATAGATTCTTCGGGACAGTTTATAAGAAGGTTTATTTTTTTATCCTCAACGAAAAGCTCTGTTTCGAGTTTTCCGATGTTTTCTACTTCAAAAACTATGAGCACGTGTAAAACATTAGCGCTCTTTTTCTCCTTTTCGGGTCTGTCTTCATCGCCGTCAGGATTTATCCACATTTCTGCAAATGCGGTTTTATCGTCATACTCAACGGGTATAACATAATGTAAAAGCGGAGTATAGTTGCAAGGGCATGAGAGCATACTCATAATTATCTTTTCCATACTCTCAGGATTCAAGGTTTTTAAAACCTCGTTGCCTGCACCCTTTTCTAAAATCTCAGCGAGCGCCTTCATCGACGGGGATAGCCCTTCAATTTCATTCTCGCCGTTTACATAATCAGAAACGAGTCTGTAAATTTCTGCCTTTAAGCTGTCGTTATCGCCAAGCTGCTTGAAAAGCTCTGCAAGTGAGTTTTCCAAATACTCGCCTGAGATATTTACTCTTGAAAGGCTGTATTTTGCCATACCGATAACGGATGAAAAATGTTCGTTATATAAAACGCTTGACGAAATATCAGAAAAAGAATCAAGCGCATCTGATCTTACACTTTTAAACATCTCGATAGCCTTGCCGTTGAAGCCCTGCGATTTTATAAACGCAAGCAGGCTCTCAAACTTATCGGCAATACCCGACATCTGAGAAGAGAGGTTCTCTGAAACTGACAGAGCGTCAGACAGATACAAAAATGTATTTTTCAGGGCGCTGATAACCGTATCTCTTGAGGTTTCGTTATTCATCGCCTTTAAAAGCTCTGCTACTGCGGCTTTCATATCTTCACTTGTGCCTGAGAGGTTTCTTAAAATATCAAAAAGCTCTCCTCTGAAAAGTGACGACTGCGCCTCTTGGTTTTGAAGCTCTGATACTATATTTTCAGGCGAAACCATAAGCTCTTTCATCAAATTTGCAAGCTCCTGCGTTTCAGCGCTGTTATTTAGCATCATAATGCCTACTATCTCACGCAGAAAGAAGATATTCTTTAAAAATGTAGATGATGTTTCAGGGTCAGACAGGAGCCTGAACATTGCAGTTTTTGAGCCGTCATTTTTAATGATATTCTGCTCTCTTTGCAAGCCCTGCTCGGCGGTTGTCTGCTTTACCTTTGAAAGGTCTGAAAAATCGAAAGGTACGGTGGTTGAATCACGCTGCTCACGCATTGGAGCTATGATATTACGGTTGTTTATCGGCGAAGCGCCGCGCATAATATCAGCCATTATTCAGCCACCTCCCTTTGACTAAAAATCTTATTCAGTTGTTTTGCAAAATTACTGTCTGAGAGTATTTACAATCTGTTCTACCTCGTCAGCTGTCTGCAAAACCTTGGCTGAAAACTGATATGCCTTCTGAAGAACAATTATATCAGCCATTTCCTTTGCAAGCGATGTATTTGACTGCTCCAAAGCCCCCTGCAAAAGATCATATTCGCCCTCATTTGAAGCATAAGCCTCGCCTGAGATGGCGGTTGTTGAGAATGATGAGCCTTCTTCACGCTGTAAGCCCTCAGGGTTATCAAAACCAAAGATACCTACTGTTGTAACAATGCTGTCAGTATCCAAAAGACCCTGCTCATCACGTGGAATTATGATTTTTTCATAGTTCTGGTCTAAGATATATGAGCCGTCTGTTGAAACGAGGTAAACATCATCGCCCTCGATACTAAGTTCAAATGCACCATTCTTAGTATACAGAGTTTGACCCATTCTGTCAATCGCAAAAAATCCGTTGCCGAGTACTGCAAAGTCAAGGTCATAACCAGTAGTACGAACGTTGCCGTCTGCCATATTAAGAGCATCGTCAATCATTCTGACACCGTGACCTGTCTTGTCAGCCTCTTCCCACGGAGTTTCTTTATTTGCATTCTGGTCAAGACGGGAGTAAACAAGCTCTCTGAAGGTTGCAGAGGTTGACTTGTAGCCGACAGTTGACACGTTTGAAACGTTATGTGAAACTATATCAATACCATTCTGGTATGCGAGTAAACCTGTTCTTGCTGTATAAAAGGAAATATTCATAAAACAATTTCTCCTTTAGCTTTTATGTTATGTAATAGATGCAAGCTGAGCGCTCTTTGCATTCATAGTATCGATCATCTGCAGAGCAGTAGAGCAAGATCTGAATGCTGCCTGAGCCTCGATAAGCCTTGTATATTCATCATTCATATTGATGTTTGAACGCTCATAAACGCTCTGTCTTACAGTAGCGTTTTCAACCCTTGTTACCTCGTTTGTGATAAAATTGGTTGTATTGAAGCGTATCATTTCTGAACCCTCTGCAGGCGCTGTGATGTAAAGTCTGTCAGAGTAGTTGCCGTTATGGTCATAAACGTTACCTAAAGCGTCAACAGTAAAGTCAGAGCCACCGATAAAAATATCGCCGTTTTCGCCCTGAACTCTGCCTACCTCGTCAAGAACCAAATAGCCCTCTTCATCAATGTTAAAGCAGCCGTTTCTTGTCAGAAATGTCTGCCCCTCGGCATTGATATTGAAGTAGCCCTCACCGATGATAGCAAGGTCATAAGGATTGCCGCTTTCGTATATAGATGATTCGTCAAGCAATACGGGAATATCCTCAACTGCGGTAACCTGAGTCTGATTGCCGATAGGAACATATCTGCCATCCTCAACTCTGTACATCAGATGCTCTTCAAACTCGCTTACAACTGTACGCTCTGCACGGTAGCCGGGAGTTTGTGAGTTTATAAGGTTGTTACCGATAGTATTGAGATTTCTCTGCTGAGTGAGCATTCCTGATGCTGCTGAATAAAAACCTGAATACATATTTTATCCTTTCTTGATTTAGCCGTATACATAGCTTTCAAGAGCTTTTCTTAGCTTTGAAACGGCCTTTGTATGAATCTGGGATACACGCTGTACGGAAACCTCCATAACATCAGCGATATCCGCTAAGATAAGATTGTCATAATAGTAAAGTGAAATAACGAGCTGTTCTTTTTCTGAAAGCGCCTCGATTGCAGACTTTAAAGCACCCAGAAGCTCTTCACGAATGAGCTTTTTTTCAGGTGAAAAATCTGTTGTGGCGTCACCCTCCAAAGCAGTACCCATCTGGGAGAGGTTTTGTATAAGCTCTTCAAATGAGAATACAACAGAATTATTTATCTCACAATATGTGCTTTCGAGCTTTTCACGGTCAATCTGAAGATAATCTGCAAGCTCATCCATAGTAGGCTCTCGCATAAGCTTATTTGACAGAGCCATTGACGCTTCATTTATCTTCTTTGACATATCCCTTACTCGCCTTGGAACCCAGTCCTGCTTTCTGACTAAATCGATAATACCGCCCTTTACTCGCATAAAAGCGTAGTATTCAAAGCGGATATTCTTGCTGGCGTCAAAGCGGTCGATACAATCCATAAGAGTAATGATACCCTGATTTATCATATCGTCAACCTGAGCATAGCCCTGAGCGATACCTCGAAGCTGGATAGCAACGGTTTTTGGGATATACGAATAAGCCATAACAAGCTCATTTCTTATAGAAATGTCGCCAGTTTCTTTATACTTTGAAAAGAGAAAATCAAATTCTTCATCTGTGAGCCTTTGCTGTGAATAGATGTCTGCCATTGATTTTCACTTCCTTTCAAAATCAGTTTAAATAGTTATGTTTGCAAGCGCCTGAATTGAAACGGTATTATCAATTTCAGAGAACGACAATACTGTAACATCAGGATAGAACTGGTCAACAAGCTTTTTGAAATATACACGCACAACAGGCGATGTAATAACAACGATCGTTGAAACGATATCCTTGATCTTATCAAGCTCTTTGTTTGTGGATGTAATAATTTTCTGAATTGTATTCTGGTCAAGTGCAAGATATGAGCCGCCCTCTGACTTCTTGACAGCCGCCATAATGGCGTTTTCAACCGAAGCGTCAAGGGATACAACCTTAAGCTGACCTGCCTCTGAGAACTTTCTTGAAATAGTTCTCTTGAGCGCCTGACGGACATACTCGGTTATCATATCCATATCCTTGATTTTTGTAACGTAATCCGCCATAGTTTCTATGATAGTTTCCATATCGCGGATAGGAATCTTTTCTTCCAAAAGCTTTACCAAAACCTTCTGTAAATCGGAGATTGAAACGATACTCGGAATAACATCGTTGACAACCGCCGCATTTGACTTTTTGAGGTTTTCAAGCATATTGTTAAGCTCTGTTCTGTTTAAAAGCTCATGAGCATGAGCCTTGATGATTTCTGAAAAATGAGTAATGATTACGGATGCAGGGTCAATAAGCGTATAGCCCAAAAGCTCTGCTTTTATTTTCTTATCCTCTGAAATCCATTTAGCCTTGATACCAAATGCAGGCTCGATAGTTTCGATACCGTCGATTGAGTCTTCATCATCAGATGGGGCAAGCGCTAAATAATGGTCAATTAAAACGTCACCTACTGCAACTCTTTCACCCTTTATGTATACTGCATACTGGTTAGGGTTTAAAGCCGCACCGTCAGATACCTTAACGGTCGGGATAACAAGACCCATTTCAAGCGCAAACTGCTTTCTAAACATTACAACTCTGTCAAGGAATGTACCGCCGCTTGCTTCATCAACTAAGGATACAAGGCTGTAGCCGAACTCAATGTTTATCTGCTCGACATTCAAAAGCCCGTAGAGGTTATCAATGTTTCTGTAGAAGCTTGCCTCTGTCTGAATTTCTTCTTCAGGTACTTCAGCGACAGCCGGTGCCTTTGCAAGCTCACGCTGTTTTCTCATCAAAAAGATACCTGACGCTATGAGCAGCGCTGATACTAAAGATGTCTGAATAATCGGGAAGCCGATAAACATCATAAATATCATTGTTATACCCGCGATGAGTAAAACCAGAGGCTGACGGATAAACTGATTTCTGATGTCAGTTGCAACGTTTGATTCGGTAGCACTTCTTGTAACCATAAGACCTGACGCTACCGAAATCAAGAGAGCCGGAATCTGTGACATAAGACCGTCACCAACGGTTGCTGTTGAATAAACGTTCATAATCTCACCAAATGAGCCCTGACCGTTGATAAAGCCTACAACTACACCGCCGATGAGGTTGATGAAGGTAACAACGATAGACATGATCGCGTCACCCTTAACAAACTTAGAAGCACCATCCATAGAGCCGAAAAAGTCGGCTTCACGCTGGATTTTAGAACGTCTGATTCTTGCTTCCTTTTCGTCGATAAGACCTGATGAAAGGTCAGCGTCGATAGCCATCTGCTTACCAGGCATAGCGTCAAGAGTAAATCTTGCTGAAACTTCAGCTACTCTTTCTGAACCCTTGGTGATAACCAAAAACTGTACCAAAACGATGATAAGGAAGATGATAAGACCTACTACAACGTTACCACGGATAACAAACTTGCCAAACGTTTCAACTACCTCGCCTGCGTACCCTTCATTTGTAAGGATAGAACGGGTTGACGAGATGTTAAGGCCCAGTCGGAAAATGGTGGTAACCAGAAGTATCGTCGGGAATATCGAGAAATCAAGAGTTTCTTTGATATAGAGGGTTGATAAAAGAATAATAAGCGAAAGGCCAAGCTGGATAATGAACATAACGTCCAGAATAGGCGTTGGCAGAGGGATGATAATAAGGAATACGATAAGCAGAACGAATATCGCAACTATATTATTCAAAAGCTTTGATAAAAGTTTCAATCTATCTCATTCCTTTACTGCAAACTTACGCTTTCCGACCGTTTTTCTTTTCTCTTTCTCTGAAAAGAACTGCCAGGATGTTAGCTACTGCCTGATAGAATTCAGGCGGTATTTCTTTATCTAAATCTACTCCTGAATAAAGCGCTCTTGCAAGCGGTTTATTCTCTGTAATCATAACATCATTCTTTTTACCTACCTCAACTATTCGTAGCGCCAGGCTGTCACGCCCTTTTGCAATTACGACAGGGGCGTTGTTCTTCTCCTTGTCGTATCTGAGCGCTACTGCGTAGTGGGTAGGGTTTCTGATGATAACATCGGCAGAAGGTACGGCCTGAATCATTCTCTGACGGGACATAGCCTGCTGACGCTGTTTGATTTTTGATTTGATCTGCGGGTCACCTTCGATGTTTTTGTATTCTTCTTTAACCTCCTGCTTTGTCATACGCAGGTTTTTTTCATACTCCCAGCGCTGATAAAGAAGGTCGGCAAGTGACAAAAATACAAACGCTACTGACACGCTGATTATAATATCAAATATAATCTCGCCCATTTCTGAAACAGCCTGAATAACGGGCATATCAAAGAATTTCGGGATAATCGGGATTATATCCTTGATTGTATTGTAAATAACTACAAACAAAACAATTATCTTTATAATCGCCTTTAAAAGCTCAATTGCGCCACGCAGTGAAAAAAGCCTCTTGAAGCCTGAAATAGGATTCATTCTTGAAAACTTAGGCCTTATTGACTTAAAGGATATAAGCCCTCTTGTCTGCGCAATGGTTGCAATAATTGCAATTGCGGCTGATATCAAAAGCATCGGCATACAGGCTACTGCAAAGGTGAGTATTCCGTTGAAAAGGTAAACTCTCAGCTCGCTGACGCCTATATATGTAACTGTTTTGGTTTTCTGAATGTAGTTTTCTATCGACCCTATGAGCGTATCCTGAATCAGTGAATACAAAAGTCTGAATGCAAAGAAGGTTACAAGCATTGAAGCTGTAATAACAACCTCTTTGCTTTGAAAGACGTTACCCTCTTTTCGCTCGTCCTCTCGCTTTTTCGGGGTCGCCTTTTCGCTCTTTTCGCCTGAGCCTTCAGCCATTTGAAATCACTTCCTTTATTATGGGATAGGCAAATTGGCCTCTAGGTTGAAAGCATCGCAGAGAGTGCATCCTGCATATGCTTTAATGCGGACATTATGTAATTATCAATAAATGTTGCAAGCGGTGATGCCAAAAGCATCAAAAGCACAACGCCGAGAATAATTTTTGCCTGCATATGAATTACAAAGATATGTATCTGCGGGATAAGCTTCATTAAGATACCCATACTTATTTCAAGTATAAAACCCGTTATAAGATACGGCAGACAAAGGCGCAGGGCTAATGAGAAGACAGATGAGAAAATCTCCATTACAAAGCCCGCCATATTGGAAATTAAAATTCCCTCACCGCCTGCGGGGATAACTATGAATGAATATGCCGCTACCTGCAATAAAACAAGATGACTGTTTGTTGCAAAGAAATACAGCATAAATACTATTGTCAAAAGATTACCCGAGATACCTGTCTGAATCTGAGTCTGAGGGTCCATAGCTTTTGCCATTGAAAGACCAAACTGCAGATCCATCATATCCGCCGAAAATTGCAACATATAGTAATATATCGCAAAAATATAACTAAGAGTAATACCAATCATTATCTCTTTTGCGATAGATATTATCATATCTACCCCATCGACCGCTGGGGCTACTACCGCCACATTAGGCGCTAACAGCAAGGATGTTATAAGAACTAATGCCGTTTTTACACCGCCAGGGATAGTAGTTCTTGAGAAGATCGGATTTATAAGCAAGATAGCTGCAAGCCTTACAAAAACATATATGAAAATATGAGTATTTTCAAAAACAACGTTTAAAGTTGATATAAGGCTCGCCTCTTTTCATAAAAGCTTTTTACAGCTTTGCTATATGATCAAAAATTAAAATGAAGAATTCATCAAGTAAACCGAGCATCCACGAGCCTGCTAAAACTAAGATTACCGCAATAACGATAATTTTAGGAACAAATGTCAGAGTCTGCTCGTGAATCTGGGTTGCTGCCTGGAAAATGGCAACTATAAGACCGATTGCAATGCTGGCTATAAGCAGAGGTGCGCAGATTTTGAGCGCAACCATAAGGGCAGCATACAAGACGGATACAACTTCATTTGTAGACAACTGCCGCACCTCCTGCAAAGCTTAGTATCATCTGAAGCCTGATAGTAAAGCCTCAATAAGTAAATCCCAGCCGCCTACAACTACAAAGAGCATAAGCTTGAACGGCATCGCAATAGTAGTTGGCGGGAGCATTACCATACCCATTGACATAAGGGTTGATGAAACAACGATATCTATAATCAAAAACGGTATGTAAAGTAAAAAGCCTATCATAAACGCACGCTTGAGCTCACTTGTGATGAACGCCGGCGCTATAACAAGCAAGGATGCGTCAATAAGCGATTCCTGCGAGGTATACTGTGAAGCGTCGATAACGCCGTTTGCATCAGCAAATGACATAAATAAATCAAGGTCATCCTCGTAGGTCTGTTTTAGCATAAACTCCTTGAACGGTACTACTGCCTCATCAAGAAACTCCTGCGTGGTAAGCGCGCCTTCCTTATAAGGCTTATAGGCATCTTCATTGACCTGTGCGAGCACCGGATACATAATGAAAATGGTCATAAAAAGTGCAAGCCCTATAAGCACCTGGTTTGGCGGCGACTGAATACCGATAGCACTTCGTAAGAATGACAGCGCGATGATGATTCGCGTAAAGGCTGTCATAACAAGCAAAAGCGACGGGATAAGCGCTAAAAATACAAGTAAGAAAAGTAAATCAAGCGCAGAGGTTGTTCCTGCCGCTTCACCTGAGTCGATACCGATTGAGATAGAAGATGCGTAAGCTGTAACCGAGGTAGCAATCATAAGCGACAACAAAACAGCCGGTACAATCAGAATTTTTATGAGCTTTTTTGAAAAAAAGCTTTTTCTTTTTTTAACAGCTGTCTTTTTCGCCATAGATTCTTGTTCTCACTCTCAGATTACTTTTTGAATTTATCCTTCATAACCTTTTTTAATGCATCTGAAAAAGGCATAGGGCCGTCAGGTTTTTGTTTTTCTTCCTCTAAAAACTGTTCTTCATCAATAGTAGAGATAAGCTCTATATGATTTTGCGTAACGCCTAAAAGCAGCATCTCACCGCAGACTTTAGCGATTACAAGCTGTTTGTCACGCCCGATAGTCATTGATTCCAAAACCTCAATGTTTTTAGTTGACTGCTGACGGATAAGACCTGATTTTGCTATCGCCTTTGTACTTATGTATGCAAGCCATATTATGAAGACACATATTGCAAGCACAAAAAGTACTGACAAAAGCTCTTTTACAAAATCCATTCTCTCACCCTGCCTTTATTAAATACCCCAAGGCTTATTCAGCCTCAGGATATTCACGGTTATTAACAATTTCAGTAATACGAACTGCAAATGAATCATCGATAACAACAACGTCACCACGGGCAATAAGTCTGCCGTTTACAACGATGTCAACAGGCGCACCTGCCTGCTTATCGATAGGGATTACAGTACCCTGAGCAAAGTTCATGATCTCCTTCATCTTTCTCTTTGTCTTACCGATTTCAACGGTAACGTTAAGAGGAACATCCATAAGAAGATCCATATTGCCAAGCTGAACAGTTGAAACTGGCTCCTGAGCATCTGCTGAGAAATCAGGGAACTTTGACTGAGCTATTGCAACGCTTGCTGCCTGGTCAACTGCTGCCTTTTCCTGAGCCTGAGCCTGACGGCGGGATGCTCGTGAAGGTCTTGGCGGAGGAGTCTGTGAAGGAGCTGATGCAGACGAAGCTGGAGCAGGAGCAGGGGTTGGTGCCGGTGCTGATGGTCTTGAAGATGGTCTTGATGGAGCAGAAGCCGGAGCTGGTGCTGGGGCTGATGCTGATGGAGCAGCACCGCCATCGAGGCAAGCACAGAACTCTTCATCAAATACCATACCGTAAATACCCTTCAGTACAGCTGTAACCTCAAAGTTTATAAGTGTGCTCAGAGCGCTGTCAGCCATCTGGCATTCAAATGCATCACAGATACTGTCGGTTTTGTCGTATACCAAAACATCTGATGTTTCAAGCTCTACTGATGTGCCTAAGAAATCGCCGAGCTTTGCGGCAAATTCAGCAGCCATCTGACTCAAAATTTCCTTGATCATACCAAGGCTCATTTCGTCAAAATCGTCAGACTGTTCTTCACTCATTAAGCTTGAAAGAATTATTTTTAAATCGGCATCACGGTAAACTGCTATGCACTTACCCTTGACACCGCCTGAAAAAGTAAGAAGAATACATCTTGCAGGCTTTAAGTTTGAAATATCAATTTCTTTAAGCTGTCTTACTGCTGCATTATTGACAGCACAGCTTGCGCTGTTGCCCAGAATTGAGCCGAGCATATCAATAGCAGCACTCGAACCGGTTTTTATAATCTCACTTGCTGTTTCAGTATTTAAGTTGTATATACCCATACGAATATTCCTTCCTTTTTGCAAGCTTTACTGCCCTTTTTTGCCGATCAGAGCATACTTGCGATTTATATAAATATACCACCCTACTAATATTTATAAATAAAACACCCTACAATTTTAATGCTATCGCATTATCAGATATTTTAATTTACAACGACATTCTCTTCTTCAACGATAACGTCACAAAGCTTTACTGCCTTCTTGATATTTACATTACCGAGCTTTGCTGTAAACCATTCGTTATCATCAACTCTGATGGTTATATTATCATCAATCTTCTTGTCAAGAGGAATGATATCATCAACCTGAAGCGACATGATCTGGCTTGTGCTAAGCTGTAAATCACAAAGGATAGCCTTGAGCTCAAGCTCTGAATCGCTGAGAGAATCGTAAATAAGCTGTCGTCTTTCCTGTACCTTTTCAGCATCAATTTTCTGAGGCTTGTTTGCCATCTTGATTTCATTGACGGAGAAGATGTGGTCAAGATAGAGAGCCGGCAGACAAATCTGAATTGTTCCTTCAATCTGCTTTAGTGAAACGTCAAAGCTGGTTACTACAACCATATCTGTAGGCGCTAAAATCTGCGCCATCTTAGGATTTGTTTCTGTCTGCTCAAAGGCAAATCTTATGTTGCCCATAGACCCCCAGGAAGTTGCTAAAATATCTGTTATTTTTACAAGAATATTCTTTAGTATAGCAAGCTCGATATCTGTATGAGCTCTGTTATACTGAGTAGCATGTCCGGGACCGCCCAGAAGAATATCTATAAGAAAATAGCTGATTACAGGCGGGATATGCATTAAAAGCGTTGACTCGCCCATATCGCCATCTTCAAATTCAAACGAAATAATACCCAGAAGGGTTTTGTTTGGCAGGTTTTCAATAAATTCACCGTATTTGATTTCTTCAATCTTGCCAGGATTTGTTTCTGTGATAACACGAAGCTGGCTTGATAATGAAGAGCTTAAAATTCGTGAAAATGATTCACCTATTGCCGACAGAGAACGAAGCTGTTCTTTTGTAAACTTCTTAGGAGTTTTAAAGTCATACAGCTTTGCATCTGCATAAAGCGCTGAAATTTCTTCAACCGTCATATCTGACAGCTTTGCAGAAACAACAGGGCTTTTATTCTTTTTACTATCCGCAAAACCCATTAAGGTGTACCTCCGATTTATTGGTTTACAGGAATATCTACTGTTTCATCATCAGGGTCTCTGGGGATATCCTCAAGCTCAAAGTCAGCTCCGAGTAATACCTGAAGACCGCCACCGATTACAAACGGTGAATTCTTACCGATGATTTCAATTTCAACTCTACGGTTTCTTGCTCTGTTTTCTTCACTGTCGTTAGGAGCAATCGGGAACAGATGACCATGGCCCATAGGAACCATTTTTTCATCTCTGAGTGCAAAGTTGTTTGCAAAGTAGTTAGCGATTGTACCTGCTCTTTCAACTGACAGAAGTCTTGAGTCAACAGTTGAGTAAACGCCCTGCGCTGTATAGCCACGGATGATGATTACCGCAACATCGTCATCAACCTCAACTAAAAGATTACCTAAAAAGTCTAAAATCTCATAACTTGAGTTCAAGAGAACTGCGCTGTCGCCCTGGAACTGAACCGACTGGTTGAATTTCAAAGTGATATTTTCCCTGTAATCGCCCTCTTTATCTTCATCCTCTTTAATCTCATCTTTACTGCCCTGAATTACCTCAACCTTATCTGAGAGGTTGTTTTCTTCAAGGTATTCGATGATTTCTGTATAAAGCTGATCGAAGGAGGACAGGCCTATCTCGTCGTCATTCTCGCCCTCACCGTTGTTTTCAACCATATTATCGCCCTCACCTTCAACGGTTAAAACGATCTGGTCAACCTTTGTTGAACCACGGGAGTTGAATGCTCTTACAAGCTCAGCCCATTTATCCTCTGCAATGGAGGACATACTGTAAAGCACAATAAAGAATGTCAAAAGCAGCGTAACCATATCGCCATAAGTATCCATCCAGCTGCCGCCGCCTTCAAGCTCCTGTTTTTTACGTGCCATACTGTATACCTCCTTTCCAAAGGTTTAAAGTGAAATGTTTCATAATTTCTGATAGTTTAGAATCTGCCGTCATCCTCAAAGTCATCAGCAGCAGCGCCTTTGCTCTTTTTCTGCTTTGGCACCTTAGCCTTTGCATTGAGCATATAGTCAGGTAAAAGCTTTAAGAGCTTTTCTTCGATAAACTGTGGGTTATCGCCATCCTGAATTGACTGAACGCCGATGCTTATAATCATCTTGATGAGGTATTCTTCATCATTTCTTGCCTTGAGCTTTGAAGCAATAGGCTTGAAGAGCAGGTTTGCAAGAATACAACCATAAAGAGTTGTAACGAGCGCTACAGCCATGTTTGTAGCAAGTGCTTCCTGGTCTGAGAGGTTTGCAAGAAGGTTGATAAGACCGATAAGAGTACCTATCATACCAAATGCCGGGGCATATTCAGCGCCCTTGAGATAAAAGCCAATACATTCGGTATGACGGCTTTCCATATTATCAAGCTCTGTATCCATAAGGGTTTTAACCTTATCAGGTTCAACAGAGTCAACAACCATCATAAGAGATGTTCTCATAAATCTGTCATTGACTCCGTTGATTTTCTCTTCAAGGGTCAGAATACCGTTTACTCTTGCTTCTCTTGCAAATTCAACTATCTGGTTTATGTAATCTCTTGGATTTAATTTGTTGTTTTTCAAGGCAATTCCGAGAGTTTTCGGAATTTTCTTGAACATTTCAAGCGGATATGAAATCATAAGCGCTGCGGCTGTACCGCCAACAACAATCATAATGGATGCAGGATCAAAGAAGCCCTTGAGCTGCGAAAAAATGATAGCTGTTCTTCCGGTGTCGGGATCTTCACCGAGAATGATACTGAGTACCATAAAACCCATACCGGCGATAAAGCCGATTATAGTCATCAAATCCATAATCTTTTACGTCCTTCCAAATTAAATCGCTGATTTATCCTTATCGGAGTTAATATAGTCTGTTACTCCTCTTAGCATATCGCCAACAGTTTTCTGCTTGTAGTCTATCGTTTTTTCGATAACCTCGCGCATTGACTCTTTTACTATATACAGATTACCGTTTACAAGCCTTATTGTTGTATCAGGGTTTTCTGTTATATTTTCAATTAAATCGCAGTTGAGAGTAAATTCTTTGCCGTTGAGTCTTGTAAGTATCAGCATATTATTAACTCCTTTTTAGGATTATTTAACTGTCAGATATTATCTCTTGAGGTTAATGAGCTCTTCGAGCATTGTATCTGAAACTGTGATAAGTCTAGAACAAGCCTGGAAGCCTCTCTGAGTTGTGATCATATCTGCCATTTCGTTTGTAAGGTCAACGTTTGAAGCTTCAAGACAGCCACCTGCAAGGTCGCCTGAACCGCCTGTACCAGCGATACACAGCTTTGGCTCACCTGAGTTTGCTGATTCTGAGAAGTATGTGTTACCTGTCTGAGTAAGACCCTTAGGGTTATCAAATGTAGCAAGGTCAATTCTACCGAGCTCCATGATACCGAATGATGGGTGAGTACCTGTGATAACACCGTTTGAACCGATTGAGATACCTGTAAGGTCAGCAACTGTCTGTTCGCCGCCTTCAGTACCGTCAGCCATAACGAATGTAACTGAACCTAAGCCTAAGTTGTTGGCAGGCATTGTAGGAACTGAAGCTTCTGTAGCTGTGTAGGTTTTGCCTGAGTGCTTTAACATATTCTGCCATGATGGGAATGTCATTGTAAAGCAGTCTGTATCTTCAGCGCTTCTCATTAAAACTGAGCCTGCCTTTTCCATCTGGCTCTGTGAGATTGTAGCTGAATATCTGCCGCCGTCAGCTGTGATTGTGCAGATACCGTTTGCTTCATCCATGTTGATTGTGAAATCAATCGGCTTGTTTACAGAGAATGTATCGCCGACAGTTGAGATTGAGAAACCATCTTCCATTTCAGCAGGAAGGATTACCTCACCTGAGTCAACACCGAAGTTTGACTTTACGATCTGCTCACCTGTAAGTGTACCAGGCCAAGCGTCTGCAGGGTCCATAGAAATGTTGAGGTCGCCTGTTGCGAATTCCTTACCGCCGTTAGCTGTTGTAATAGCAGTATTGATTTCCTGCTCGAGTTCAGCCATTGAAGCAAATGATTCCTTAGCGTTTAAGATAATTGAGATTGAGTTTGAGTTAACGATTGCTGAAACCTTCTGACCGATTGGCAGAGATGATGTTGATGAAAAGTTAACTGAAACGTTGGCAGCAGCTGCTTCTTCTGATGATTCTACTGAGAAAATGATACCGTTGATTGTTTCTGCTGCGAGTGCTGTTGAAGGTTCTTCGTTAGGAAGAGCTATTCTGATTTTTTCAGATGAAGGTCCTCTTGTAAGACCTGATGCGGAAACACCGAGGATGTAGTTACCGTTGATATCAACGAGGTTACCCTGGGCGTCTATATCAAGCATACCTGCCTTTGTGTAGAAGATGTTGCCGTCGCCATCCATTACCTGGAAGTAGCCTTCACCGGTAATAGCAACGTCAAGGGAAAGACCGGTTGTTGAGATTGTTGATGTTGAATGGTCAACGTCTGTACTGCCAAGCTTAGCACCGTAACCTACCTGAACTGCGTTTGTACCACCGTTTGTGGTAGTAGCGCCTGTTGCTGCTGAAGATGTCTGATAGTATACATCTCTGAAGGTTACACGGCTGGCCTTGAAGCCGTAAGTACTTACGTTTGAAATGTTGTTACCGATAACGTCCATTTTAGTCTGATGAGTTGTCATGCCGGCAACGCCTGAATATAAACTTCTTACCATATTTAATTCTCCCTTTCATGAAAGGGGACCTGCATTTTTAAGGTAAAACCCGTCAAGTCAGTCGGGGTTTTAATAGCTTCCTGAAAAGGTCCGGCTATATAAATGTAAAAATGCATCAATTATACAACTTTTAAAGTTACCTGAGTACCATATATTATATAATTACGGTCCCATCGATGTTTGTGAAACAATTTCCCAAAAGCTCGTCGCTTGAGACGGTTGTAATAACCTTATTGTTTGACACGCTTACTATGTATGCTGACTGATCAATGAGAATAAGAGTATCATCAAGACCCTTTTCCTCTGCAATTTTCACACCCTGATTCAGTCTTTCAAGCGTTACATCGGATACGTCAATGTTTCTTTCAATTACTCGGTTTACTGCGTGCTTTGAAAATTCTATACCACTCGAATCGAGCTGATTACGCAAAACCTGGGCAAAGGAATCGCCATTTTCGTTTACCTGGATAGGTGCATTGTTTGTACCTATAACGCCTGTGGTTATCGGGGTAGAAATTCTTCTTAAATTAATATCCATGCTCTAGACTCCTTTCTGTAAGCATAAATTTTGTTGTGAGTTATCCTTCTGACTCGTTATCTTCAGCTACTTCCTTGTCGCCTTTTTCAGCTGCAGCGTCTTCACTTGCATGAAGCTGCATGATCTGTTCGAGTGAATAGGATTTACCGTTTACTGTTACTGTATAATCGCCGTTTGCAAGATTGATGCTTGTAATAAGGCCTGTATCCTTAGTCACACCGCCGCCGATTGAATACTTTGAAACAGTAGCTGTTTTACCTAAAAGGCTCATAATGTAGTTCTGCTTTGAGAATTCTGCAAGCTCTGTCATCTGTGACATTGTTGCAAACTGCGCCATCTGGGTTAAATACTGGGTATCATCTGTAGGATTTGTGAAATCCTGGTTTGTCATCTGAGTGATCATAAGATTTAAAAAGTCGTTTACCTGAATTGACTGATTTGAATCATCATTCGAGAAAACTGCATCGTAAACCTTATCTGCAGATGAAGTAGGTGTACCGCCATTTAGCCAGTTGTTGTAGTTTCTGTCTGAACCGATTGTGTTTGCCATTACCTTACTCCTTTCGTCAGATGTAGGTGTTCAGGATTGCTCCCGGTAGAACTTCAATCTTTGATACTTCATTATCTGAAGGATAAGTCTGAAGTCTTGAGCTGTTCGCATGATTGTTTCTGTGAGCATTCTGACCGTTGTTGTTACGGTTGTTTGTGAATGACTGCTGTGAGAAACTGTTAAACTGCGAAGCTGAGTGAGTCTGTGCTACCTGTACCTCTTCGATCTGTGGGTTGTACGCTGAAAGTGAAGCCTTAAGCTCCTGCATTGACATATTGAGCATATGCGCTGTCTGCAAGTCTGTAGCTGTCATCTTAAGTGTAAGCCCGTCAGATGTCTTTTCGAGTTTTACTAAAATCTCGCCTAAGCCTTCAGGTGAAAGCTTTACTGTAAACGCCTGATTTTCATCAGAGTTTGTAGCAAGGTTTGTAGTAATGGCTCTTAAAGTCTGAGCTGTAACAGATTCACTTGACATCTCATCGTAAGTAACGCTCTGTGTTACTGCTGACCCTGCCATTGAAGTAGTCTGTACTGCGATCTCTGCATCTGCACTGCCACTTTCAAGCTCTCTTTTAGCCTCGTATACACTCTGCATAAAATCAAGTGAATCAGTGTCGGCCATAAGATTTGTAGAAGTAGTATCCTCTGATATAACCTCAACTACCGGCTTTGTGCTCTGCAAAAACTGAGTAAAACTGTCTTCTTCGGTAGTGCTCTGCTGTGCTGCGTTCTTCTGGAAATACATAAGCATAAGTTCGTTTACGCTCTTTCCCGAAAGTGATGACATACCATTCATAACCCACGCCATATTTTCAGTTGACATAAGGTTTGAGGCTGTGTCCTCAGAAGCAAGCATCTGTGCGATAAGCTCCATAACGCCTACGTTTTCTTCATCATCGTCATTATCAAGCATTTCTGATAAAACCTCGTAGATATCAACGTTTTCGCCATTTGAAAGAGCGCTGAGCATTGAGAGGGATTCATCATAGCTGGAGCCTGACAGAAGTGACATTAACGCTGCGTTATCACCTTCACCGCTTAAAAGACTGAGCATCTGAGAGAAGCTGTCGCCTGTTACACCCGGTTCTACGAAGGTAGAGCGGTAACTAGTCTGCGCACTGACCTGAGAGATCATGTTTACTGCATCCATTTTTACACCTCCTTATTCAATTTGTATGGAGTTACCTCCGAATTTATAGTAAATACCTTTATGGTATATTACTCTGCTTCTTCCCTTGCCATTTTAGAGGATATAAACTCTTCAATGATAAGGTCGTTTTCTTTTTTCTCAAGCTCTCTGTATTCTTCAAGCTGTTTTTCTTCGAGCTTTTCCATACCCGAAACATCCTGCTTTGCCTGGGCAACTCTTTTCTTCTGACGCTCAATTGAAGCAACAAGCAAGGATATTTTGGTATCAAGCGTTTCAAGCTCCTGCCTGATACCCTTTCTTCTGCCGTCGTATAAACTAAGCATCGAAGCGGAGATACCGCTCTGAGTGCTTTGAGAAATTACCTCACCGATCTCAATTAGCTCTGCTTTTAGCTGATCTCTTTTTTCTTCCTGAAGCCTGAGCTCACTTGAAAGAGAAAGAAGAACGCTTTTTTCACGGTTTAAAATTGTTTCTTTGAACTCTTTTACTCTTTTTAATGAGAACTCGTATTTTTTCATACTTTTATCTCACCGTTTAATCAACTATCTGCTGCATTAAAGCCTTTGTTTCATCAGATGAAAAACGCTCGTTTACCGCCTGCTGTAAGAAAGCGTTTATAGCGGGCATTTTTCTTATCGCCTCATCAAGAGCGGGGTTTGAGCCTGCCTTGTAAGCGCCGATTGAAATAAGATCCTGATTTTCATTGAAGGTTGACATCAAGTTTCTTATCTTGCCTGCCGCCGCCTTTTGCTCTTTTGTAGCGATAGACGACATCAGACGGGATAAAGAACCCAAAACGTCAATAGCGGGATAGTGGTTTTTAGTAGCAATTTTTCGGGATAAAATTATATGCCCGTCGATAATACCTCTTACTGTATCAGAGATCGGCTCGTTTGTATCGTCACCCTCAACGAGTACTGTATAGATCCCCGTTATAGAGCCGTTTTCAAAGTTACCGCATCGCTCTAAGAGCTTTGGTAAGCTCGCATAAATAGACGGCGGATAACCTCTGGCAACAGGCGGTTCACCGGTTGAAAGACCTATCTCACGCTGAGCCATACAAAATCTCGTCAAGCTATCCATCATAAGCAGGACATCCTTGCCCTGATCTCTGAAATATTCAGCAATGGTTGTAGCGGTAAGCGCACATTTGTTTCGAAGCATTGCGCTCGTATCAGATGTTGCAACAACGATAACCGAGCGTTTTGCGCCCTCTTCGCCAAGGTCTTTTCTTAAAAATTCAACAAGCTCTCTGCCACGCTCGCCTACAAGGGCTATCACGTTTACGTCAGCAGAAACGTTACGGGCTATCATACCCATAAGCGTTGACTTGCCGACACCTGAGCCTGCGAAAATTCCCATTCTCTGACCCTTGCCTATTGTAATCATACCGTCGATAGCCTTGATGCCAAGCTCTATCGGGGAATGAATTTCAGGTCTTTTGAGAGGGTTTGCGGCTTTACCGTTTATAGAATAAAGGCTTTCACCTTTTATCTCACCTTTATCATCAAGCGGTCTGCCAAGGGCATCTACTACTCTGCCGATAAGGTCATCCGAGAGCTTAATTCTGAGCTTTTTCTCGGTGTTGAAAACCTTACAGCCATAGCCGATACCGTCAACATCCTCATAAGGCATAAGCTGTGTTGTAGAGCCTTTGAAGCCTACAACCTCTGCCTGAGCTATTTCAAAGCCGCCACGCTCGGTTGGAATTGTTATTTCACAAACGTCACCGATGTTGGCCTCAAGCCCTGAAACCTCGATAATCATACCGACTATCTGCTCAACCTTGCCATACGTTGAGAATAAGCTGGTATTCTTTATATCCTGACGGATAGTATTTGCATATTCGCTCAGCTTCAACGTTGCCATTATGATACCTCTTAGATTTCAAAGAATGATTTGAGATTCAAAAGCTGTTCAAGTATTGATGCGTTTAAAATCTTGCTGTCACATTTTACAATGACCGTACCGTCATCAACACCGCTTACAGCTTCAATATCAATTGTGTTGCCAAGCTCATCTGTAAGCTTTTTTGTGAGATTTGTAAGATTCTCGCTTATTGTAAGCTTTATTTCATTTGAGCCCTTGGCACCTTTAAGAGCATTCTGACAAAGGTCATATAAAATAAGGTCATCCTGCTCTATCTTTTTGTAAACAAGCTTTGATGCGATATCTGCAGAGGTTTTTACAAGCTCTTTGCAGTATTCTTCATCAATGCTGTCGATTTTAGCTTTAATTTCTTCAAGCTCCTTAATCAGAGCGCTAAGGCAAGCATCAATGCGCTCGCTTTTTTCTCTGACACCGTCTGCAAGACCTAAAGACCTTGCCTCATCACGGATTTTAGCGGCAGTAGCATCAGCCTCACGCAAGAGCTTCTGAGAGGTCATCCTCGCCTCTTCTTTCATAGAATCCAAGGATGAAAGCATCTGTCTGTACTTATCGTCAGCGCTCTTCTGAGCGTTATCTATGATAACCTGAGCTTCATCCTCAGCCCTCTGGGTTATAGCTCTGTAGCCTTTTATAAGGTGATTTGCCGCACGGAGCTTTTGTTCATCGTCAATATCAAGAGAGTCCAAAAGCTGAGCTACATACATGGATTCGGGAGAATCATCAACAATAGCAAGCTTTTTTGCCTGCCCGTCATTACCCGACTGCACCTCAACCATAACGGGAGGGGCTTCATATACAGCATCAGGAATTTCAACTGCACCCGATACATCAACGTTTTCAGGACGTATAATTCTAAGCAATTATCTCATCATCTCCGCCCTTGTAAACTACGATTTCACCTGATTCTTCAAGACGACGGATAACATCAACAATTCTCTGCTGTGCAGCTTCAACGTCACGCATACGCAGATTATGCAGATACTGCATATCCTGCATGATTGTATCACGCTGTCTTTGCGACATATTCTTGAAAATCTTCTGTGTAACGCCCTCGTTGGTTGCCTTGAGAGCGATTGTAATATCCTTTGTATCGCATTCTCTGATGAATGTCTGGATTTCGATATCTGTGAGATTGACAATATCCTCGAAAACGAACATGAGCTTCTTGATCTCGTCTGCAAGCTCTGGATTTGAAGCCTTGAGACCCTCGAAGATGAACTTTTCGCTTCTTCTGTCGATACGGTTCATAATCTCTGCTAAGTGGTTTACGCCGCCATGCTCGATGATGTCGACCGATGTGATAGACTGAAGCTTATCCTTTAAGATAGTGTCAACGATATTGATAGTTTCAGGCGATGCTCTGTCAAGGCTTGAAATACGCTCGATAACATCAATCTGAGTTTCACCGGGCAGCTCTGAGATGATCTGCGAAGCCTGCTCAGGAGTAGCGTATGACAAAATAACAGCTATCGTCTGAGGATGCTCATTCTGCACAAGCATCAGAAGGTTTTTATAGTCAACCTTCTTTACAAAGTCAAACGGGGTTTTCTTACCACGTCTTGTTGCTCTTTCAATGAGAGAGTTTGCTCTCTGCGGGCCGAATGCACGCTCCAAAACGCTCTTTGCGTAGCTTAAGCCACCCTCTGTAAGCGCCTTCTGAGCGATACAAGCCTGATAGAAATCATCAATAATTTCATTTATTTCATCTGATGAAAGATGGTCGATCTTTGAGATTTCAGCTGAAACCATTTCGATTTCATCATCCTTCATATGACGTAAAACTTCAGAAGCACTCTCGTGGCCAAGAGCAATCATAACAGCAGCCGCTCTGACTTTTGAGTTATGACTTTTATTTCTACTCGCCACCGTCTGAATCCTCCTTCAACATTGAACGGATGATAGAAGCTGTAAGCTCCGGATTTTCCTTTGCAAACTTCTTAACTTCCTGAGCCGCCATCTTCTGAGCCTTGTTAGCGTCAGCCGCCTGCTCGATAAGAGATTTTCTCTGAGTTTCATCAAGCTTTTCTTCAAGCTCTTCAATAGCAGCCTTCTGAGCCTCGTCAGCCTTTCTATGCTTCTTGCGCTGGATTGTAAGAACAAGAACCATAATAAGGATTACTAAGAGTACAACGCCTGCTAAAATGATAATTGTCCACTTGATAGCAGGGGTAAGCTCGAACTTGTTTTCTGATGGGGTTGGGATCGATTCATCAACCTCAAGCCAGCTCATTACTGAGATTTTTTCTAAATTCTGAATGTTTGTAGCATTTCTGACAAGTGAAACAACATTTTGCTTTTCTGTATCTGAAATAGCGTTTTTGCTCTTGATTACTACTGAGATACTAGCGTCTTCCAGAAGGCCCTTTGCCTTTTCTGTCTGAGTGAAGATGTAGCCTACTGAATACTCAACCTCACGGTTGTAATGCTCTGTATTATTTGTATCAACGTAATCTTCAGCACCGTTTACATAACCGGGGATATCAGCGTTATCCTCTTCACCTACGATACCGTCAGGGTCTGATGGTTTATCAACGCCGTCCATGGTTGTATCCATATAGTTCGGAACGCCGTAGCCCTCTTCATTTGAGAGGTATTCTTTTACCTCCTGCTGAACCTGGTCATAGTTTATGGTAACCGCTGCTGCAACTATTACGTTGCCCTTACCGTAAACGCCCTCTAAAAGCTGCATAACGTTTGCCTCATACTTGTTGCAAACGATTCTTTCGTAATTCTCTCGGCTGTCTACCTCGTATTCGTGGCTGTTTTCATCTACGCCGAAAAGCTCAACGCCTGTTGTAGCGTCAATAACGATTACATCGTCAGGATCCATTTTCTGAGTAGCATAAGCTACAAGGTTTTTAACAGCGTCAACATTTTCTGCTGTAAACTGACTTGGATTTTTGAGCGTTAAAGTAACGCTGGCGGTCGCTCTGTCGTCATTTTCTTTCCATACATAGCCGTCATCATCGGGAATGTCAATTGTAACGATAGCGCCCTTGATGTTTTTAACTCTCAAAAGAGTTGTCTGAATTCTGTCCTGAAGCTCAAAACGAAGAGTTTCTTTTCTTTCAAACTCTGTCATTGTCATGCTGAGGTTATCAAAGAAGGTTGAATAACCGGGAGTTGACTGCGGATAGCCAAGAGATGCAAGCTCGAATACGAGAGCGTCCCACTCTTCTTCCCTGACTTCGATTTCACCGTCAGAGTTGATTTTTGTTTCAACGCCACGCTCCTGCAAGATTGCGTAAACCTCTGTTGACTCCGCCTGAGTCATATCAGGGAACAGAACGATAAATTTATTTGAAGTATTGAGGATTATCGCTATTACCACCGCTAAAACCACGAGTGCCGCAGCACCTATGATTATAAGCTTTTTTACGGTGGCTGAAAGCTTACCCCAGAACTCTTTAATTTTGGTGAGTGTATCAGCCATTGCCATTTTACGTCTACCTCATTTGTAAAATTATCTTAATGTTTACCCCGAAAATACAGATTAAATGTTCATCTGTAAAATTTCCTTATAAGCGTTTACCGCTCTGGTTGTGATCTGAACTGTCATTTCAATAGCAGTCTGCGCCTTTGCAGTTTCAAGCATAATGTTCTGAACATCATCTCTGTAGCCCATCGCTAAATCGTATGAAGCCTGATTTGAAGCATCCTCAAGCTCCTTTACGTTTGCAATAGCATCTGTGAGCATACTGCCGAAATCCTTGTTTTCTTCTTTATTTATTGAATCTGACTTACCTGTTTCAATAGATGTCATCGGAGTCATCTTAGTACTCATAAGCTCTATTGGCTTTAAAGTCATAAACAATCATCCTTTCATAGAATGTAAGCTTTACTGCTTACCGATCTCAAGCGCCTTTGCAGCCATAGCCTTGATAACGGAGATAGCTGTTATCGTTGTTTCATAGCTACGAGTTGCGTTCATAAGGTCAATCATTTCTTCTGAAGCGTTGACATTTGCTTTATAAACGTAGCCGTTTTCATCACAAAGAGGGTTTGAAGGATCGTATACAGGGATAGGATCTTCATCAAGGTCAACTATCTGTTTAACGATTACACCGCCGCCCTGCGCCTTAGTGAGCGCATCATCAAAGGTCATAGGCTTTGTTTCAAAAACAACCTGCTTACGCTTGTAAGCCTCTTCAGGAGATGAAGCTACATTATTCTGATTTGAAATATTCTGAGCCGCAATATCAGTTCTGAGCCTCTGCGCTGTGAGCGCTGAGCCTAAGGTATTGAGAGAATTTAAAAATGCCATAGACTACTTACCTCCTTACTTGAACTGTGACTGGTTGAGAACATATCTGAAATTGCCTATTACAGCGTTGATTTTCTCAACTAAGTATGCTGACTGAAGATATGAGCTGTATAATTCCATAGACTCCTTATCTGCGTCAACGTTGTTGCCGTCTACTCTGACTGTTGTGTTCTGGCTCTCTTTAATCTCTGCCTTGAAGGCATAATCGCCACCATTTTTGAGGTCAGCATCACCGAGAGCCCTCTCCATTGCATTTTCAAAGGAGAATTCCTTTGCTTTATACTCAGGAGTGTCAAGGTTTGCAAGATTTTGGGAAATGAGTTCCTGTTTCATGTAAGCAGCATTAAGGCTACTTTCCATTGCTTTGAAATCAAGCGAATTGAATAACATTTTTCTTTCCTCCTTATATTGCATCCTTGCACTTATTTTTGTAGTAATTTACAAATAATTCCAATTAATCGCGCATAGCTAGCGCATCATATCTTTATACAGATAACATTATACACTATAGATATTACAAAATTATGAATAAAACGCACTTTTTCGTCAAAAATCGAAAAAAATTTTTTCTTGTTACTGTAAATTCAGTTATTTTTTGCTAAAAAAATTACCGAAAGATGTACAGTAGCACATTTTTCGGTAATTGTTTATTATTTGTGCAAATTTCGAGAGTGAAAATCAGAAGTTTGTAGACAAAACCATATTTGTATACTTTCTGAAATCATCTTCAACCTCATTGAAGGTTTCAACGACCTTCGGCGGAAACAGACCGCACTCGCCGTTTTTAATCATACCAACAGCCTTTTCATACGGAATAGCACTCTTGTAAACACGTTCAGATACAAGCGCATCATAAACGTCAACGATTGATACTATCTGAGCTGCAAGCGGAATTTCATCTTCCTTCAAGTGCTTAGGGTAGCCTCTGCCATCCCATCTTTCGTGATGATACATACTGATGTCAAAGCAGTATCTGAAAAACGGATGGTCATCGGTAATACCGAAATCCTTGAAAATTTCAATACCACGCTCGGTATGGGTTTTCATAAGGTCAAATTCTTCCGGAGTGAGCTTACCTGGTTTAAAGAGGATATTTGTAGGGATAGCCGCTTTACCAAGGTCGTGAACCTCGGCAGCTGCGGAGATATACTCAACATCCTTAGGGGTAAGACCGCATTCAGGGAACTTTTCTATGTATCGTGAAGCAATGATATTTGTCAGATGCTTCATTCTTCTGATGTGGGTAGGCGGTTCAAACTGAATAAGCTCGAAAACACTGCCTATGATAGTGATAACAGAGTTTGTTCTGTCCTCAGCGTGAATTCTGTAGCGCTCTGCCTCACTTTTTGCTTCAACGACGTTATTGGCATCATTTTCATACTTCTTTACACGCATTTTAAGATAGTATGAGTCAAAAGGAATGCTCACGATTTCGCTGACACCCATATCATACAGATCAAAGTAAACGTCAGAGTTTACATCAATGCTTATAGAGTCTGAAAGAATGATAAGCGGAGTATCATTTATATAGCCTTTATTATAGAAAAAGTCGCAGAACATTTCGCAGTCAAGAGCAGGGCGGCGGTCTGAATAGATAACGCAGCATATCTGTCTTCTGAAAGCTTCAAATTTTCTCACAGCGTCTTCATGCGACGAACACATCATAAGACGATAGTCAGACTTGAAAAGGTCGTTTAAAATAATGCTTTCAACTCTCTCGTTTTCAGCTATGAGAATAATATTACGTCTTGCCACTTTGTCACCTCCGATAACGATAATTATCATATAATAATAAATTATACATCATATTGCATTTAAAGTCAAATGTCTAACAGAAATTTATCAATTTTATACAAATATTTTCAGATTATTCTACAACACAAAAGTAACTGATTGAGCAATATGCACATTGAGAAAATCCCGCTTTGCAACAAATGATAAATTTAGGTTAATTAAATGGGTAATATTTATTATAGGTATTGACTTTTGACGCAAAAAGCGGTAAAATATCTTGTAAATGTCGTTTTAGTTTAATTCGGCAAATTATATATGCTTTTATATAGGAGGAAACAACAGTGCGACGTATAAAAAAATCCACGTTTTTTATAGTTGTTGCATTCATTGCGATAATGGGTTATCTGACATTCTTCGGTCTGTCATCCCAGTATGGTGATGTAAAGACAACTTATGTCAAGGGCGCAGAGGATATCCGTTGGGGTATCGATATTCAGGGTGGTGTAAGTGCCACATTCGAGCCTGAAGAAGGCTATGACGCTTCTGCAGAGGATATGGAAATTGCAAAGGGCGTTATCGAACAGCGTCTTATCGCTCTGGGCGTAACAGACAGTGAGGTTTTTGCAGATACTGCTAAAAACCGTGTTTTGGTATCATTCCCTTGGCAGGCAGGCGAAACAGACTTCAACCCTGAAGCCGCTATCGCAGAGCTTGGCGAAACAGCTGTTTTACAGTTTGTAAAGGGTTCAGAAAGAAGCGGTGAGATCGTTCTTACCGGTGCTGACGTTGAAAAGGCTCAGGCTGTTATCATGCAGACAAATCAGTCAAACGGCGAATGGCAGGTAATGCTCAAGATCAACAAGACTGCTCAGGAAGCATTCGCAGCTGCTACAAGAGAGCTTGCAGGAACAGGTATTCCAATCTCGATCTGGATGGATGAAACCTGCGTTTCAGCGCCTACTGTAAATGAAACTATCAACAGCGATACAGCTTACATCTCAGGCAGATTTGACGCAGATTCTGCTCAGGCACTCGCAAGTAAGATTAACTCAGGTTCAATCCCATTCAAGCTTGTTGCTACATCAACATCAACTATTTCACCAACTCTCGGTGAAGGCGCTAAGAACGCAATGGTATTTGCAGGCGTTATTGCATTTATCGCAGTTGCTATCTTTATGATTTCAATGTACAAGCTTCAGGGTGTTGTTGCGGTTATCGGCCTTACAGGTCAGGTTATCTTCTCAGTAGCCGCTATCTCAGGCTTCTTCGCTTCAATCCCAAGCTTCTCGCTCACAATCCCTGGTATTGCGGGTATCATTCTCTCAATCGGTATGGGCGTTGACGCAAACGTTATTACCGCTGAGCGTATCAAGGAAGAATTAAGAGCAGGCAAGTCGCTGGCAGGCGCTATCGAAACAGGCTACAAGAAGGCCTGGAACGCTGTATTTGACGGCAACATCACAGTTATCTTTGTTGCTATCATCTTAATGGGTGCGTTTGGTCCTACAGACAGCTTGTTTGCAACACTCTTGACACCTATCTTCTTCGCATTCGGTGCGGCAACAGCAGGTACTATCTACTCACTCGGTTACACGCTCTTGGTAGGTATCATCTTAAACTTCCTCTTTGGTATCTTCTTCTCAAGACTGATGGTTTCATCCCTTTCAAAGTTCAAGTGCTTTAAGAACAGAACTTTGTATGGTGACCTCAAGGAAGGCAAGACAGCAAAGCCTGTAAAGCCACTCAACGTTTGCAAGCATTCATTCAAGTTCTATACAGTTTCAACACTTATCGCAGTTGTTGCTATCGTTATGACATTTGTCGGCGGTCTTAACATCGCTATCGAATTCAAGGGCGGTACTCTCATTTCTTACAGCTACGAGGGCGAGGTTACTACAAACGAAATCGAAGCTATCGTTGAAGAAGCAGCAGGTCAGGATTGTATCGTAAAGCTCGGCGAAAATATGGCTGACAGCTCAAAGACAATCAACCTTTCATTCTCAACTAAGGAAGGTATCGGCAATGCTGAACAGATAAAGATCAAGGAAGCTTTACAGACAAAGTATGCTGACAACAACATTGAGTCATACTCAACAAGTGACGTTTCACCTACAAACGGTAAGGAATTCTTCTTCAAGTGCTTGGTTGCTGTAGCCGCTGCTGCTGTTATTATGGTTATCTACATCGGCTTCAGATTCAAGAAGATCGGCGGTATCTCAGCAGGCTGCATGGCTGTAGTTGCTCTTGTTCACGATATGGTTATGGTTTACGCTTGTTTTGTATTCGCAGGCTTCAGTATCGACGCTAACTTTATGGCGGTACTGCTCACAATCCTCGGTTACTCAATCAATGCAACAATCATCATCTACGACAGAGTAAGAGAAAATACCCGTATCATGGGTGCGAATACTCCTGTTGAAGAGCTTGTTTCAAACTCAGTTGCACAGACTCTCAGCCGTTCTATCAACACCACAATCACAACACTCTCTGCAATGATCATCGTTGCTGTTGTATGTGCATTCTACGGTATCACATCAATTCAGAGCTTTACAATTCCGCTCAT
The DNA here is from genome assembly GCA_937892655.1 of uncultured Clostridia bacterium. Taxonomy (GTDB): domain Bacteria; phylum Bacillota; class Clostridia; order Oscillospirales; family Ruminococcaceae; genus CALBJC01. Next base: position 6,592 of record CALBJC010000148.1, on the reverse strand, counting down.
CGTTGGTATGGTATCAGGTGTTTACTCATCTAACTGTATCGCTCCAACCCTCTGGGTATTATGGCAGAACAGAAAGAAGAAAAAGGCTTAATAAATCAAAAAGCAAAATCCCGCTGAAGTTCAGCGGGATTTTTTGTATCTGAATATTCTATTTAATCCATGTTTTTCTGAATTCTCCAGGCGATACGCCCTCTGTACGCTTGAATATTCTTGAGAAATAATTAGCGTCAGCAAAGCCTACCTCATAAGCTACATTTTCAATAGCCATATCTGAAAAACGCAGAAGCTGTTTTGCCTGAGTAATTCTGATAAGAGTAATGTATGAAACAATCGTCATACCAAACTGCTCTTTGAAAAGTCTTGCAAGATAAAACTTATTTATATAGAACTTTTCTGCAATGCCATCAAGCGTCAGCTTTTTGGCATAGTTTTCTTTGATATACGCCTTTACATCAGATAAATCTCTTGACGGAACTGACAGGGTATTGTTTTCAGACTTTAAAAAGCAATCTTCCATAATACACGCGAGAACTCCAGCGAGCTTTTCATTTATCTTCATATCTTTAGCAGGGCTTTCTGATGTTGCTATTGCATAGATATCCTGCAAAAGCTTATTGTATCTTAAAAAATTTACAGAATTAAAGCAGGCTTCACCGCCTCGGTCTGAAAATCTTTCATAGATAGCCGGCATATTCTTAGCAGAGAAATGAACCCAGCGAAGTGACCATTTTTCATCTGTTGATTTATGGGAATATGGCTTTGTGCAGTCTATAAACACACAGTCGCCTGACTTTACATCATAGCTTTTGCCACCCGTTGTTACCTTACCGCAGCCGTCAAGAACGATGAAAAACAGATACGACTCCAAGCCTTTTCTTTCACTTATATGGTTTTTTTGCGCTGTAAGCTGACCTGTTTCCTGAAGGTAAAACAGATTTTCAATAGCAAAACTTGTAGGAGTATGCAATACTCGCGATGAGCATATATCATTATTCTGAAACATTGAAACTGCCATAAAAGCACCTCCATTGTGATTGATATATTAATTATATCACGAGGAAAACTCATTGTCAATATAATGCTATATAAACTATAAACTAATGTTTCATCGGTCTATTATCATATAATTATAGTACTAATCAATTCATATAGTTCTGTCAACTATTATCTATAACAAAAACAGCCCGTAAGATTTATTTACGAGCTGTTATATTCAGTTATGCAGGTATCTGCGCATAATCATCGCTTACTGTTACAGTATCGTATCCGCCATATATATCAACCGAACCATTGAATATTATTTCTCCTTCAGGTGAAATAATGAGTATATTGACACCCGTTTTGGCAACAGAAACTTCGACGCCGTTAATCTTACAGTAAGATTTATAACTGTCAGCATAAATATCATACACAACGCCATTCACATCTGCCTCAATCTGCGCAGGAGATGAAGGATATATAGTTTCTCTCCATTCCCCGCCAAATCGTATAGCGGCTACATTTTGATTACACAGTGCATCTACTGTAATGCTGCTGCCAAGCATTCTGTAATACTCATCATATGCTACTGAAAGTTTTCGTCCATCATAATCTTCATTGTTATTATAAATAATTACCGTATTGGATGAATCACACATAGCATAGAATACATCTTTGTACACTTCGATATCATCTTTTCTTATTTCGTCATAGTTGTCAAGCACATTATGGTAAACTATCGGTGTATGCCAATAGTCTCCCTGAATCACCGAACAATAGTCGATAACCTTGTTTTGAGAGATGCTGTACACAAGAAAATCCATAGATCTTACAGAAGTTTCATATACAACACCATCAACACAAATCCAGTGTTCTGAACCAAGACCATACGCATAAAAATGCTTATCTCTTGATAATTCATACTTGAGAGAACCTTTCAGCACTTCGCTTACAAGATTTCCTTTTTCAATAACAAACGCTCCACTCTTATTATGGCTTGTAATACTATGCTCAAAAATGTGCATGATACCAAGAGAGTTGATTGCATCTTGCGCTTTATCCAAAAAAATCTTGTTAAACTGATTCTTTGTTCGCCAATCATTATAATATGAAACTGTTACAATATAATCATCATTATCAAGAAGCTCAAGATATTCAGGAAACAAAGTCGTTGTCTTGAGTATTTCTTCATTTGTTTTGCTATTATGAATAACTCTTCGCAGTTTATCGTTCATCGTTGTATATGGATACGCTCTGTGAGAACCTGTATCTGCAGCATAAGTATAGTTTTCGGTAGTTAAGAATACAAGAACAAACGCTGCAACCACATTTACTATTAGCGACCAGAATTCTTTATTTTTCAGCAGCACTCTTTTTTCATTGACAGATTTAAGTTTGACAATATATGAAGGGCCACTTTTGCATAAATACCACATCAAATCAGCAATGATAATGATATAAAAGGCAGAAAATACAAACTGGAATCTATCAAGTATATAGTGTTTTTCCATCGCTATACTGATAATCAGACTAATAAAAGCTATATTGGCATAGATATCAACAGATTGAGAATACTCTTTCCATGAGCTAAAAAAGTAAAACAGAATAACGATAATAGACAATGCGGCAATTATCGCGCAGATATGAGTATCTCCGTTCATACTAAGATAAATTCTACCAATATAAATGCTATATTTAGGAATCTTTTCACATACAAATTCTATAATTTCATCTGAAAAACACAGTACTATCATCGCAGCAAAAAACAATACTGCATATATACTCTTCTTCGGCTTTATTATACACAACACTACCGCGACAAACATCAACAGCATTGACAAATGAAATGTTGAAGCCAATATTATTATGAGAGAAAACGTAAAATATTTTCTCTTTTTCAACAACCCAAAGCCAGCAAAAACTATCGCAATGGCCAGTATCTGTCGTGAAAAATTCATGCTTACAGCAAAAACATTCATCGTAAGATAAAGTACTGATGAAATATAAACAGATCTACTGTAACAAATGATAGAAATCGCAAAAATTACATTTACAATAAGCGCGTGAGCCAACAAAAAGAACTCGTAATCCGTCGATATCTGACACAGCAAATATTCAAGCATGACATACCCGGGTTCATACACATCATGCGCTTTGAGGGCCTGTGAAAATGAAGAGCATTCATCAAGCATACTATAATTGATAGTATACTGAAAATAGTCAAATCCGACATCATATCTGTTTGCCGCAAGAAAAGCAAGATATCCAAATGCGACTATACAAAACGCTACCTTACACAGCATATCTACATTTATTTTGTTATCAACAATTATTCTGTTATCTGTGGAAAGAAAAAACTTTTTTCTTGCACAGCTAAACATAACTGTCATCAAAACAACAATTATAAGGTATATATTATATACAACCACTTTTATTCTCCTTTATTCTCTCTATCTTTTGATTATAACATACTAAATGTGGTTTGTAAATGAAAAGCCTTCCGAAAGGAAGGCTTTTTTATGTGTTAGTCAACTAACAGCTTATTTGCCATTTCATCAATAGCGTCCGTTTCATAAAGCTCGATACAGCCCTTGTCAACAAGAGATGCAAGCTCAGGGTCGATTGGCAGCTTTGCCAAAACTTCAATGCCGTTTTCTGCAGCAATCTTATCGATATTGCTTTCGCCGAAAATCTTAATCTGCTTGTCGCAGTCAGGGCACTTTACATAGCTCATGTTCTCAACTACGCCGAGGATCTTCACGTTCATCATCTTAGCCATATTTACAGCCTTTGAAACGATCATTGAAACCAAATCCTGAGGAGATGTTACAACGATGATGCCGTCAAGCGGAATTGACTGGAATACTGTTAATGGCACGTCGCCTGTTCCCGGAGGCATATCTACAAACATATAGTCTACCTCATCCCAGATAACATCCTGCCAGAACTGCTTTACAACGCCTGCGATAACAGGGCCACGCCAGATAACTGGCTGACGGTCATCCTCCAAAAGAAGATTTATAGACATTACCGAAATATCCATTTTTGATTTTACAGGTAAGATACCGTTGTCTGTTGCAGACGCTCTTTTGCCGTCAAGGCCGAAAGCCTTAGGGATTGAAGGGCCGGTAATATCTGCATCCAAAATGGCTGTCTTGTAGCCTGCTCTTTGTGCGGCTACTGCCATCATAGAGGTTACAAGTGACTTACCTACACCGCCCTTACCACTGACAACGCCTATTACCTTTTTGATTTTTGAAAGCTCATGTGGCTTTTCAATAAGGCTCTGCTGTTCTCTTGAAGAACAGTTCTGTGAGCAGGTAGAGCAGTTATGTGTACATTCGCTCATGTTTATTTGCGCTTCCTTTCTAAAAAGCAAAATTATAATTTGACAGTTACAATAAAGCCATCAATATTATTACCTGAAATTGAGTATTCATATACAGTTTCATCTGCATATCTTGGAATCGGGATAGCTGTAATGTTATCCGCTGAATTTTCTGATGCCGCTACATAGTAAACAGCGTATCTGTCGCCATCATCAGCTGTTACATATAAAGGCTGGGTATTGAGGGTATAATCTCTCAAAAGCTCGATGTATTCTTCCAGACAGATGCCGTTTGACATAATGTATGTAGAATGTGGCTTGCCTACATATCTGAAATGCCATGGCTCGTTGTCGATACCCGTAATATCAAGCTTGCCCTCAGGGTAACGCAGGATTATACCATACTTATGGCAGTTTTCTTCAATCCAAGCGTAGTCACCCTCGCCGTCATACTGACGATAAACGCCATCTGTAGGATAAAGGCCAAAGTCAGTAGCCATACCAGTATGATGTTCGCTGTAGCCAGGAATTGTAACGAGAGTTGAGCTTGTCTGACCGGTAGATGCAAGCTCTTCATCGTAAAGCTGCTGCTGATATTCAACTGAGCGGTAACCGCTTATAATCATTACGTGTGTACCGCCCGTCTGCCTTGCAAACTCATCAAGCATTGAGTTTAACGCCTGCATAAGTGTGCCGTCAAGTTCAACGAGCATATCCTTAGCCTTGAAATTCGATGTCTTTGAGTTATATACATTTACAAGGTTTGCAGGGGTTGAGTTATACTTCGTATCGTTGTTTACAAGGATAAGGTTACCCTCATAAATCTTATCGTTTGAAACCTCAACAGGAGTATAGTCAGTAGCGATTATTACTGACGGCTCTGGGGTTGATGATGTATCCTCAACTGATGAAGAATCCTCTTTTGATGATTCATCCTCATCCTTATCATTACCGCCCGCCTGACAAGCAGCAACGATAACTAAAATAATGAAAATCATTGCCATTAAGGCTACCATTATATTTTTATATTTGAGCCTTTTGTACCACGGTCTTCTACGTCTTGCTGACATATTTTCTACACCTCCGAAAAATGCTTTTTATTCAAATTCTACACAATTTTACATAATAAGTATAGCACAATAAGAAAACAAATAAAAGCCCAAACACAAAAATTTGCGATTTGGCACAAACCAAACCGCAAAATATTGTGGATATTAACAAAGACTATATGATTCATCGGATTATCTGCCATCCATATTGATTACAACTCCCAGTGTTTTGAAAAGAATCTTCCAGTCAACTAAAAAAGAGCGCTCCTTGATATACTTAATATCAAGCGCCATCCATTCATCAAATTCAACCTCATTACGATTTGGCTGTACCTGCCAATAGCATGTAAGACCTGGTAAAACGTACAGACGCTGGTTTTCATAATCAGAATAATGCTCTACCTCTCTTGGTAACGCCGGTCTTGGACCAACAAACGACATATCACCTTTGAGTATATTAATAAGCTGAGGCAACTCATCAATACTTGTTTTTCTAATAAATTTACCAACTCTCGTAATTCTCGGATCATCCTTGATCTTGAATACCGGCCCATCCATTTCATTTTGTTCAAGCAGTACATTAAGTTTCTTTTCAGCATCAGGAATCATTGAGCGGAACTTATAAAAATTGAACACTTTACCATTCATACCGACTCTTTTCTGAGAAAAGAACGGGCTCGCTCCAGGACTATCTATGTAAATTATCAAAGCTATTATCAGCAAAATCGGCCACAGAATGACAAGAGCCAAAAACGAAAGCAATATATCCTGGGAACGCTTTAAAATCTGATATACTCGTTTTTCATTGATAACTGCATTGCGGTCCAAAACAATTTCTTTTTCTTTTGTAATAACTGCAGTTTTCACCCAAACACACCTTCCAACTTGCGAAATGCTACACATTTATATTAATCAAGTGTATTATATCACAAATTACTGCACTCGTCAAACAAATAACATACTATTTTCCATTTATATTTCAAATATGTCACCCTGCACAAAACAAACCACTCTACAATTCATTTTTATATTTTAACTGTCCTAATGATATAATTAAAAACCCGCTTGATTTCAAGCGGGTTTTTACATTTCTAGTTATTAATGAAAATACTATGATTTTGAACCAGTCTTATACGCGTCAATCATCTTTTTTACCATCTGGCCGCCAATTGAACCAGCCTGACGTGATGTGAGATCGCCATTATAGCCCTGCTTAAGATTTACACCGAGCTCAGAA